>JBAWGF010000080.1:0-70393 GCA_049592615.1 Candidatus Acidiferrales bacterium
GTGGTAGCCACACAGAACGCGGGGACGGAAATTCGTTTATCCGATTCCGGCAAACCCAATCCCGGTGAACTGGCCCGGGTCCAAAAGGCGCTTGCGGAGCTGCCCGAGGTTGAAGTGGTCAGAGTGGGGGATCCGCCGAAGCCAGTCGCCAGGGTTGCACATGCGATGCTCGTGGGCTGGATCAATGACGAGGAGATCCTCCTAGTCGAGAATGATTTCCTTATTGCCCTCAATGTTGCCAGTGGCATCCGCCGCGTCTCCAACATAAAGATCGCTAAAGAATCCCATGCATTTCTGAGGTAGGACCATTCAGTGCGTGCCGCGCCCTAAGATTGGGACCCATGAAATAATTCTAAAGACGGCAAGGCTTAGTGGGAAGCCAGTGCGATAACACGTACGGGAACGCAAATACTGATGGAGTGTTGGAATGCCGAGTGCGACGGCTTGGGAGCACTATTGTTGTCGAATTGTCGGCTACTCGGAAGTTATCGTCGGACCACCCGGCTAAGTCCTGGTTAGTCGTTAATCAGGAGTTGGCACACAAATCGATGGGACTCGCCGGGATCGCCGTCAGTGATCGTTGGTGGGATCTGGCGTGCCGTCGGACCACTTGGCGAGCGGAACCAGGAATACGGTTAGTCTGTCCTCGGCGACCTCGGATCCTAAAATTGGGGAACCCGGCAAGTTCGCTCCCCACGCGGCAGGGTCCGTTAGTGGAACGAAAAACATCAGGTGGGGATGCCAGTGCCCGTCATGGTCGCCCAAGTACGATTGTTTGGACAACATGTAGCACATCGCGCCGGATTCCAGCGGCGGGAGTTCCTTCTTGTCGAAGGCGATTTTGAGACCTTCAAACATCTGCGCTTTTGATCGTCCGGCCAATACCAGTTCGGTCTTCTTGATGGTGATGGGAAGGTAGGTTCGCGCGGCGGGCGCGTTGAAGCAGATTGCACCGCGCAGCTTAGGATTCCAAAAATCGGGATTGTCGATTTCAGCGGTCCAGGAACGTTCCACCACGCACACGAACCCGTTCTTGCCCTTCTCGGCGCTTTCGTAACCGTGGCGTCCGAGGACCAGGACTTCGGCATCTCGTGAGATGGATTCCGGCGCAGCGCTGCGAGCCAGCGCTATCTCGGCATTTCGCTCCATCAGGTATTGATCAAGCGGGGCCATACTCGGGTAGGGTGTTTTGGCGCTCTGAGCATGTGCATGTGCCTGCCAGGCCGCGCTGACCACGACCAGCACAACAAGTCTTGTCAATGCGCTCGTCCCGCGAACGTTTAGCTGCATTGGTTTCTCCTGAGATAGGGTTCTGTCGTTATACCACCGGAAGGCCGAGCCATGCTCATGCTAGAAACTTGTCGTTGGACCATACGACTGAGTCCCGATTTGTCGGCTAAACGGACATCATCGTACCGGAATCCACTTGTCCGGTAACCTCTGCGTTAATCAGGCATGTGCACGAAATGTGGAGAGTTTGAGCCAGTCTGCGAAACGTGTTTCGCCAAGCCGCGCCCCCTCGTCCGGAACCAGTGAGCGCTCGCTCAGTTCTGAGCCGAAGTAGCGTGCGTGCGGATCGGTAACAACCTCACGCGGATCGTTGCTCGCCCTTAGATTCTGTCGGATGAGTTCGTCGAAGCGGAACACTTCGGGTCCCGCCACTTCTACCGTGCCCTTCAAAGGCGAATCCAAAGCGACTCGGCTCACTGCACTGGCAACATCCGCACCCGCCATGGGCTGGAAGAGCACCGGTGCCAGGCGCACCTGCTTGCCCTTTGTCGCCTCATCGGCGATGCCCCCCACGAACTCGAAGAATTGCGTGGCTCGAACAATTGTGAAAGGGACGGGCGATTCTTTAATGAGTTTCTCCTGAGCGACCTTCGCGCGAAAGTAGCCGTTCTCTGGAAGTCGGTCGGTCCCAACTATGGACAACGCAACGTGATGTCCCACGCCCGCAGCCGCTTCATAGGCGAGGAGGTTACGGGTTGATGTCTCGAAGAACTTCAGTACAGCCGAGTCTTCCCACGAGGGAGAGTTCGATACGTCAACGACCACCGACGCACCCTTCAGCGCTTCGGCCAGCCCCTTGCCAGTAAGGGTGTTAACGCCCGATTTCGGTGACGCCGCAACTGCCTCATGGCTCTGCTCACCGAACCTCTTTACGAGCTTTGACCCGATGAGCCCACTACCACCAATGACTACGATTTTCATAATTCACCCCTCTTTTTCGACCGCTACTCAGTTTGCATTCACGACTTCATGATTTCGAGGATGTCGGGGTTCACCGCGTCCACAAGGAGTAGGCGAACTGGGTGGGCTGGTTGATACTTTAATTTTCAAATTATTCCGAGTCAAGTCCCGATGAGTCGTGATGCCGGTATAGAAATACTCCGCGTCCTGGTCGCTCTGCAAAATGCAGAGGTATTTCACGGAGAGGTCCGCCTCCGCAAAAAAGCTCCGGCGCGACAGCCTTCGCTCGCTGATTTCCTTGGCCTGCCGAGCCGTAGCTCGCCGATTTTGAAGGTACGCCCGGTGCTATGTCAACTTGGCGAGCGAAGGCTGGTGGGCCTGGGGAGAGTCGAACTCCCGACAAACGGTTTAGGAAACCGCTGCTCTATCCATCTGAGCTACAGGCCCGCTGGAAAAACTCTGCTGGCGACTAGAGTAACACAGGCAACCAGGGCCTATCCTGCGAGGCAACATTGCTGCGCTATGGCATAATAACAAGGCAGATGAAGGCGGCGGAGGGGTGAGAGCCGCCGTTTTTTTGCAGGCATTGTGACAGCCCGTAAGAAAATTCGCAGGAAGTTGCTTGCGATGCATCGCAAGCTCCGGGAAATCCGGATGATCGCGAAGGGGCTCGCCTCGACGCGCCATCCGCTCCTCGTGCATATCATTCCCATCCGGCGCTGCAATCTGGCATGCACGTATTGCAACGAATTCGACGACTTCTCAAAGCCGGTGCCGACCGAGGAGATGTTCCGCCGGATTGACCGACTGGGCGCGATGGGGACCGCCATCATTACGATCAGCGGCGGCGAGCCGTTGCTGCATCCCGACCTCGACGCCATCATCACACGCATTCGCAAGAATGGGATTATGGCGGGCCTGATCACGAACGGTTATCTGCTGACGGAGGAACGGATCGGGCGGCTCAACGAGGCGGGACTCGAATACCTGCAAATCAGCATTGATAACGCGATGCCCGATGAAGTCTCGAAGAAGAGCCTGAAAGTGCTCGACAAGAAGCTCGAACTCCTCGCTGAACATGCGGAATTCCACGTGAACATCAATTCGGTCCTGGGAAGCGGCATTCACAATCCGGAGGATGCGCTGGCCGTCGCGCATCGCGCCATCGGGCTGGGTTTCACATCCACGGTGGGCATTCTGCATGACGGGAACGGCCAGCTTCAGCCACTCGGGCAGCGCGAACGGGAAATATTCGAAGAAATCATGTCGCTGGGAAAGAGTTCGTTCACTAGAGTAAATCAATTCCAGCACAACATCGCTGCGGGGCAGGAAAACAACTGGCGATGCCGCGCCGGCTCACGATACCTGTACATATGTGAAGACGGCCTGGTGCACTATTGCTCGCAACAGAGGGGCTACCCGGGCGTCCCGCTCGAGAAATACACGGACGAGCAGCGCCACCGCGAACTTTACACGAAGAAGGCTTGCGCCCCCCGCTGTACCGTTTCCTGCGTCCACCAGATTTCCATTGTCGATTTTTGGCGCGCCCCCCAGACGATCGAATCGAACTCCTCTCCTTCTCCCGACTCGCTCGTTCAGCTCTCCGGCTCGACATCGCGCGAGTAGCGCACATCCCGGCTCCTCGCGACTTCCCCTGTACACTAGATCGTCGATGCGACGCTACAAGAACGGCCGCTGCCCAATTAAGCAAAACGAATACATGCCGTTAAAGATTTCTATTGCAAAGAGTTAGGGGTTGGATTAGAAGTCGCACGGCATGTTGATCCGGACCCTTGGGGTGCGGGGACGGTCGCTGTCACCCTAGGTTTTCTTATCAGGGTGGGCGAACGGCCAGGCGGCCGTCAGAATCGATCACAACAAATTCAGGGGAGGGTATAGCGATGCGTCTGCGCAACCTGTTTTTCTTCAGTTTGCTGTTTGCCGGACTGTTCCTGGCATTCCCCAATCGGATCGCGGCGCAGACCAATACTGTCAATTTATCCGGAACGGTGCTCGACCCCCAGGGCCTTGTTGTGGGCGGCGCCAAGATTACCATGCAAAATCTGGCCACAGGGGCCGAGCGCAACGCCAAGAGCGACGGCAATGGCCGGTACGATATCGTAGGGCTTCCTCCGGGAAACTATTCAATGACGGTGGAAGCGGAAGGCTTCGCCACGCTGAAGAATCCCGTCCTTAAGCTGACTCTGGGCGTAATCGCCGAGTATGACCCTCAGTTGCAATTAAAGACGACCTCGGAAACCGTGAGCGTGACCGCCGCCCCCGATCTGGTGGAAACTGGCAAAACGGATGTATCAACATCCATCACGCAGACTCAAATCGACAATCTGCCGATCAACGGCCGGAATTACATCAATTTCACACTCCTGAATTCACAAGCGGGACGCGATGACACGCCTTCGATCGGCGCAGCACCCACAAGCGGTCTCAACTTCGGCGGGCAGCGCGCGCGTTCCAACGAAGTGTCGGTGGACGGCGCGGATGCCGTGGATAATTCCGTGAACGGCGTGCGTGCGACAGTTTCGCAGGAAGCGGTGCAGGAATTCCAGGTCATCACGAGCAACTACATGCCGGAGTATGGCCGGGCAATGGGCGGCGTCGTCAATATCGTCACGAAATCCGGATCAAACGAGGTGCATGGAAACTTGTTCGGGTTCTTGCGCGACAGCGCGATTCAGGCGCGAAACCCATTCTCCGTGCAGGTCGTCCCGAATGCGACGACTGGCTTTGAGGCCGAACCGGTGAAGCAGTCCTACACGCGCGTGCAGGGCGGCGCAACGATCGGCGGACCCATTCAGAGAGACAAGACTTTCTTCTTTTTCGCGTACGAAATCACGCGGCGGCAGGAGACCGGTTTTTCGAGCATCGGGCAAAACAATTTCGGTCTTGTAAACACGCCGTTTGCCGCGGGCGGACCAGCCTGCGGACAGCCGAGCGGCTTACTCACGCCGCAGCAGGCCGCGTATGTCACAGGGACAGGGGATGTGGCGTATTACTGCCTTGCCGCGGCAACGTCGGCCACCGCGCTTTTCGGAAATACGCCGGGGTTCCCGGTCAATACTTTCCCCAACATATTCGGTCTTGCACCGGCAGCTACTCTGCCAACGTCCTACGTTGGATTGGCCTCGATTGTCGGGAATTTCCCGACCTCGGAGGGAACAAGCCTGTACTCGTTGAAGCTCGACCACATCTGGAATTCAAAGAACAGCTCGTTTGTCCGCGCGAACGTATCTCCCTCGACCATCAACGGAATCGAGGTGAATGCAGAAAACCAGAACTTCGGCCAGAACGCCGGATCGCGGACTTCCACGCAACAGACGCGCGATCTTGCCGTCGTTGGGCAGCACACAACCGCTATCGGCAGCAACATGTTCAATGAATTCCGATTCCAGTTTGCCCGCCGAGGCCTGCACTACGGCTTCTCCGATCTTCCCGGCGGCGACCAGACGGCAGTGAACATCACCGGGTTTGCGTTCTTCGGACGCGAGCCCTTCTCAACCGAAGACCGAACCGAAAAGCGCTACGAATGGACCGACAATTTCACGTGGTCGAAGGGAACACACACGTTCAAGTTCGGCGTGGACGTGAACTACCTCAAACTAACGTCTTCCAAGAGTCAGATTTTTACTTTGAACTACGGCGGCGTCTATTCCTTCGGCAGCGTTGACGCAGGAACGTTCGGGTTCGCCGGCGCGCCTGCGCTCACAGCCGTTCAGGCGTACGGCCTCGGGTTCCCGGCGTCCTTTATTCAGGGAATCGGACAGTCGAATCGCCCGTTCGATAACAAGACGTTTGGAGCCTTCGCGCAGGATAGCTGGAAGATCAACCGGAACTTCACCTTGAATTACGGGGTGCGCTACGACATTGAAAAGTTGCCGAGTTTCCCCGCCGGGAGCGCGGTGAATGCGGCCGCGGAACAGGCGTTTGGCGTAATCCAGGGGGTTCCGACGGATTCCAACAACTGGGCGCCCCGGATCGGCATTGCGTGGGACCCGTGGGGGAATGGCAAGACCGTCATCCGCGCGGGGTATGGATTCTTCTATGACCACCCGGCGCTCGCACTTGCATTCCTTGCAAACGCGTTTGACGGCGACGTCTCGACGCTGTTGGAAGCAGGCCCGGGCGCTCCGTCCCGAGTAAACGTTGACGATCCAACGCAATTCACGGCGCTGAACGCTGCGACTGTATTTCAGGGCGTATTGACGAGCACGGTGGTGGGTGGAAACGTAGTGGGGATAACGGGCTGTTCCACTGCGACCCCACAAATGTGCTACCTCCCGAATCAACAGCGGTTCAATGCGCTTCAGCCCAACTCTCTTTTCAACAATCAAAGTTTTCTTACTGTAAACGGCGGGTTCGGTTTCCCTCTCCCCTTCTTGCCGTTTACGATTCCCGTGGCAAAGAATTTTCAATACGCTCTGGCACAACAGGCAAACGTGACGATTGAAAGGGAGCTGACGAAGGATTGGAAGTTCAGCGTGGGATACAACTTCACGCATGGCACGCATCTCGACCGGACGATCAATACGAACGTCACGAATCCCGGAATGCTGGTGAACAACGCCAACAACGCGATTCTTGCCGGTTTTGACGCACCCGGGACAAACCCGCTAGCCATCTCTTTGCCCGCATCGAGTGCCTGCCAATCGCTGGGGGGGAATCCGTTTTTCGGAAGTTACTCGTCAACGCCGATTCTTGCCGTCCTGTTCCCCGCAGGTAATTCCACTTGCTCTGTTGCGCCTGCAGGATTCGTCGGCTCGCCCGCCGTGTTCAATTTCTTCCGACCCGGAGGGCCCAATCCATCGTTTGCCGGGCTTGTCGGTGGGTACCCGGCACTCGTCGCTGTCGCTGGGTCAGCCGGGTTCCCCACGGGCATTTCGAACGCACAGGGACCCGTCCCCATACCGTGGAGCGACGTGGACCCACAGACTTCGTCCGGAAATTCCATTTACAATGCATTCACGCTGACGGTGACGAAGCGCTTCGCGAACAATTTCGAAATGCTTTCCAGCTGGACGTACTCCCACACGATTGACGATTCGACCGATCTCTCAACGCTCTTGAATCCGCAGGACAACAGCAACCCCAACGGCGACCGCGGCAATTCGGATTTTGACCAGAGGCACCGATGGATTACCAGCGCCGTCTTCATGAGCCCGTATCACAAACACGACGAGGGCTTCTGGAGGAAGTTCCTGGCGGATTTCACGGTAGCGCCCATCATCGAGGTCGCTTCCGGGCGTCCCTACAACGTGCTGATTGGCTCGAACACGAACCTTGACTTTGGCACCGCGACAAACCGGCCTTCGGTGCAGCTCGCGGGGGCGGCGCAACCGCCGGAGATCAATCCGGGCGTCTTCCAGCCCGTCACGTCGCCCTTTATCAAAGGAGTGCAATTTATCGTCCCGACGAGTTGCGTTAACAGCGATGGATCGAGTTTCGGGCCGGTGCCGTTTGCACTATCGCCACCGTTCGGCTGCGTGGGAGATCTCGGCAGGAACGCTTTTACGCGTCCCGGGTTTTTCCAGGTTGACCTGCGCATCGAGCGCAAGTTCACGGTCACCGAGCGCGTGAACCTGCAAATCATCGCCGACGGTTTCAACATACTGAACCGGTTCAACGTGAGCGATGTGAGTCCTCTCTGCGACCCGACTTCCGGGGCTTGCAATGCCGGGCAGCCGACGGCGTCGTATGACCCGCGCACGTTCCAGTTCGCGGTGAAAGTCAGCTTCTAGCTATCTCTCTGATTCTTCGTGGGGAGCCCCAGGGCTTCGAGCGCCGGGGTTCCTCTTTTTTTTGAGGTGCGATTCTTCGACGCAAAACGTCTTCTCCCCGCTTGCGGTTCGCGCTAGAGTGTTCGGAAGGGTCTTTGAGCCAGTGCGAAACGGAGAGGCAAATCACGTATGAGTCCGGCTGTGTGGTTCACCATCGGAATTGCCGCAATCGTCCTACTCGCAGTGATTGTGTGGTCCACCAGCCGAACCGCGAATGCGCGCATTCACGCTGTACAACAGGAGATGCAGAACTCCTTCGCAGCCCAGGGCCAGTCCGTGGCGACGCAAATCAATCATCTGGCGCAGTCAGTGACGCAGCAGCTCGGACAAGTTCGCCAGGAACTGCAAAGCGGGGTCGCCGACTCCGGGAAACTGGCTGCCAACGCGCAGCGTGACGTATCGCAACAATTGCAATCCGCCACCGAAGCGGTACGGCAGATCAGCCAGCAGCTAGGCGCTGTCCAAAAGGCAGGAGACGACTTGACGAAAGCGTCTCAGAGTCTCCAGCAAGTGCTGGGCGGCGTGAAATCCCGCGGGACTCTGGGTGAGATCGGACTGGAACGAATGCTGGAGGATGCACTACCGCAAGGGAGCTATGAGATTCAATACCGCTTCTCAACCGGCGATGTTGTTGACGCCGTTGTGCGCAGCGGCGAAAGGCTTGTGTCAGTTGACTCCAAGTTTCCTCTCGAGTCCTATCGGCGGCTCATGGAGACAGGCGAAGATGCACGGAAGGAATTCGCGCAGGCGGTTCGCAAGCACGCCGATTCCATCGCGGCAAAATACATCCGGCCGTCGGAGCATACGCTCGATATTGCTCTAATGTTTGTTCCTTCGGAGACGGTTTACTACGAATTGTTGATGACCGAAGACCCCAAGAATGGCCGGCTCGATGCCTACTGCCGGAGTAAAGCGATTATTCCCGTGTCGCCTAACACTCTCTACGCATATCTGAGCGCCATCCTGATGGGACTCCGAGGAATGCAGATCGAAGAAAATGCGCGGCGGCTGCTCGGGAATCTGGCGGGACTCAACAAGCAGCTTGAATCCGTCTCCGAAGTGTATGACAAGCTCGGCACGCATCTCCGTCACGCGCAGCAGAGCTACGAAGATGCAGATAGCCGCCTCAACAAGGCGCGAAATTCTCTCGAGCAGATGTCGCAGGGCGCGCTCCCGGAAGCGCCGCCGAAAGCGCTTGAAACCGCGTCCGGCGAATAATTTCCTTCCCTTCGTTCATCACGGATTCATGCAGATAATCGTTCTTGTCGCGGCTAGAGTGCGGCGCGGGCGGCTTCGAGGAGAGTGCGGAAATCGCCGGCAATCGTGACAACGAGAATTCGGTCAAGGTCACGCCGGATTCTTGAAACGTCACGCGGATGGTGCGCGAGCCGTCCGGCGAGATTTCTTACGGAGCGCTGAAAATCCCTTCCTGCCAGGGGCGCTGCTGCTTCGAGGTATCGGCGAGCGGTATCCGGGTCGGGCAGAGGAATCAGCTGCCCGCGGAAAGAGAAATCTCCAGAGCGAATTGCCCGGACCTCAATGGAGGCGGAATTCTGAGCCCCACCGCTTGTTCGGACCTCCTGCGAATCGCCGCGCAAGAATCGAAGCACTCCGGGAGACTCATTCTCCACAATAATAGCCAACGGCTTCTCGAAGCCTTGCGCGCGGACCACGAGCCTGCTCTTTTTCTCAGGAACCAGCGGTGGAACGGGCGGCTCAAATTCCAGCGAGACAACCGTTGTTGCCGCCATCCATTGCGCTTCGGGTGTATCAATTGAAATTTTCGCCGGTCCGGGCTTTGTCCTGGGTCCCGGGAGGACGACCAGGCATTCCGGTGAAGCCGCCAGGACAAGCGCTCGGTCGCCATTGATTCGAGCGCGGTTTGCATCCGCATCGCCGCGGAATTCCGCTCCACAAATCGAAAACCGATCCGATTGAGAGATCACCGGCGCGATTGCAACACCCTGTTGAGTGCGGACTGGGGCAGCCGGATCAACAAGCGCTGCTGCCGACGCACCGGAAGCCTTCGCCAGCAGGACTCCGGCTTCAGAAGGCGCCGAGAAAAACGCGCGGCCCGTGGAGTCGGTTTTTACTCGCTGATCTTTTCCCAAGTCAACCGTGACACCGGGTGCAAGCCGCCCGTCCGCACCGAGGACCGCGAGCGTTGCCGGTTGACCTGCGACGACTCTGGGAGGGAGCACGACTGAAACAGACCAGTTCGCGGAGGTGGAGGTTTGTCCGATTGCGGGAGCTGCGAAGGCGCCCAGAACCAAGACTCCTGAAATCAGGCCTTGCAAGGCGGCAGCGAATGCGCGCCTCGAACGGCTGTTCGCAGGTGAGACTGCCTGGTGGTGGAAAATCATTCTCCGGAAGGGCGCGCAACCCGGTCGTATACACGAGCTTCGCGGAAAAGGCGGAACAATTCGGGGTCAACTTCTTTCGCACGAACGCAATCGTCGAGAATTCCAAGAGCTCGCTCGATCGGCACGGCGCGCTTGTAAGGCCGGTCCGAGGCGGTGAGCGCGTCGAAAATATCGCAAATGGTCATCATTTTTGCCGGGAGAGGGATCTCATCGCCCCAGAGTTTGTATGGATAGCCCGAGCCATTCAGTTTCTCGTGGTGGGCGCGTGCAATTTCAGGAATCTTGATCAGCTCGCGAGTCCACGGAATTTGCGTGAGGAAATTAAATGTGTGGACGACGTGCGATTCAATCTGCTGCCTTTCGGATGGGTCGAGGCTTCCCTTGGGGATCGAAAGCAACCGGACCTCATCGGCACTGAGGTAGGGGCGCTCGACACCCTGAGGATCGAGAAAAGAATTCTGAGCGATCTCGCGCAGCAGTTTGAACTGTCCCTGTTCCAAAAGCGTCGGCTCGTTTGTATCCAGGATGAACTGGAAGTAGTCGTCGATTCTTTTCACGCGCTGGTCGAAGTCTTCGGTGAGTCGCGCGACTTCCGAAAGCGCATCGCCACGGTCGCGCTCGAGGAATACCTGGAGCTTTCGCCGCACCGTGCTTGCTTCGATCTCCTTGCGGATGTAGTCGAATCGCTGATGAAGGAGCTCGAGTTGAAGTGGTTGGAGCTTTTTCGCTTTTACGAGGACTTCCTCACGCACGCCGACTTTTCCGAAGTCATGCAACAAAGCGGCGTAGCGGATTTCCTTCATCTGCTCGCGGTCAAAGCGCGCAGAAGAATAAGGACCGGTAGACTCTCCATCGACCGTCTCCGCCAGCCCCTGCGTGTAGGTGGCAACTCGGACCGAGTGTCCCGAAGTGGTGGGATCGCGCTGCTCAATGGCTGTAACGGCTGCTTGCACGAACCCTTCGAACAGCGATTCAATGTCTCCATAGAGCTTGCGATTTTCGTAGGCGACTGCCGCCTGTGAAGCAAGCGAAAGAGCCATACGAACTGCGCGCTCGCGGAACGGCTGCACGTGCTTGGCGACATCCGCCGACGAGGTCAATCGCGCGGAAGGATTCCGCTTGGAATTGATTAGCTGCAAAATCCCCAGCACCTCGCCCTTCGGGTTGCGCATCGGCAGAGTCACGATGGAGCGCGTGCGGTAGCCCGTCTCCTGATCATAATATTCGTTGAACCGAAATGGACGGTCGCCCGGAATCTTATAGGCATCGGCATAATTCAGCACTTCGCCGTGCAAGGCTGCGTAGCCGGCCATCGAGTCTTCCGCGAGAGGCAATGTGAATTCCTTGTAAGGAAAGTCGAGGCTGTCGTTTTGCGTAAGCACAAAGCGCAAATGATGCCGGCCACCGTCTTCGTCTTCGACCAGGTAGAGCGAGCCCGCGTCGGCGCCCGTGACTGCGCGTGCGTGCGAAAGAATCAAGGTGAGCAACTCGTGGACGTCGCGCTGAGAAGAAAGCGCAACTCCAATCTGGTTCAGCTGCTCACGCTCCCGCTCCGCAATCTTGAGGGCCTGCCGTGAGGCGCGCTCGCGTTCGGCCAGCTCGATATTTTGAAATGCAGCGGCGAGCGTCTTCTCAACAATGCCAGCGGGGGCACGCGAGGGAAGATAGGCAAAAACCGAGGGGCTTTTGTCGGCCGAAAGCAAGCCAGGTTGCCGAGAGGAGCGGCCGGGCCTCTCGGGAATGACGCCGATGACGCGCGAGCCATTGCCTGCGCGGCGAAATCTTGAAGGAAGCGCGAGACCGCCCGGCTTTATGTCCGCAAGCCAGACACTTGGTGCGCCATTCACCCGCGCAGCGAAAGAACCACGCGAGCCATTTTGCCCTGTCTTCGAAACGGGGTGGAGATCATAGTCCCTGCGCAGAGGGGCGACGAGCCTGGCGGCTGTCGAGCCTTCGAGATACCAGATTTGCCTCTTTGCGGACATGTGCTTCCCTGCTCTGCGGGGGTGCCCAAGTATAGCCGAAGCGGGCGGCGATGCAAGAGTTCCGCCTCGGGAAGGAGGGTCGCCAGCCAGCTGCCTTGTTGTTCTCGTCTTGAATCACGGGCAGCCGTTTGTTAGCCTTCCGGGTACTTCGATTCTGGCTTCTCAGCGACACGCAGGAACCCACGCCCGTCATGGCAAAAGGCATCCGCGAAAGAATCACCGGTATTTTCAAACTCTGGTGGAGGCACCGGATATCGTTTGCGATCAGCGTGGTTGTGACGCTAGTGGGACTGTTCATCTATTACCGCACGTTCCTCGGCGAGCAACCCCTCCCTTTTTCAGATTTCATCTCACGTCTGGAATACGACAGCCTCGATCTGCGTTTCCAGTTGCGCGGCAAATGGAAGCCCGATCCGCGCATCGTGATCGTGGATATCGACCAGCATTCGCAGGAAGCTCTCGGTCGCTGGCCATTCTCCCGGCATTCGGACGCACAGCTCGTCGATGCACTCCGCGATGACGGAGCGCGCGTCGCAGCCTTCGATGTTACTTTCAGCCAACCAGACAAGGCCGCGGCGCCCCTCCAGCAATTGTCCGCCCAACTGGAAGGACAAAGAAAAAAAGGAGAGCCGGTAGATCCCAAGCTGCTCAAGGAGATCGCGCGTCTTGAAGCGCAATACGACTACGACAAGGAATTTGCCACCGCCATTGAGCGATTCGGAAAAGTTGTCCTTGGGAATTATTTCTTGTACACGCGTGCCGACATTCAAGGCGTTACAACCGAAGAGCTCAACCGCTACGCGAATTCGCTCGCATACTTTCCGTTTCCACAGGTGATCGCGCTGCCTTCAGCGGGCAAGGACGGCCTCGTTCACCTGATCGAGAAATACGAAGCTCAAGACCTCCTGCCGCTCGGTGCCGAAGCCAACATCGATGTCCTGACCAGCACAGTCGCCGGAGAAAAGGGCGGCACCGGATTCTTCACTGTCGTCACCGACCCCGACACGGTTGTGCGGCACGCCCCTCTCGCGCTCCCATATGGACGCGACCCCGATAAGGCTAACTGGGACCTGTACGCCTCCATGGATGTGCAGGCCCTTCGCATCTACCTCGGACTCACAAATCAGCAGATCATTCTCAATTACGGCGACGCCGGAGTCGTAAGCATCGAATTCGGTCCTAACCTTATCGTGTATCCTGACCCCATCAGCCGATTGCTCGTAAACTACCATGGGCCAACGCGGACGTACCCCTACGTTTCGTTCTCCGATGTGGTGCAACACAAATTCCCTCCCGGTACTTTCAAAGACAAAATCGTGCTTGTCGGAGCCTCGGCGACGGGAATCGGAGATCTGCGCGCCACTCCATTCGGCAGTCTCGACTATCCCGGCGTCGAAATCCACGCCAACGTGATCGACAACATTTTGAATCAGCAGTTCCTAGTGCGACACGGGCCGCAAGTAATCGCCGACGCGAGCGCAATCCTTTTCTTCGGTCTTCCTTTCGGAATCCTGCTCGCGCTCGTTCCCCCGCGCTGGCTTGTGGCCAGCGTCGCAGTGCTGGCAGGTTTCATGGGACTAATCTACTGGGCCTTCTTGCACGGCTGGTGGCTGAACCTGATCGTGCCCGCAGTCACTCTTATCGCGAACTCGGGCTTCGTAGCACTCTACCGCGTGCTCGTCGAAGAAGGGGAAAAGCGCAAAGTGCGCGGTGCATTTGGCCAGTACGTGAGCCCCGAAGTCGTGCGCCGATTGCTCGAGGAACCCGAAAGCGTTCAGCCGCGCAAAACCGCCATTACTGTGCTCTTCAGCGATGTCCGCGGATTCACAACAATTTCCGAGGCCCTCGACGCGCAGGAGATGGCGTACCTCCTGAATGGATACCTGACGGAGATGACGAAAATCATCTTTCGCAACCGGGGCACGCTCGACAAGTACATTGGTGACGCTGTTATGGCGTTTTGGGGCGCCCCGTTTGCCGAACCGGGTCATGCCGACCGGTGTTGCGAAACAGCTATCCTAATGCACGCGCGGCTCGCGGAACTTCACTCGGAATGGCGCGCGAAAGGACTCCCGGTTCTTGAAATCGGCGTCGGAATCAACACGGGCACAGCTTCGGTCGGAAACATGGGGTCCGCTCTGCGTTACGGATACACAGCCATCGGCGACGCAGTCAATCTTGCATCGCGGCTTGAAGGTCTCAACAAAGAGTACGGCACGCGCATCCTGATTACGGAATCCACCTATATCACTCTGCAGAGCGCAAGCTTTCAGGTGCGGGAGCTGGATTTAATCCGCGTCAAAGGTAAACTACTCCCCGTGACGATTTACGAGATTCTCACCGGTAAGCTGGCGAGCGAAGATGGAGCGGAACTCATCAAGCTCTTCACCAAGGGGCGCGAAGCGTACAAGATGCGCGAATGGAAGGCCGCCAAGGATACGTTTGAAGACGTCCTGCACCGTTGGCCGGAGGACGGTCCCGCCCGCGTGTTCCACGAGCGTTGCGAGGAATACCTCGTCAAAGAACCTCCTACCGATTGGGAAGGCGTGTACGTAATGACGCACAAGTGAGCGGAGGAAGCTGCGTGCTACTCGTCAAGACGGACAACGAAAGTGGTCACCTGCTCGCTCGAGCGCAACTGATCGGCAAGACGACGAGCGGCGGCTTCACTTGGCAGCCGTCCCGCGCGTACTCGATAGAACAATCCATCCGGCGAATCGTACGTCACGATGGTCACGGGCGAGTAGCGCGCTTCAAGTTGCGCCTTCAACCGTTCGGCATTCTCCCGCACGAGGAACGCGCCTACTTGTACGCAGAAGAATCCGATCTGCGGATTCGGTCCCGAAAGAATTTCCAGACGAACGGGCGCTGTCCCGGTGCCGATCATTTCAATCGCTTGAGCCGCGGCCATCGATAAATCAATGACGCGGTTTGCCACGAAGGGGCCGCGATCGTTGATCCGTACCTCGATCTGCCTTCCATTGCGTAGATTCGTCACGCGGACAATCGCGCCAAAGGGCAGCGTGCGATGCGCCGCCGTGAATTGGCGCATGTCGTAGATTTCACCATTTGACGTTCGGCGACCGTGAAACGGGATGCCGTACCACGACGCCACGCCCTCTTCGAGGTATTGTCCCGACAAAGCCGGATTTCTTTCGGCGGCGGGAGGCGGACCGGCCACCGGCGGGGCTTCCGGCGGAAGAGTCGGCGTGGTTTCGGAAGTGGGCGTTTGCGCGGGAGGCCGTGTGACGCGCGGATGATGTGCGCATCCGGCGGCACTAAGTATCGTGATTGCTAACGCAGTGCTAAGTTGTGTGAATATCGTCCACTCATGGAAGAGGATCAACTCCGGTTGTCGGCGAAGTTTCTGTGGCCGGGGAGAGGGCCTCACGCAGGCTCCCGCTTCACTTGTATTCACCCATTTTCTGTATTATAGGAACGCTCTCAAATTCTCGCAAGGAAGCCTATTGCCGCTCTCGCCGCGAATGCGTTGGAAGCTCGATCGATTGCGTGAACAGATGAAGGGCATCTTTGGCGGCCGCCGCGAGGATGCTCGTCCGAGGCTTTGCCCCGCTTGCGGTACGCTGGTCGGCTCGACCGCCACTCGTTGCCATCAATGCGGCGCGAGCATGACGTTTTCAATCGCCGCCGCCAGCCGCTCGCTTGAAAAGCTGGTGCCGACGACGTCCCCTGTCACCTACGGAATCCTGAGCTTGAGCTGTGTGCTTTATGGCTTGTGCCTGCTCGCGACCCTACGTTTAACCGGCCTTCAGCCGCCGGCGGGTGGAGGACTCTTCGCGCTTTTCAACCTCGGGGGAATTGGCGGAAGCGTCCTGGCGCGGTTCGGCGCTTCGTTGCCGCTGTCTTTCAACCTCGCGGAGCCGTGGCGATTCGTCACCGCCGTGTTCTTGCACGGCAGTTTGATGCACATCGCATTCAACATGTGGGTGCTGATGGACATCGGCCCGCAAATCGAAGAGCTATACGGCTCGGGGCGATACCTTTTCATTTATGTCTTGACCGGAATCGGCGGTTACTTGCTGAGCAGCTTTGGGGGTCATTTCAGCGTGGGAGGGTCAGGAGCACTGCTTGGGTTGATCGGCGTGCTTCTCGCGATCACGACTGGGCGCCGTAGTGCCTCTTTGCAGATGCTCCGTACGCAACTCATCCGCTGGTTGATCTACATCCTCATATTTGGATTGGTGGTTTCTGGAATCGACAACTACGCGCACTTTGGTGGTCTCGCAACCGGATATGTTCTCGGAAAGATCATGACCGATAGGCCCCCTGTTTCGCCGGAGGAGCGGAAGCGGGCGTACTTGTTCGGCTGGGGCTCTGCACTTGTCGTGCTGGCGAGCTTTGCGATGATTGCCCTTCAGGTCCTAAGACCCCCACAGTAGCAGCGCGGTCATTCCCCGGCGTGGAGCCGCCGCGCCACCACAATGCTGTAATGCAGCCATGAAACCAACACAAAAGCGGCAACTAAATACGTGCATGCGTGCCGCACAATCCAGAGGAATTCGTTATCCCGGATCGCCAGCACCAGGACCAGAACGATCAGGAGAATTTCAAAAAACGTTGTCGCCTTGCCGAAGATACTCGGCGGGAACGGCCGATATCCGACCGTTATGAGGATGGCGGCCGCAGCGATCAGCATGAGGACGTCGCGACTAAGAACGAGAATCGTCAGCCACCAACGGATTTTCCCGTGCAACGCCAGTACCAGGTAAGACGACATCATCAGCAGCTTGTCCGCAATTGGATCGAGATACGCGCCGAGTGGCGTCCTCTGATTCAATCCGCGCGCGAGCAGGCCGTCGAGCGCATCGCTCACTCCCGCTGCGACGAGAATGATGAGAGCCAAACCGTACCACTCGTAATGGATTGCGATGATGAAGAACGGAAGGAACGCGAGACGCAGGAAAGTGAGCTGATTCGGGACGGTCAAGATTCGGCTGTTCATGAGGTTGTCCAGGCAGTTGCGCGCGAACTCGATCAGACAAATTGGGCCAGGTAGTCCGGCAGCGAACGGCCCACCTTCTTCTCGAATACTTCTGCAAGCGATGGAATGGAACCGCGAGCCTCGTCGAGCGCAATTCGCTCAATACGCAGCATCGGAAAAAACAGCGTCGGCAAGCCCATGCGGTCGCCCTCCGGATGCAATACCTGGCGCACGAAGTCGTCGAACGAGCTCAAATCGATTCCGCGCAACAACACCCCGGCAGTTGAAACGTCCAGCAGTTCTCCCCAGAGTTTTTCCTTTGGGTTTTGCAAGCTCACCACCACGATCGAATGCGGCTCCATCGCCTCTCCTGAGAGACTTTGCACGCGTAATCTTATCGCAGGTTGCTCGCCGTCGCGAATCGGATCGGGGCGCAACAGTTATCTTTTGCCGATGCCCGTCACCCTGGCATTGTTTTCAGATTGGGTGCGCGGAGAAGCGAGGGCTCGGTCGCTTTTTGCACGTCTTCGGGCGTGACTCCCGGAGCAACTTCACGCAGCACCAAACCTCCGGACGTGACCTCGATCACGCCGAGTTCCGTCACAATCAGGTCCACCACACCCACGCCCGTCAGCGGCAGGGTGCAACGCTTCACGATCTTTGCTCCGCCCTCTTTCGTCGTATGTTCCATTGCAATAATGACGCGCTTCGCCCCCGCGACGAGATCCATCGCACCACCCATGCCCTTCAACATTTTCCCCGGGATGGCCCAGTTTGCGAGGTTGCCCTTTTCATCCACCTGGAGCGCGCCAAGGACCGTGACGTGGATTCGACCGCTGCGAATCATGCCGAATGAATCAGCGCTCGAAAAATAGGAACAGCCGGGAATCTCGGTAATTGTTTCCTTGCCGGCGTTAATGAGGTCCGCGTCTTCTTCGCCTTCGAAGGGATACGCGCCGATGCCGAGCATGCCGTTCTCCGACTGGAGCACGACCTCCATGCCCGGCGGGAGATAATTCGGGATCAGCGTCGGCAAGCCTATGCCGAGATTGACGTAATACCCGTCGCGCAATTCCTGCGCCACGCGCCGCGCGATCAATTCACGTTTATCAACTTTCGGAGCCATCGGTCCTCCTATGCCCGTTTGCGGACCGTTCGCCTCTCGATCCGCTTCAAGTAATTTGTGCCCTGAAAAATTGCGTCCACGAAAATTCCCGGCGTGTGAACGCCATCCGGGTCCAGCTTGCCCAGCTCGACGATTTCCTCGACCTCGGCAATGACGTAGTCCGCTGCCGTGGCCATCACCGAATTGTAGTTGCGTGCCGTTTTGCGATAGACCAGATTGCCCCAGCGATCGCCTTTCCATGCCTTGATGAAAGCGAAATCCCCGCGCAGCGCGGGGACCATAACGTGCGGCCGGCCGTTGAAATCGCGAATCTCTTTTCCCTCTGCTGCCATGGTGCCGTATCCGGTGGGCGTGAAAAAAGCGGGGATCCCCGCGCCACCGGCGCGAATCCGCTCGGCAAGCGTTCCCTGAGGGTTCAGCTCGACCTCGAGTTCCTTTTTTAATGCGAGCTGCTCGAATGTTTTGTTCTCGCCGACGTAGCTCGCGATCATTTTCTTTACTTGTCTGGTCTGGAGCAAAAGGCCGATCCCGAAATCGTCCACGCCGGCATTATTCGACACCAGCGTCAAATCCCTGGTGCCTTTGGTGCGAAGCGCGGCGATGAGATTTTCCGGGATGCCGCACAGACCGAATCCGCCAAGCAGGATCGTCGCTCCGTCCTGTATGCGGGCGATGGCTGTTTCCGCGTTTGCTACGCGTTTGTCCATCCGCATCTCCTCGATTCACGATTGCATTCAATCAATGCGGAGAGAAGTTTACTGCAACTTGTGAAGGATTTTGTAAAGTTCATTCGCGGCGAGGAATTCCGTCTCGAGTTCCTTGCTCGAAAGCCGCGTGCGAAGGTGATCGACAGCCTGTGCCAGCCGGTCGAGCGAAAGAGAGATGTTTTCCGTGTTCGTGAGGCAGATGTCGCGCCAGACGCTATAGGGGCTGCCCGCGAGGCGAAGCACATCGCGAAGGCCGCTTCCGGCAAGGGTGACGGGTAACCCTGACTCATCGGTTTCATCCTGCACCACGCGCGCCAGTGCGAGCGATAGAAGTTGCGGAAGATGCGAGACGATCCCGACGGCCCAGTCGTGCGTTTCCGCATCGCACCAAACCGGCGCGGCACCAATTTTGCGAAGCAAAGCTGCAAATGTTTCTACGCGCAGGTCGCCATCGTTCTCCGCACCCATCAACGCATAGTGCGCGCCGCGAAATAACTCGGAGTCGGCGTGCTCGATCCCCGAGGACTCTTGTCCGGCCATCGGGTGACCACCGAGAAACCTCGGGCCATTTCGAAAATGTTCCCGCGCGATTCGGCAGATTACATGTTTTGTGCTGCATGCATCGGTAACCAGCGCGTTCGGTTCGGCATGAGACGCGATCGCTGGAATTGCGTCGATCGCCGCTCCAACGGGCAACGCGACATAAACAAGGTCCGCTCCGCGAACGGCACTGATCAAATCCGGAGCTTGCTCGTGTACCACGCGGTGCGCAACCGCGCGATTGAGCACGTCCGGCCGATCGAATCCAATCGTGGAGGCGCTGGGGTGGTGCTTGCGCACGGCGAGCGCGAACGATCCGCCGATGAGGCCCGTGCCAAGGATGGCCACGCGATGAAACGGCGCAGCGTCTCCCATGATTCAGGCCATGCGCCGGCCGACCGCCGGCGCGATAATCTGCAATTCGGCCATGAGCTGCGCGAACTGGTCGGGGAAAAGAGATTGCGCGCCATCGGAGAGCGCATGTTCGGGATCGTGATGAACTTCAATCAGCAATCCATCGGCGCCGGCGGCCACTGCGGCGCGAGCCATCGGCGCAACTTTGTCCCGCCTCCCTGTACCGTGCGAAGGATCAACGAGAATGGGCAGATGGGAAATCTTCTTGATGACGGGGATCGCAGCAATGTCGAGCGTGTTGCGCGTGTACGTTTCAAACGTGCGGATGCCGCGCTCGCAGAGCGCAACATTGTAATTCCCACCTGACATGATGTATTCAGCGCTCAGAAGCAGCTCTTCAATCGTGGCGGACATTCCGCGCTTGAGGAGCACGGGCTTGCGTACCTCGCCCAGCGCGCGCAGGAGATGGTAATTCTGCATGTTGCGCGCTCCCACCTGGAACATCTCCACGTATGGCAGCATCATCGCCACCTGCGAGGGATCCATCACTTCGCTGGCCACGAGCAAGCCATTCTGGTCTGCCGCTTCGCGCAAAAGCTTGAGTCCTCGCTCGCCCAGTCCCTGAAAGGAATACGGCGAACTGCGTGGCTTGAAGGCGCCGCCGCGAAGGATCTTCGCGCCCATGCGCGCCACGGACTTGGCCACCGCACCAATCTGCTCTTCTGATTCAACGGCGCACGGCCCGGCGGCTACGACAATCTCGGGGCCGCCGATGCGGACGCCCTTGCCCAAATCGATGATGGTGCCTTCGGGCCGGAAAGCTCGGCTGGCGAGCTTGTACGGCTGCGTGATGCGCACCACTTCACGCACTCCGTCGAGCAATTCGATGTCGCGAGGGTCATAATCCGGATGCACGCCGACCGCGCCCAACACGGTGTGCGACTCGCCCGTCGAACGATGTACGTCAAATCCTTTCGAAACCAGCCGGTCGATCACCCGCTGAATCTGTGCCTCGCTCACTCCCCCTTGCATCACAACGACCATGAATGTCTCCCAGTAAAATGAATTGCGATTGCGTCACGGCTTCTGCTTCAAATCACCCGCCTGCGCCGAATCGTACTCGGGCGAAGTTCCAGCTTGCCTCGCAGCCCGTTCGAGCGACCGCGCCTCATCAATAACGCGTTCAAACAAACGCCGAATTGCCGTACCTTCCAGCGGGCCGTGGTTCAGCCGTTCCACGTTGTCAAGAATCTCCTGCTCACGCTCTGGCTGATAGACCGGCAAATCCTGCGAGCGCTTCAAATGTCCGATCTCCATCGCGCAGCGCGCACGCTCGTTCAGCAATTCGACGAGCTTCTTATCGATCTCGTCAATCAGGCGGCGCCTATCATCAATCGTCATCTGCGTCACCCCGCGTGGGGCTCCTTGCCCCGTCGGCTGACGCCCTCTCGCGCCGCTCGCTTCAGAGTGCGGATCAAGTCGCCCACACCAGCGGCGGCTGCGTCCACCGAACTTGCCTTTTCGATTTCGGCCATCAGCGCAGAGCCAACCACGGCCGCGTCAGCGATTCCACCGAGCACAGTAACATGCGTGGGATGCGATATCCCGAAACCGACCGCGATCGGCAATTTCGTGAACTGTCGCGCGCGCCGGACGAGCGCGGGCAAATCCTCCGGGAGGGCTTCGCGCGCGCCTGTCACACCGGTGCGCGAAATCAGATACAAGAATCCGCTCGAAGCTTCGGCAATGATTGTGAGGCGCGCGTCGGTTGAGGTTGGCGCAGCAAGAAAAATCGCATCGAGCACGTGCGCTCGCAGCGCTGCGCGGTACTCGGATGCTTCCTCCGGAGTCAGATCCGTCGCGAGCACTCCATCGGTACCGGCGGCGGACGCAGCGGCCGCAAATTTTTCGAGGCCCATTTGTAAAATCGGATTGAAATAGCTGAAGAACACGAGAGGCACATTGGTGTGTGCCCGAAGCCGATGCGCAAGTTCGATCACGCCGGCAAGCGTCGTTCCGCTTCGCAGCGCGCGTTCGCTGGCGCGTTGGATCGTGGGGCCGTCAGCCACGGGATCGCTGAACGGTACGCCGAGTTCGATGACGTCGGCACCGGCATCCGCGGCCGCGCGGACAATCTTCTCAGTAGCTTCGAGCGACGGATCGCCCGCGGTGATATAGGCAACCAGTCCCAGCTCGCCTGCGCGAGCGAGCTCTTCGAATCGCCGCGCGATTCGACCCCCCTGCCCAATGGATGTGGAGGACTTCGAGATGGCGGGTTCAGACATAGCGCGAGAGGATCTCCATATCCTTGTCGCCGCGGCCGGAAAGATTGAGGATCACGACATCTTCCTTTTTCATCTTCGGCGCGCGGCGCTGGAGTTCGGCCAAGGCGTGCGCCGATTCGAGCGCCGGAATAATTCCCTCGAGACGCGCGAGCGTACGAGCGGCGTCGATCGCTTCTTCGTCGCTCACGGCCGTGTATTCAGCGCGTCCCTGTTCGGCAAGCCATGCGTGTTCCGGGCCGACTGCCGGATAGTCGAGACCGGCCGAAATGGAATGAGTCGTCGAAATCTGCCCGTCGATCGTTTGCAGAACATACGTGTAGGTGCCCTGCAACACTCCCGGGCGCGCGCCCAAGAATCCATGCGCCGTCGCGAGGCGAGCCGCATGTTCGCCGAGCGACTTGCCACGCCCACCGGCTTCGACGCCGACCATTCGAACTCCGGCATCCCCAAGAAATGCGTGAAATAGGCCGATCGAATTAGAGCCGCCCCCCACACAAGCAAAGAGAGAGTCGGGCAGGCGGCGTTCGGCGCGCAGAATCTGTTCGCGCGCCTCCTCGCCGATAATCTTTTGAAAGTCGCGCACGATCTGTGGGTAGGGATGCGCGCCAAGAACCGAGCCGAGCAGATAGTGCGACGTCCGAACGTTGGTCACCCAATCGCGCATGGCTTCATTGATCGCGTCTTTCAAAGTGCGGCTGCCTGCATCCACGCCGATTACTTCGGCTCCGAGAAGGCGCATGCGAAAGACATTGAGCCGCTGCCGCTCCATGTCCTCGGTGCCCATATACACCGTGCAAGAAAGTCCCAGCCGCGCGGCGATGGTCGCCGTCGCGACACCATGCTGCCCGGCGCCGGTTTCCGCAATCACGCGACGTTTTCCCATTCGCACCGCGAGCAATCCCTGGCCGATGCAGTTGTTGATCTTGTGCGCACCGGTGTGGAGCAGGTCTTCGCGCTTCAGGTAAATGCGCGGCCCGCAGAGATTTTCGGTCAGTCGCGAAGCGAATTGCAGCGGAGTCGGGCGACCGGCAAAGTTGTGCAGCATCGCGTCGAGCTCTTCTTGAAAACTTCGATCAGCGCGTGCCTCCGCATAAGCACGTTCGAGTTCTTCGAGCGGCGCGACGAGAGTTTCGGGAACGTACCGCCCACCGTATGGGCCGAACCGGCCGCGGGAATCAGGAACGAGTTTTGGGATCGAGCTCACTTTGATTTGCGCCGCGCGGCTCGGACTGCCTTCATCAGGGCTTTCACGCGCGCTGCGTCCTTTTTTCCCGGTTTCGCTTCCACCCCACTGCACACATCAATCGCGTAAGGCTTCGCCACGCGGATTGCCTCCGCGATATTTTCCGGTTTCAATCCGCCCGCCAGAAAAATTCGCCCGTAGCGCTTTGCGCGGCTCGCGACGGTCCACGCGAATGTTTTTCCGGTTCCGCCGCGGTGCTTGCGATCGAAGCCGTCGAGCATAATCGCGTCGGCGCCCCGAAATCGCCGGAGCTGCGGTGCGCGAAATGATTTCCCAACTTGCACTGCCTTGATCACCGGCAACGTGCGCTTGAGGCGCGCGACCGTCACGGGCAATTCGTCGCCGTGAAGTTGAAAATAATCGAGACCGACCGAGCGGGCGACATCGAGCATCGTATTCTCTCGCTCGTTCACGAAAACGCCGACCACTTCAATCTTCTTCGGAAGGCGTCGCACAATTTGGCGCGCGCGCGCAGGGTCAATGTACCGCGGGCTACCCGCATAGAAATTGAAACCGAGAAAATTTGCGCCGGCTTCGACGGCGCGCCGTGCGTCGGTCCAATTCGTGATCCCGCAGATTTTGACCATCAACATCGCTACCTGCCGCTCAAGCGGCGTCGTGCCCTTTCCCATCAGGCTCGAGCAACGCCCGAAATGTCACACCAGGGTCGGCATCCTTCATGAGATGCTCGCCGATCAGAAACGCATCAAAGCCTGCGCTTCGCAGGCGAGCGAGATCGTCGTGGCTGTGGAGCCCCGATTCGCTCACAGCAATGCATTCCTCCGGAATCGCTTCAACAAGCCCAAGCGAAGTTTCCAGATGCACCTGGAAATCGCGAAGATCGCGATTGTTCACGCCGATGATTCGCGCGCCAGCGCCGATCACGCGATCGAGCTCCTCGCATGTATGCACTTCGACGAGCGGTTCCATTTGAAGAGACCGCCCCAGCTCAAGAAGTTCTCGGAGCGCTGAGTCGCTGAGTATCGCTGCAATCAAAAGGAAGGAGTCGGCGCCCGCCGCACGCGTCTCCCACACCTGCCAAGGATCCACGATGAAGTCCTTCCGCAGGATTGGAATTTTTGTCACGCGGCTTGCGTCTTTCAAATCACCGAGCGAGCCCGAGAAGAATTCTTCTTCGGTCAACACCGAAAGTGCAGCGGCTCCCGCCTTTTCGAGACTCGACGCCAGTGCAGCAGGCGCAAAGTCCTCGCGCAGAATGCCGCGCGAAGGGGAAGCCTTTTTTAACTCGCCAATGATGTTGAATCCTGCACCGACGAGTGCGCCCGGAAAATCCCGCGGCGGTTTCGCCTTTTTCTCCACGGCGATTTTGAGCGCCACGTCGGGAAGCACACGCTTCCTGTGCGCGACGGATTCGCGGCGTGCTGCGACAATCCGGTCCAGGATATTTTTCGAGCGTGAACTGATTTCCATGGGCAGAGGTATGAGCCGGTCCCCGATTGCGGGGGGCACATCTTCAGGATTCACCCTGAAGAGAAAATCGCTGGGACCATGCTAGTCGCGCGGCCCCTGTGATGTCAATTTGACGTGGCTGTGGACATGATGCCAGCGCGAGTGCGCCAAGCGCAGGCGGATCGCGGCGCTATGGCGTCAGGAGCGGTTGTGAAAACCGGATGGGAATCCCAAAGTTGGACCCACCGAAGCCTTTCAAAACGGCAAATGTGACGCCGATGACTTTTCCCTGCTGATTGAAGAGCGGCCCACCGGAGCCACCCGAGGTCGTCTGCGCGTCGAAAACAATTTTATCCGCCAAAACGTCTCCGATATGCCCCTGGGTGATCAGCGGGCGGATCAGATTTCGCCGCGCCAATTCATCCAGAACCTGCGCGACGTCTCCGCCGCTGCGCGCAATGATCCGCTGCGCGGAATCTTCATCCGTGCGCGCGAGAATCGCAGCCAATCCGGTTGCATAGCCCATCAAGACGATCGGTTGGCCACTCACTGCAGCGCCTTTGTTTGCGTCGATCGAGAGGGCAGTGCGTTTCAGGTCTTGCAGGTCCACACGCATCGTCGCGAGGTCCGTATCCTTCGAGACATCCTGAATCTCCGCATGAAACGCGCGCGGGTCCCCCGGGAAGTAAGCGCGAATCACGGAGATCTCCGGTTGGAATCCCTGGTTCGTCATGTCTTTGAGTTCATCATTCTTCCACCACGGCTCGGCGACGTGCCTGTTGGTGATAACCCGTCCCGCGGGGCCAGCCAGGAAACCTGTGCCGAAGACGTCCAGCTTCACCTCCGGCCCGCGGCCCTCAACCGTCAGAATAGGATTGCCGTCGCTGTCTTGAAGCGGTTCTCCCTGCGAATTGAGCCCTGCATAGCGCAAGCGTTGACCGCTTTGCTGATGGCGAAAGGCCACAGAGACATGCAACAGGCACACACTCTGGACATCCGCTGAGATGAGGTTCGCAGCTGCGCCGCCCTCTTGCTCCACGCGCTTCAGGCGGGCGTTTGTGACAGCCAACTCCTTTTCTAAGTTGGCGACCTCGTCGGAGCCGGCGTTCGCCATTTTTTCCTTCAGCTCGGCGGCGTGTCTTTGCAGTTCGTCTTTTCCGCCGGACACGCTGGCCGTCGTACCTTGCTCTTGCCGCAACCTGCGAGCCTCTGCGATCAGGTCCTCCTGACGGACGAGCCCGCCTTCGAGCCTCGCAATGATCGCGTTGGCTCGTTGATTTTCTTTTTGAGCGCTGCGAGCGAAGAGAAAATAGATAGCCGCCATGATCAGAGCGACGGCGAACACGGCACCGAAACCGATCTTGAGCCGGCGATCGAGTGAGGTGGCGTCGTTCGCCATTTTTTCGGTGACAGCGAGCGCTTCAAATGCCGTGTGCGCGATCTTTTGACCCTCTTCGGCAATATGCACTTTTTTGCGAAGCTGGGTTTCTGTTCGCCGGACGCGTAATTGCGCGCGAACTCTTGCGAGGAGCTCGCTTGCATCCCACGGACCTGACAGTGCGTCGTCGGCGCCGGTATCGAGCGCTGCGACTCGTTCTCCCGATCCTGAGCCGACAAGGAGGACAACGCGCACACCTTCGGTGGCCGCTGTGCCGCGAACCGCCGCCAGCGTCTCACGCGCGTTCGCGTCACCCATTCTCGCGTCAAGCAATAGCAGATCCGCACCAGACTGCCGAATCGCATCGAGCCCTTCACGCGCGGTTGCAAAGGATGTGACGTCGTAGCCGGACGCCTCCAGCGTTGCGCGCAGGTGTTCCCGGTTCGCGGCATTTGCTTCGACGATGACGATTTTCTCGCGTTTGTTATTCATGGGATTGAAGTGGCTCCATGATCTTCTGCGGCGCCTATCCTAGAGGAAATCGGACAAGCTGCATAGAGACCCACGGACGCCATGGTGGTAATACAAATAGAATAGACGCGGGCGATCGCCCTGAGGATTCGTGATAACTTTCCAGGGGAGCCGCGATGGACGCACTCGACCAACTCAATCGGCAGGTTGTCGAATGCCGGAAATGTCCCCGGCTGGTGCGCTATCGCGAGAAAATTGCGCGCGAGAAGCGTCGCGCCTTTCTTAACTGGGACTACTGGGGCAAACCGGTGCCGGGGTTTGGCGACCCGCACGCGAAATTAATGATTCTCGGACTCGCTCCGGCGGCGCATGGCGCCAATCGCACGGGCCGCATGTTCACGGGCGATCGCTCGGGAGATTTTCTCTATCACGCGCTGTTCCGGGCAGGTTTCGCAAACCAGCCGACATCAACCCGCCTTGGTGACGGACTCGAGTTGAAGAACGCTTACATCGCAGCGACGCTTCGGTGCGCACCACCGACAAACAAGCCGCTCCCCGCCGAACTCGCCAACTGCCGGCCATATTTCGAGAAGGAACTCGAAATCATGCGCCCGCGGGCGATTCTCGCGCTCGGCGGCATTGCGATGCGCGCGTATCTCGGCCTGATGAAAGAGCGCGGTGAGATCAAAAGCCTCGCAGCGTTTCCCTTCCACCACGGCGCGAGCTATCAACTGCCCGGAGATTTGCCGCGTCTCTTCGCGTCGTACCACCCGAGCCAGCAAAATACGTTTACCGGGAAACTCACGAAAACGATGTTGATCCGCGTCCTGCGTGAAATTACTCGATGTCTACGGGGCGAGTGAGATTCGGGACGCAATCAACGCGAGCGGGGCATCCAGATAAGGTACACGACGAAGGAAATGCCGAAGCCCACGAACCACGCATAGTGATAAAGCCCGTGCAGCGCAGGAACCTTGAGACCGATCAAAGCCACGGCAATTCCCACAGCGAGCGATCCGATGGCGCGCCAGTTGAACCCGTTCGAAAATTCATACTCGCCGCCGCGTTCAAACAGATCCGGCGTGCGGATGATTCTTTTTCTCAGCACGTAGTAGTCGGCGATCATCACGCCCGCGACCGGCCCAAGAAAACTGGAATATCCGACGAGCCATCCCACGATGTAATTTCCATAGCTCTCAAGGAGCTTCCAGGGCTGCATCAAGATGCCAACGAAGCAAGTAATCAAGCCTCCGGTTTTGAAGCTGATTCTGCGCGGATAGAGATTCGAAAAGTCGTTTGCCGGCGAGACAACGTTGGCCGCCACGTTCACGTTCAAGGTTGCGAGCAGCAGGGCCAGCATCGCGACAATGACCGCCACCGGGTTTCCCAACCGGCTCATCACCGCCACGGGATCCCAAATCGCGTGGCCGAAGACAACGACCGTTGCAGACGTGACCGCGATGCCGATGAAGGAATAGAGCGTCATAGTCGTCGGCAGCCCCAGCGCCTGGCCGAGCATTTGTTCCTTCTGTCCCTTTGCATACCGCGTGAAATCGGGAATATTCAAGGCCACGGTCGCCCAAAAAGCGACCACACCTGTGAGCGACGGAACAAAGAAAGCGAAGAATTCGCCGAACGTGCGGAATTTCGAAGGCGCTGAAAGCATCGGCCCGAATCCGCCCGCTTTGTGATAAGCCCAGCCGAGCATGGCGAGACCCAGAATGAGCAGTACCGGAGCCGTGATTCCCTGAAGGAAGCGAATTGTTTGAATTCCGCGCAACACGACGATCAGGTTCAGCAGCCAAAAAAGGAAGAAGCAGATCCACGCGTGATCCCAGCCCGGAACAATGGCGGCTAGCATCGTGTTGATCGCCTCGCCACCAATCCACGTCTGAATTCCGAACCAGCCGCACGCGACAAGCGCTCGCAGGATTGCCGGAACGTTTGCGCCAAGCACACCAAACGACGCGCGAGCGAACACTGGAAATGGAATTCCATACTCCGCTCCTGCATGCGCGTTGAGGAGCATGGGAATCAGCACGATGATGTTGCCGAGGAAAACAGTGAAGATTGCCTGCTTCCAGTTCATTCCGCCGACGATCATTCCGCTTGCGAGCATGTAGGTCGGGATATTGACGCTCATGGCGACCCACAATGCCGTGTAGTTGTACGTTCTCCACGTCCGGCGGTCGGATGGGATCGGCGCGAGATCCTTGTTCCACAGCCAACTCGTTCGGGCGGGTGCGGAATCAGGAGTGGATTCAGTTGAGCTCATCGAAGGATTTTGTACAGCATCTCCTTCCAGCGGGCAGCATCCATCTTCCAGCACACTTCGATATTGGGAGGCTGCTTCGTGACGCCGAGCTGGTCCACGACAGTCATGCCGCGGGTGAGTTCCGATTCCGTCTCGACGTCAACGTAATGGTGACCGAGCGAAGTGCAAATCGACGAATCAATGGCGATGGACATTGTCACCGGATCGGGCTGCGTGAGTCCCGGCTCGCGATTGAAGCTGATGCTCGCAGCGAGAGCGCTCCGATTGCAATCGAGCGCGAAATCGCCATATTTCGTTTTGAAGCTGCGAATGTGCGCCATGTCGGCATCATTCAGGACGGATGCGCCGCGGCAATGCTCCCACCCAACCATCACAATCGGCATGCCGGAGTGGAATACAATCTTCGCTGCTTCCGGATCGACCCAGATATTGAACTCCGCCGCCGGCGTGATATTCCCGACTACGCAAGCCGCGCCACCCATCACGTAAACGTGCCGCAACTTCCCGGCAATGTCGGGCGCTTGCCGCAGGGCCATTGCGATATTCGTGAGTGGTCCGAGAGTCACCAAGGTGTATTCGCCCGGCCGCTCGCGAAGGGTGCGAACGAGCGCATCTACGGCATGCTCCTTTTCGGGACCGCGCTTAGGGGCGGGATAATTCATACCTCCCATGCCGTCGGGGCCATGGAAAAAATATGCATAGCTCGCTTCGCGCACGAGCGGACGGTCGCAGCCCACATAGACCGGCGTCTCTTTGCCGCACAATTCGACCACAGTCCCGGCGTTGCGCGTGCCCATCGCCACCGGGACGTTTCCGGAAACGGTCGTGATGGCGTCAACCTGGATTTCAGGCGTGCGAAGCGCCATGAGGATTGCAACGGCATCGTCCGAAGCCGTGTCGGTATCAATAAGAAAGCGTCGCATTGTGGCTCATCTCAGTTCGGTCATTTGCCGAAATGCAAATCACGTGGGCTTATACTCCGAACCGCAAATCCCCTGCAACGTGTTTCTCGCGCCGATTCTGATTCGCCAATTTGACAGCCTCCGCAGCTGTTGTTAGCCTGCCGGGCAATGAGCTCTCCTGGTTCGAGTGACCGCGTCATCGAGTTTCGCCACGTTTCCTACCACCGCCCAGGTGGGCCAGCTGTGTTGAATGATCTCAACTTCGAGGTGTTGCGCGGCGAAACACTCGTCCTGCTCGGACGCAGCGGCTCGGGCAAAACGACTGCACTCAAACTGATCAACCGCTTGCTCGAAACGAGCGAAGGCGAAATTCGTGTCGAAGGCCGTTCAACGCTGGCATGGAATCCGATCGAGTTGCGCCGCAACATCGGCTACGTCATCCAGGATGTCGGGCTGTTCCCGCATTTCACGGTCGAGCGAAACATCGCGCTCGTTCCGCGGCTCAAAGGTTGGCCGGAAGCGAAGACACGCGCGCGCATCGCAGAATTGCTCGCGTTGGTCGGGCTCGATCCGGATAAATTCCTGCGACGATACCCGCACGAACTCTCGGGGGGACAGCGCCAGCGCGTCGGTGTCACACGAGCACTTGCGGCCGACCCGCCGATTTTGTTGATGGACGAGCCGTTTGGAGCGCTCGACCCGCTGACGCGCGGTGAAGTGCAACGAGAATTTCAGTCGCTCGAGCGGCGGCTGGGCAAGACCATCGTCATCGTGACGCACGACGTAAGTGAAGCCCTCCTGCTCGGCACCCGAATCGCATTGCTCGAAGCGGGAAACCTCGCGGGAATCTATTCGCCAAAGGAATTTCTGCGTGCGACCGAGCCCGTTGCGGCGGCCTACGTTGCGAATCTCAGGACCCGGGAACAACTCGAGGGGGGCGTATGAACCTGGCCATCTTTTTCCTGCATCATCAACGCGAAATCCTGCAAGCCATGCTCGAACACGTCTGGCTCGTCGGCGCAGCCATGTTCCTTGCAGTCGCGATCGGCGTCCCGCTCGGCGTTCTTGTGACGCGCCAGCCGTGGCTTTCAAAACCAATTCTTGGCAGCGCCAACATTGCGGAAACGATTCCGAGCCTCGCGCTTTTTGGATTTCTCCTTCCCGTTCCCTGGCTCGGCGCGCGCGCCGACCGCCTGGCGATCGTGGCGCTCACTCTCTACGCGTTGCTCCCCATCATCCGCAACACATCCGCCGGGATCGCAGGCGTGGATCCTGCGGTGCGCGAATCCGCGCGCGGAATGGGAATGACGGAGCGACAAATTCTTTTTCAAGTCGAGCTGCCGCTTTCTCTTTCAACGGTCCTCGCGGGCGTGCGCGTCGCGACCGTGTTGACAATCGGCATTGCGACGATTGCAGCAGCAGTTGGGGCGGGAGGCCTGGGCGAATTCATCTTCCGCGGCCTCGCCATGGTAAACGACCAGTTGATTCTGGCCGGCGCAATCCCGGCGGCTGTCCTTGCGATTGCGGCAGATCTTTCTCTCGGGCTGCTCGAGCGGCGCATGCGTCCGGTGCGATGAGACATCAGATGAACGCGCTGCGCGCCTGTTTCGCTTTCGCCATCGCAATTCTTTTGGCCGCATGTGGCGCCGAGCGGCGCGACACAATCGTCGTCGGCTCGAAGAATTTTTCCGAGCAAGCGCTCCTCGGCGAAATTCTGGCGCAGCATCTCGAGGCGCGGACGCACCGGCCAGTTGGCCGCCGCTTCTATCTGGCAGGCTCCTACATTTGCCACCAGGCGCTTCTCGCCGGGCGAATCGACACCTACGTCGAATATACCGGGACGGCTTTGACCGCGATCCTCCACGGTCCGATCGAGAGCGATCCGTCGGTCGTTTTCGCACGCGTCCAAAGCGAGTACAAAAAGCGCTTCGGCCTGGAAGTGATGCCTTCGCTCGGGTTCAACAACACGTTTGCAATTGTCATTCGTGGAGAAGACGCGCGGCGCTTGAATCTGAGGACGCTAACAGAAGCAGCTCGTTTCATGCCCCAATGGCGTGCGGGCTTTGGTTTCGAATTCTCGGAACGCCCGGATGGTTACGAGGGCCTCGCTCGCGTTTACGGATTGAAGTTCGCTGCGTCGCCGCGAATTCTTGACCTCGGCTTGCTCTATCGCGCTTTGCTCGACAAGCAAGTGGATCTTGTGGCGGGAAATTCGACGGACGGTTTGCTCGCCGCGCGCGATCTCGTCATTCTGGATGACGACAAACATTACTTTCCGCCGTACGAGGCCGTGCCCGTCGTCCGCGGGGACGCGCTCTCGCGCCACCCTGAATTGCGGGCGGCGCTTGCGGAACTAGCCGGCAAGATATCAAACGCGGAAATGCAGAAAATGAACTATGAGGTGGACGGGAACCACCGCGACATCGGCGAAGTCGCGCGCGAGTTTCTTCGATCGAAAGGTCTCGCTAAGCCGGCCGGATGATCCACTGATCGTCTGGCTGCTCCGATCAGTCGGAGGTTGCGATACCCCTGGCCGGTCCGGATGGAAGCGTGTCATCGCGGAACGAAAACTCATTCTTGAGATCCGTATATGGCTTTCCATCCAGCTCGGCGTACGGATAGACGAAATAGTTGAGGGCGTCACCTTTTTGGGCCGGCTTCAGCCGAATGTCCCGCCCCATCGAGAACATGACGCGGTTTTGATCGGTCGCACCGAAGAAATAGTCGTGCTTTTCCGGATGCTTCCACGCCTCCGAGGCGTCAACCGGAATCCATCCAATCCCCTGAATGAAGAACTGCGCCCAGCAGTGATAGCCGGGAATGACTCCTTCGTGTGAGTTGTCGGGCAGCGGGAAACCGATTTCAAAGCGCGCGGGAATTCCGGTGGCGCGAGCCATCCCGATGAAGACAGAATGGAAATCCGTGCAGTTTCCGCGCTTCGAGTCGCAGGCCCAGATGGCGTCGCCGCGGCCCCAGCCAGTGCCGTTCTTGTCGTACTTCATCGTGGAAACGACGTACTCATAAATCTTGCGCGCCTTCTCAAGCGGCTGCATGGCGCCATTCGTCTGCGCGTGAGATAGGTCGGAAATCACGCCATCAATCGGCACCATATGGTCCGGCTGCAAAAAGCGGGCCGTCGCAACAGTTGGTTCGGTGGGAGCGTCGCTCGTCGAAACCAGCGAAACCCGGTGCTCGAATCTTTGCGCATGAAACGTCAATCGAATGTCGAGTGGCGTCCTGGTGTCAGCCGTATCGACGACGAAATATGCGTAGCGGTCGTTGTATTCCTTGTCCCGTTCGACTTTATGCGAAATGGGAGCCAGTATCTGGAGATTCGAAATTCCCTGGGAGCGGTCTTCGTAGGGAAGCGGGACCCAAACTCGCAACTGATGAGTTCCTGGCGGGAGAGCTGGAACATGGACCAGGTAGGTGAATTGAAAGCTCCGCGAAGGTATCGTCACTGCATCTGAAGCGGACGAAGTTCGCGAGATCAGCCCGACGTAGAGCAGCTCCGAAATCAAAAGTAAGGTAACCAGCAATCCGATCCGTTTCATGCCGAATCCTCCCTTTGTCTTGGGACCGCTCCGAGCCTCACGGGCTCGCGCCGAGTGTCTCCCATCAATGTATCAACGCGAATGGTGTGAACTGACGCATTGTTCCCTGACCGGTCCCGAGTGTTCCAACCCTGGGGATATTGCCACTAGCGGAGCAAAAATCCAAGTGCAGTGAAACGGGCGAGCGGAATGATCCTTCAGCAAACCGAGGGCCGGTGTCAGGTTCTCTTGACCTTCAACCTCTCGATTTCCTGCTCAAGTTCAGATCGTTCGAGTATTCCTTTGCGAAAGAGGACGCGCACAACGGCTTCCAGAGCCTCAGCGGTTGTCGTCGGCTGTTTTGGCGTCGGCTTTGCTGCAGGCGCCGGACCGTAAAGCGCGGGTGGAGGCGGCGAGACAAACGGCGGCTCCTGTTCTCCCAGCGAAGGCGGCGCGATTTGGCGGAGTTTCTGCAGATCTTCTGGACTCATTCCTGTGAACGAGATTCCCATCCCCATCCCTGGATGGGAGCTCCGCACCTTGCCGCGCGACTGCAAGATTTCTGCGCCCAAATCGAGTCTTAGGTCAACAGCGGAGTCAATGGGAAGCGGGGACATCATCTCGACGTAGCACCCACCGAGGCAAATGTCCGTGACCCGAGCGGGGAGCCCCATCGAGCTGCCGACAACAGTAACCTGCGCATCGATTCGGCAGGCGCGTCGCGGAAACTGGCGGCGCTCGCCGCCAGCCCATGGGACTGGCGCACCCGCCGAAACCGACTCCGTTGGCGGTGTGGGCACACCGAGGTCCGGGTTGGTTGGATCGTATTCATCCGGCACCGATTCTGACAGTTTCACGCCCCAGATATATTTCCCCGGTTCGAGGCTCCGAACACCAACCTGCCCGGCATTCGAAGTATTTTCTTGACCCACCCACTGGACATGAAACCACGATTTTTTCCCCTGGAATTCGATCTCGATTTTGCCGCCCGGGCGTTCAATGCATTCCAAGCCTTCGAGCCTGGCACCAGAGGCGCTCACGTCACTGGTACGCGCAGTCTGAGTAAAGGGGTTTCCGTAGTGGTCCACACCGCGGACTACGATGGGAAGATTGGCAGCGATTCGATGCTCGGTGCGACGCCCCATCCAAACTCCAATACAGCGCGCCTAGCCGAACGCAGACCGCCTATCTCCGAGAGGGAACCTCAGCGTAGCCCCTGATCCATCTAGGGTCAAGCCGCTCAGCGACGCCTTATTCGAGTGAGTAACAAATTGAAAAGAACCGGAAAGTAGATGGGGCTCCAGGAGACTGAGGGTTAGTCAAATTCCTGAAGCGTTTTGATGTGAGCTTCGAGCGCTGCGCAATACTGGTTTTGGGCCTCGAGTTCCGCCTGGAGTTTTTTCACGAGAAATTCAAGTCTCCGAAGCTCGTTGCGCAGCTTTTGAATCTCGGCCGGCGGGGCTGCAGCTCGTGGCGCGGGCACCGGAGACGCGGGTGCGGCCACTCGCGGAGGGACGAATGCGACCGGAGCCTCGGCGCGATGTGCTGCGGGAGCCGGCGCGGCGACCATGGCGGGGGCCGGAGAAAACAAACTCGTCAGCGCACGCGCTGCGGCAGGCGACGGATCCTGCACTGAATCGGCGCCGTACGCGCTCCCCGGCGCGCCGGCCGGCTTCGGATACAGCAGATTCTTCACACGGATGATCAAATCCTGGGGCTGAAACGGCTTTCGGATCAACTCGTCCGCCTTCACGGCCATGGCTTTCTCGGCCACAGTGCGGTTCACAACGCCCGACATCAGAATCACGGGCGTCTTGCCGAACTGCTCGTGTTGTTTGATGAACTGGCAAACTTCGTATCCGTCTTTGTCCGGCATGATCACGTCGGTGATGACGACGTCCGGCACAGTTTCATTGAACAGTGCAAGCGCTGATGCGGCGTCGGCGCACGTAATGACGTGGATGCTCTCCTTGCGGAAAGCGATCTTGATGACTTCGCGCATCGTCGCGCTGTCGTCAATGAAATAAACCGTGGGAGTCCGGGCTGCCGTGAGGGTTTGTGTCTCACTCATGACGACTCCTTCTCTACATCGTCTCGCTCGCTCTCATCGAATTCGCGGAGGGCGTCGAGCAGCAGGTCGGTTGAAGAACGTAGGACAGTTCGTTGCGCAGCCGTGGCGCCATACACAAATTTGTAAACGCCTTTTCCAACGCCCTGGCAAGTCTTTACGATCTGGGTCACCGCTTCGTCTCCGAAGAGCGTGCCGCATTCTGCGTGCAGAATGTCACCGGCCTCGAAGAAAATGATTCCGTCGGTGTCGCCAGCGTTTATGTGCAGCGCGCCGGTTTGCCGTGCCTGCTCGAGCATCTGAATTACGCCGGGCAAATCCAGGTGCGAAAGGCTGCCGCTCAATTCCGTGTCCGCGCTCGCCAGCATCTGCGTCGGTTGAAAACCATCCTGGCGGCTCACAAGAAACCGCCGTACATGAGCTGCAATATCCTCGGGCGGCCGTCGCCGATCCACATAATCATCGCAGCCGGCGCGGTAGGCCTCGAGCAGCGCCTGATCGCCACCACCGCCCACAGCTATCAGGGGAATGTTCGACGTCTTAGGGTCGGCGCGCAGAATCGGCGCCATTTCGAGCGCGCCCATCTCGCGCAAGTTTGTGGCGCAAAGAATCGCCATCGGCGTATTCCATTCGAGCATCGTCAATGCGTAAGTTGCCTGCGTGCTCGGAACCACTTCGAATCCCTGGTGTGCCAGCGCATCGCCCAGACGCTTGGCAAAATAGACGTTGCTGTCGATCAACAGAATCCGCGGTAGATTTCCTGGAGCGCTCATACTCGCGCCTCCGGACGGTCCACCACGACTGGTTCTACGGCCGGCGATGTCACCAGCGTTTCCAGATCCATCACGTCCACGCTCTCAAGACCCACGGAAACCGTCCCTGATACATATTTCGGGCGCTCACCTTCGGGTGGCTTCGCTTCTGCGGTCGCGAGTTCGCACTCACCCGTCACTGGAATCGCCGCTGGTTCGCTCACTCTGCCAATTTCACGCCGCGCCACGAGGTAGAAGCGATGTGACGGCGAGCTTTTGCCCAGCAGTACCGGGCCGACGTCATAAACGGGTACGATGCGGCCGCGGCGGACAATTACGCCGACGACGAGCGGCGAAGTTTGCGGAAACGTGTGCAGCCGCACCGGCGGCGCGAGTTCCGACACAATATCCGCGCGCAGGGCGAAGCGGCGGTCTCCGACCTGGAGCAGGACGTATGAATTCTGTCCGGCGTTTTCCGCCGCGTTCATACCTCGACGGCTCCTTCCATGTCGCGCTGGGCCGCAGCCATATTCGCGATGCGATCAAGACGCCGGAATTCATCCGGCGTCAAGAATCCTGCCGGCCGGATCAACGGAATCACGTGGTCGTCCAAATATGCGAGTCCGCGATACCATTGGCGCTCCTTGCCTGTAAATCCACGCGGGAGCGGGTACACAGTTGAAATCTCGGTCATGCGCTCAATCTTGTCCACCAGCACGGCCGTGCGCAATTGGCGCAGGACCAACACGAGATTCGGCCGCGTCACGGGCAGGTTGAAATGTGCGGCGGCGTTTACGATGTAATACGTCCGGTGCGCCCGCTCGATCGTATGCCGCACTTTCGGCAAATCCGATTGCTCCAGTTCCATTGCCGCGCCCGCCAGGCTGTCGGTACTGCGGATTTCCTGCACCGCGTCCGCCGCAATCGCAAAAGTCTGATTGGCCACCGCAAAAAGGATCACCGGCTCCGAACGGTGTGCGCGTCGCGTCTTCGCCGCGTCCTGCGTCGCGAATTTCATCGGACTCCCGCCGGGACCATGCGGATCAATTTCGTTACGCGCCTTTCGATCGCCGCGCCGATCTCATCGAGGCCAAGAACTTCGTCCACGCCCCCGGTCTTGATGGCTTCCGCCGGCATACCGAAAATCACCGACGTGGCCTCGTCCTGTGCGATGACGTAACCTCCGGCACGTTTCACAGCCATCACGCCCGTCGCAGCGTCATTGCCCATGCCTGTCAGCACGACACCCACGGTGAGACTGCGTGCATACGAGGCAATCGATTCGAATGCGACGTTGGCGCAGGGCCGGTAGCCATCAATCCGCGGCCCGGAATCGAGCGCAATTTTTCCTGTCGATGAAAGCCGCAGGTGGTGCGAACCCGGACACATATAAATCATTCCCGGCTGAACCACTTCGTTGGCCTCTGCTTCCTTTACAGGCAGCGGCGCAATCTCCGCCAGTTGCACGGTGAACTGCTTCGTAAAGGTCGCCGGCATGTGCAGCACGAGAAATATGGCCGCTGCGATGTCCTTCGGCAATCTCGCAAGAACTCGCATCACCGCTGCGGGCCCACCCGTGGACGCTGCGATTACAATCAACGGAAACTTTCCGCCATTTTGAGCTGCGAATGCCACGCCTTTCGACTGGCCCGACGAAGCCGAGACTGGCGCGTGAGACGAAGGTAATTTCGAGCGCGTCGCGGTCCGGACGACGCGGACCTTCGCCGCCAGCTTGAGTTTCCGCGTCAGGTCTTCGCCAACTTTTTTCATGTCCAGATCGATGCCCGTCGTTGGCTTGGGAACGAAATCGATTGCACCGAGTTCGAGCGCGCGCAGCGTGGTCGTGGCCCCTTCACGCGAATCGGAGCTAACGATCACAATCGGCCGCGGATTCTGCGACATGATCAGCTCGGTCGCTTGCAGGCCGTCGAGGTGCGGCATGTTGATGTCCATCGTGATGACGTCGGGACGCAAGGATTCCGCCAGCGCGACGGCGTCGCGCCCGTCGCGGGCCTGCCCCGCCACTTCCATTTGCGGATCGGCGTTGATGATCTCCTGCAGCACCCTGCACATGTAGGCGGAGTCATCCACCACGAGCACGCGGATCTTTTTTGCGGTCCCCTTGATCATCATTAAACCTGATTTAGCGGCACGCCCGCCGCTGAACGCTCTTGAGGCGTCTCGGAGCCGATCAAATTTGCAACAGTCGAAAGCAGCTGATCTTCCTGCACCGGCTTCGTCAGAAAGGCCGATGCGCCATCCTTCAATGCGCGGTCGCGATGTTTTGCTCCGGCGCGCGACGTCACGACAAGCACGGGTATCCGCCGCGTCACAGGGTTCTGCCGAAGGTGAGCCATCAGCTCGTAGCCGTTCAGCCGTGGCATCTCCAGATCGGTAATCACGAGATGACAGCCTGTCTGCGCGATGATTTCCGAAGCTTCCAACCCGTCCGAAGCAAGTCTCACGCGATAGCCTGCCTTCTCGAGCATCCGGCCTACGAATTTCCGCACGCTAATCGAATCATCGGCGACCACTACGACGCAGTCGTTTTCAACCGGATCGACCGCTTCCGCTGGAATGCTTCCGGCTGCGACGGCTTCGGCGCCCGGCGCAAAAACGCGCGCTGCGGGAGACGAGGCAGGGAGCGCGTGGCGTTCGGCCGTATCGGTGGACACGAGCCGGTTCAGATCGATGAGAAGGATCAGGCTGCCGTCAGGAGCGATCGTCGTGCCCGGAAAGAGTTTGACGCGGCGCAGATAGTCGCCCAGATTTTTGATGACGATTTCGTCTTTGCCGAGAACTTCCTCGACGACCACGCCCACATGTTTTCCTGCCACCTTTGCGATGACCATGTGAAAGTATCCGTTCACAGGTTCGAGCGGCGGAAGCGCGAGTTGCAAGTCGAGCCGCACGACTTCCGTGATCACGCCCCGCACGCGCGTAAGAAGTTTTCCCCCGACATCTTCAATTTCTTCCGGCCGCAAGCGGCGAATCTCTTCGACCACTGCGAGCGGAAATGCGTACACGGACGCCCCGCAACGGACAAAGAGCGCTTGCGAAATGATCAGCGTCAGCGGCACTTTAACCGTGAAGCATGCGCCGCGGCCCATTTCGGATCGGACATCGATTTCGCCGTTCAGCGTGTGGACGTTCGCGCGCACAACGTCGAGCCCAACGCCGCGTCCGGCCAGTTCCGTCATGGACGTTGCCGTCGAGAAGCCCGGCTGGAACAGAATCTCGCGGAGCTCGCGATCGCTTAGCTCCGACGCCGCCACCGGCGACATCGTTCCCGATTCGATCAAGCTTTGGCGCACGCGCTCGTAATCGATCCCGCGGCCATCGTCTTCCACTTCAATGAAGATGTGGTTGCCGCGGTGATAGGCGCGCACCGTGATGTGACCCTTTTCGGACTTGCCATTCTGGCGGCGCGCTTCGGGGTCTTCGATTCCATGTGCAACGGCATTTCGCACCAGATGAATCAGCGGGTCGGAGATGTGCTGGATGATGTTGTTGTCGAGTTCGGTTTCGGCGCCTTCGAGCGAAAGCTCTACCGGCTTTCCGGTGGCTTTCGCCGCATCCCGCACCGTTCGCGAAAGCCGCGTGTACAGGTTGCCGATGGGCACCATACGCGCGGCTGTGATTTCGTCTTGCAAGTGGTGCGCGAGTTTCGTGAATTCATCAATGTCCGCGTCTACGCGGCCCATGAATCCTTCGAGCTGTGTCAGGATCTCGGTGACATCGGCCGAAATTTCCGTGAGCGAACGCGACAGGATGTTGAAGTCGTCGTAGCGATCCATTTCGAGTTCGCTGAACTCGAGGAGATCGTTCGACGTCATCGCGGGCAGCACTGAAAAACTCCCGCGGAAAGTGTCCTTCTGCGGGCCATGGCTGCCGGGCACGAGCGACCCGCTCAGGCGGTTGTACTCGTGCTTCTCTTGAAAATCTGAAACTTTGCCGGAGAGCCGCCCCTTCGAGAAATTCAGGACTTCTACGAGTTTCGAGAGTTCCGTCAGACGGCCAAGCATCCGCGTGCGGTTGATGACCAATTCTCCGACTGCGTTCATCATCCGGTCGAGCCGCTCGAGAGAAATTCGCACGGACTTTGCTTGTGGTAAGCCCTGCGCGGCGGCCGGGCGCGGTGATGCGGCAGGCTGAGCCGCTTCCACCGGAGGCACTTCCGTTCCAGTTGTCGCCTCGCCTTCGGCGGCCCCTTCCGGCGCTTCTTCAGGAGCCAATTCTGCAATCCGCGCGAGCAGTGGATCGACGACCGCTCGCATCTCGGAGTCACTCGACCACTGCCGGTGCAAGAACTTTTTCAGTACGTCCACGGACTCGAGGCACAAGTCCACGATCTCGGCGCTCGGCTGCAACACACCATCGCGCAAATGGCCGATCAAGTCTTCCACGCGGTGCGCCACCGCGGAGAGTCGATGCAGACCCACCTGTGCGGCTGAGCCTTTCACCGTGTGCATGGAGCGGAAAAGCCGGTGGATATCTTCGGCATTCGGATTGGCCTCGAGCGCAAGCAAGCATTCCGTCACGGCTTGCAGATGCTCTTCTGCCTCCGGGATGAAGAATTCGAGAACTTCGTCGGGAACTTCGCTGTCTTGCGGCAGCCGATCGACGAACGAAGCCGACGGAAATTCTTCGGAAACCGGGTGGCCAAATTCGGGTTCGGCCGCAGCGGGCTCTCCAGCAGGTTCAGCGGATGGCGGAGGCGGAAAGGCAAACGCGTAGCGCTGCTTGAATGTGGCGATATCGTCCGCGGTCTCAACGCCGCTCGAATTGATCTGCAATAGATCGAACTCGAGGACGGCAATGGCATCGGAGATGAATTCCGTCAGAGGACCGTGCATTTCCGCCGTAAGCGCCGCATTCATCGCATAGTGAAAAATGTGCGCCACTTTTGCAGCGACTTCGGAAAAAAGCGGGAACCCATAGCTGGCGGATGTGCCCGCAAGGGTGTGAGAGGCGATGTAGAGCTTTTCGAGGTCTTCCGGCCTGGTCTGCGGCTCCTGCAACAGCCCGGAGTACTCCCGCAGATACTGGAGGTTGTCCGAAGCCTCCTGCAGGAACAGTTCGACCGACTCCTGGTTCGGTCCGCTCACAGGCTTCCCTCCACGAGCACCGGTGTCCGCCGCGCCTCCGCCAGCAAGGGCTTGCGGTACAACCTGCAATCGCCGAGAACCATGGATTCAAACTTTACCGGCGCGTTCGAAAGCGTCTCCGAGTGCCCCAGCAGAAAATATCCGCCGGGTTCGAGCGCGTCAAAAAAGCGGCGAAGAATCGAATGCCGCCGGTCCTCCGAGAAATACATCAACACGTTCATGCAAAAGATGCAGTCGAGCTTTCCGACGTAAACCGACTCGACCAGATTCATTTGCGCGAACGAAATCATTTTCCGGATTCGCGGCCGCACCAGAAATCCGTGCTTTGTCGCTGTGAAATACGTCACGAGCTGGCCCAGCGAAACATCCTGCAAGCTGCGCCGCGAATAGACGCCGCGTTCGGCGTGGCGCAGCGCGCGACGGCTGATGTCGGTCGCGAGGATTTCGATTTCCCACGCTTCCGCAAATTTCAGCGCCTCGCAGAGCGTCACAGCAATCGAGTACGGCTCTTCACCGGTCGAGCAGCCCGCGCTCCAGATCCGGAGCGTCCGCGGAACCTGCCAGAATTTCCGCTCCTGCACTTCCGGCAAAATCTTTTTTTCGAGTGCGTCAAACACAGCGGGATAGCGGAAGAACGAAGTCTCCTGGGTCAGCAAACGCTCGAGCAGCGCCTCGTACTCAATGCTCGAGCTGCGCACGCTTCGCAGCATCTCGGTTCCGTTCGCCAGCCCTTTTTCTTCGATGTATTCGCGCACGCGCGCCGAGAAAAACCGCTCACGCGAGGAGTCGAACAGAATTGCCGACCGCTGTTCAATCAGCGTCCGGATCTCGTCGAGCTCATGCTCGGTTAGCCTCGCGGCCGTAGCTGGATGCTGTTTCATGTTCGGCACAAGTCAGCGGCCGGCCGTTTTGCGCCGGCACGCGGATCCGCCGTTAGCGATTCGCCCCCACGGGCGCAGTGGGCCGCGCCTCCTCAGCCGCCTCCGATTGACGCCCCGACTGCGATCTGAATTGTGCGAGCGCCTCGTTGAGCTGCTCCGAAAGCTTGACCATGTTTCCCACGGTCGAAGCCGTCTGCCGCGCGCCTTGCGTCGTCTGGCGAGTGATGCCGGAGATGATCTGCATCGCATTCGCCACGCCTTCCGTTCCGCGCACCTGCTGCTTCGAAGCGAGCGAAATCTCCTGTACGAGTTCGGCCGACTGCCGAACAACGCTTGAAATTGCTTCGAGCGCCTTTCCGGCTTGGTCGGCGAGCCCCGCTCCGACTTCCACTTCGCGAGTGCCTTCTTCCATCACGACCACCGCTTCGTTTGTCTCCGCCTGAATCGCTTTGATGAGCGCGGCAATGTCTTTCGTCGCGCTGCGGGAGTGCTCGGCCAGCTTGCGAACCTCGTCTGCGACGACCGCGAATCCGCGACCTGCCTCGCCCGCCCGCGCTGCTTCGATCGCCGCGTTGAGCGCGAGCAGGTTTGTCTGCTCGGTGATATCGTTAATCACGTTAATGATTTCTGAAATTTCAAGCGAGCGATCGCCGAGCGATTTGATTTTCTTCGCCGTCGCCTGCACCGAAGCGCGGATGCGCTGCATTCCTTCGAGCGTATCACGCACAGCGCGGTTTCCCTGTTCGGCGGCGTCGAGCGCGCGTCGTGCCGCTTCGGCGCTCGCTTCCGCGTTGTTCGACACCTGCTTCATCGAGACCGTCAGCTCTTCGACGGCCGACGAAGTGTTCGTGATTTCCTGGTCCTGCTGCGTCGCGCCGGCCGTCATATCGTCCGCGGCTTCGAGAATCTGGTTGGCGCTCGTGCTGACATCCACAGCCGCCTTGCGCACGCGCTCAAGAACTTTCGTGAAGTTGTCGAGCATGAAGTTCACGGAGTCCACGACGTTGCCGAGCGCGTCGTTCGTCACCTTTCCGCGAATAGTCAGGTCGCCGCGCGCCACTTGATTGATCGTGTTGAGCAAATCGGTGATGCTCCGCTGCAATGAATCCTGAGCCTGCTGATTCGTGATGGCGTGAGCCACTTTTGCGGCGCTGCGGTTGAAATTCTCCGCGATGAATCCGAATTCGTCGTCGGAGTCGACTTCTGCGCGCGCGCGAGAATCCCCGGCCACCAGCCGTTCTGAGAATTTCGCGAGCTCGCCCACGGGCCGGAGCACGCGCTTGCTCAGCACCATCACAATCGAGATCGCCGCAATTACGGCAAGCGCGATGGCGCCGAGTAAGGCTCCGCCAGCACTCCCCGGAAGCGATGGCGCTTCGGTGAGCGAGAGTCCGCCCGAGTGTGCGCCCGCGTGGTAGGCGAGCCACAGCACGCCAAACAGCGCCACGCTGACGAATAGGACTAAGCCCCAAATTGCGGAACTCAAACGAGCTTTCATGACTTCCTCCCAAAAACTTGTTTGCCTTGAGCGGCTCTCAGCACGAGCAGCCTCAAATCACCGGGACCGGAAAGACATCGGTCAATCGCCGTAGATCAACGACGAGCGCCAGACGATCGTCATGCCGCAACATCCCGCGGCAATGTGGCACGTTGTTGGGCGCCTGGTCGAGCAGCGCCTCTTCCGTCGCCGAAAATGTGCCGATCACTTCATCCGTCGCAATTCCAAGCCTCAAATCTTCGCGATGCGGGTCGCCTTTCACGGAGGCCACCACCACATGCTTCGGGAGCAGCCCAGGCCGGCGCCCTTCCGTAAACGCGATGTCCACCAACGGCACGATCGTCCCGCGGAGATTGAAAACTCCCATCAGGAATGCCGGCGCCAGCGGAATCCGCGTCACGATGGGCCAGTCCACGACTTCCTCGACTTCCAGCACTGAAAGGCAGAATCGCTCGCGTCCAGCGCGGAACACGCAGTATTGACGTTCGGGAAGCCTCTCCTCCGAGAGCGATTCGCTCTCGAGGAATTCCCCGGCTTCGAGTTCGACCGGTAGGCCCGCGTTTTGCTGCTCGTTCGCCATCAAGCAAACCTTTTCACCGCGTTAATCAATTCGTCCGGTGTGAATGGCTTCGCGACGTATCCATTTGCGCCTTGTTGCTCGCCCCAGTACCGGTCGCTCGGCGAGGTTCTCGAAGTCACCAGAATGACGGGTATCTTCGAATACAATTCCTGACTTTTGAGGTCTCTACACACCTGAAAGCCGTTGCGTTGTGGCATCACGACGTCGAGGAGAATAACGTTTGGCCGTTCTTCCTCTATCGCGTCTTCGATTTGTGTGGGGTCGGAAATCCCGACCGAGTGAAAACCGCCCCGCTGCAGCATCGACTGCATCAGGTGAACTTCCGCTACCGAGTCATCGACAATCAGGACCTTCTTCACTACTGCATTCACCACAGCCGCACCTCCGCGGGGAAACCCCCAAAGATAATTGCAACTCCGCAGCCACCTTTCGCCCTGTATTCGCGCTTTGCGAACTCTTTGCAAACCTCTTTCGTTTGTATAATTTACGAGCCATGTGCACGCCCCTCAGGTGCCTGTGACCAGGCGATGGGACTCCCTTTCCGTCTCAGCCTGAGACTCTTTCTCACCGGCCCGCACTTCGGCCGCAAGGGATGAGAATCGTTGCACGATCTCGTTGAGCCGGAGCGCCATTGTGTGAATCGTCCGGATTTGTTCGCGACAATCCGCCGAAACCTGTCCCGGTTCGAGGAGAAGCAGATCGGCATTGCCCAAAACTGATGTCAGCGCATTGTTCACGCTCGGACGCATCTCAAGCATGTAGCGGCCGAGAGTCGCGTGGCCCTGGCTTTCGTGCGCAAGTCGCTCCGCGCGCTGTGCGCGGCTCAAGGCTTCTACTCGGCGAAGCGCTTCGTTCGAAACCAGAATTAGCGTTCCGGTCCAGCCATCCTGTCGCGGCACAATCAGGAGATGAGGGTATTCCTCGCGCAGGGAGGAAATCTCTTTTTCTTCCCCGGCGACGTATACGGCAGTCGTGGCGGGCTCTGCATCAAGAGCAGAAAGAATCTCGGATGATTTCCCGTGTCTGACTGGCCCTACGATCACGAGTTGATACCCTTCCCCGCTGCCCGAGTGCCAAACGTCGCTGGTCGCGAGCGTAATTTCCGGGACGTGGCGCTCCGCCTGCCACCGTGCGGCGACGCTGCGCGCAAATTCCGTGTCGTCCGAGACGATCAGGACGCTGGCGAGGTTCAAGAGACCCCCCACTCCTCTCTGCACTTCAGGGTTGAAGCATTTCCGCTTCTTCAATGAATGAAAGTAATCGTTTCGTGCTGATCCCCAGATTGACGGCAGCTTCTGTATTCTTCGCTTGCTTCGCCTGCTCGACTCGTCCCTGGAAATAAGAAACTTCACTTCGAGCCAGCAATAGAGCCGATGCAAGGGCGTTCGATTCGCCGGAGCGCTTGCGCTGGTCCATGGCAACCGCCAGCAACGCACGCGCAACCACGGCGCGCCGCAAATCCTCCGCTTCCTGCCCGCCCTTATCGACGAACGCAGCAACTTCCCAGGATGAAAGCAAAACCTTCGTGTCCTGTAAAACGACCGTGGACATCGAGCGCCCGCGCGAAGGCGGAGCCGCGATCAATTGTTCCCATATCGCCTCGAGGCACTTCTCCAATTCGGCTTGCGGGGTCGGCTGCGCGGGGGCTTGCGCGACAGGTTTTGCCGGTCGATTCACTCCTTCAGGAGCAAAAGGCGCTTTCGGCTCATTCGGAATCACATCGGAGTGCGCCTCCTTGTTTTGCGGCGCCGGAGGCGGCGGAAGGACGTGCGCATCGCCTGGCGGAGGCACGCTCAGAATCGGAGTGACTGGTTCTTCCGACTCCGATTCGAAAATGTCGAACTTGCGTTCCGGCACAAGTGCCGTTGCTGGTGCAACATCAGGCCGCTCGCGCCCCAGTGCCTCCTCCAGGTCCGCGCGCAACGCCAGAAGCTGTTCAAACGCGTGGCTGACAGAGTTTGCGGTGTAGTCCTTGTGAAAGGGCTGCCGCCAATTCTCGCAGTAATACCGGAGCTGCGTCGTCGGCTCGGCAGCCGAAAATCCCGCGCGGCGGCAATCCACTGTTTTCACGCCGCTCACGTCCAGTGCATCCACCCCGTCTTTTAGCGCTTTCAAGTCCGCATGCAGCATTCGAATGAACGCGCGTCGAAGGAGAAAATTGAACCGGGTGAAGGCCACGAGGGCGGCCGGATCGTAAAACATGCATCCGGCGGATTCTTTGAGCAGCCGGCCCTGTTCGAGGAGTCCGTGCTCCATCATGTCGCGCAGGCTGTGACAATTCTCGACCGCAAAGAGGATTTCCTCGAGCGGCTGGCACCATTCAAGCGGTGTTGCATCCGCTTCGGCAAGCACGGGCTGAAGGACGCGCGCAACGTCTGTGAGCTTGATCTCGGCGCGGTAGAGTTCCTCGGGTGCACACAGCGCGAAGTACTGCACGAGCAGAAGATCGATCTTGTCGCGGTCCACCGTCGATTTGTCCGGCTTCCTCAACTGCCGGTGAATAAACGCGCGGAGACCTTGCTCGCTGGCATTCAGGACCTCCGGAGGGAGCTGGCGAATTTGATAGGCGCGAAGTTTTTCATCGACTGCCTCGAGCCATTTCATATCGCTGTCGAATGCTTCCCGCGTGGGCCGCGCCGGAGGAAGTTCGCCGGCCGGATGAGGCAGCGGCGAGAAATTAAATTGAGTCGCGAGCGCTTCATAAAGGGGATACGCGAGCCGCGCCTCGTTCCATCGCGAGTCAAAATCAGCTGGCGCAGCTCCGCCGAAACCTAAATCCTGGGTTTCGGAAGGGAGTTTTATCGTGGTGACGGGAGATTTTGTGGTCATGGTTTGATGATCCAGTTTCCAACTTCGCTCGCGAAGCGCGCCGCCACTGCCTTGCGGCCTTCGTGATAGCGCACGGCAACCACGGTAGCGCGTGCGTCGAGTGAACCGTCTGAATTCAGCAACCGCACGTGATCTTCGAATTCGAGCGGTAATGCAGACGCAAACAGCACTTCCCTCGCGGTGCCGAATTCAATGAGCGTCTGTTCCTGCAATCGCCGCCGCCCTGCGCCAAGCGTCATGACGCGCACAGGAATGCGCACCGGCGAAGCGCTGGGAAAGAGCTGAGCCAGTTTTTCCACACATGATTGTCCTGCGGATGCTGCGACAACTCCGGCCTCACGTGTCACGGGTTCCCCAATCCTTTCGCCCTCTACCGAGCCAATTCGTTCCTCATTTCAAGCGGAATCAGCCGGGCAGACGAAATCCGATGCGAAACACTCGCCCGGGAGGAGATTGCACGAGCGCGGCCAAAGATTTCGGCATGCGCGCAATCCTAAGTGGCGTGCTTGCTTACAGTTGGTAGAGCAGGATCGAAGAAGTCTCGCGATTTCGTCTCAGCCTGACACACTTGCGTCTCAAGTGCGCTTGTCAGAATGTGTCGACAGAACGGGAATGGAAACCGGCGCGAAACGTCTCACGATCATCTATTGAAGGGTTTCGACCGGCTGTTTGTGCGAGGAACGTAGTGGAATGTTATAACGTTTTAGTTTTCGATAAAGCGTCGCCCGGCTGATGCCAAGCATTCTCCCCGCGAGGGCCTTGTCTCCTCCGGCCTGGTCGAAGACGCGCAAGATTGTCATTCTTTCGAGGTCCGCAAGCGCCGTGGTGGAAAGCGCTGCTGCATCGGGGCCGTCCGCGCCGCCGTCGAGGGCCACGTTGATATTGGGCGGAAGATCTGCCACGTCAATCACGCGATGATCACCCAGAGCCACGGCGCGGGCGATGCAATTTTCCAGCTCGCGAACATTTCCCGGCCAATCGTATTGCAGGAAGCCTTTCATCGCCGCAGGAGTCACCTGAATATTCTTGTCGGGTGCGTAACGATCGAGAAAGCAGTGCACGAGCTGCGGAATATCGGAGCGGTGATCGCGCAGGCTGGGCAGGTGCACTGTGACGACGTTCAACCGGAAATAGAGATCCTTGCGAAACGTCCCGGCCCGATACGCCGCTTCCAGGTCCCGGTTTGTCGCCGCTATGATGCGCACGTCCACCGGAATTTTCTCGTTGCTGCCGACGGGCCTCACTTCTTTTTCTTGCAGCACACGCAACAACTTCGCCTGCATTTCCAGCGGCAACTCACCGATCTCGTCGAGAAAGATTGTTCCGCCATTCGCCGCTTGAAACAATCCGGGCTTTGATTTGAGCGCTCCTGTGAATGCGCCCTTCTCGTGGCCGAAAAGTTCGCTTTCCATTAGCGTGGGGACCAGCGTGCCGCAATCCACCGCGATAAAAGGCATTTGCGCCAGCGGCCCGCGGAAGTGAATTGCGCGCGCCACCAGTTCTTTTCCCGTCCCGCTCTCGCCCATGATGAGGACCGGCGTGCGTGTCTCCTTCAAGCGCGAAACCATCCGCATCATGTCCTGAATCTTGGCTGAAGTCCCCACGATGCCGTCGAGCTGCGATTCCGTATTCACGCGCTCGCGCAGAAATTGATTTTCTGTCACGAGCCGCACTTTCTCAGCCATTCGCTGCAAAAGCTGGCGCAGCTTTTCCACGCGGAATGGCTTCTCAATGTAGTCGTAGGCACCCTGACGCATCGCATCCACGGCTGATTCGATCGAGCCGTGCCCCGTCATGATGGCGACCTCGGTTCGCGGCAATTGGTCCTTAATTTTGCGCAGCAGGTCCGCGCCAGACAGGCTCGGCAGCTTCAAGTCGGTGACGACGATATCCGGTGGCGCCGTCTCGAGCGACTCGAGTGCTGCCTCCGCCGTCTCCGCTTCGAACGATTGAAAGCCCAGCCCCTGCCCGACCGTCATGCAAAGCCGCCGGATGCTCTGCTCGTCGTCCACAATCAAAAAACGAAGCCTCTGTTCGTCTTTCATGATCTCCCGATCGTTTTCTCAACCGCGACCATGAGCTGCTGGACGCGAAAGGGTTTTTCTACGCACGGCGTTCCGTCCTGCGCAAGGAGCGCGACAGTTTCGGCACTCGCCGTGTCTCCGGTAATGAAAATAATGCGCGATGTCAGTTCGGGCCGGTGCCGGCGGATCCAGTCATGTACGTCGGCGCCCGTAATTCCTCCCGGAGTCCGGAAATCTGAGATGACTCCGCGAAAATCTTCCGTCGCCAGCAATTGCAAACCCTCGGCGGCCGATGAAGAAGGAACCACCTCGTAGCCGCGCCGCTCGAGCGCCGTGCGCATGAAGGCGGCAACCGATGGTTCATCCTCTATCACCAGGATGCGCGCCCGCGGTGCCGCTGCACCTTTCGAACCATTCATTGCGAGGCCTCTGCTGCCAGCAATTCGGCCGCTTTACTTGCTACAGGGAGCCGCACAAGGAAGGTGCAACCCACGCCGTCGGGATTGTTGCGCGCCACAATCTCGCCGCGATGCGCGCGCACAATGCCGTAACAAATGCTCAGACCCAGTCCGGTGCCTTTGCCGACTTCTTTCGTCGTGAAGAACGGATCGAAGATTCGGTCGGGTTGCGAAATGCCGGGCCCGTTATCACGAAACACAATCTCGAGATGATCGTTGCGGTGCGAAGTCTCAATCTCGATTTTTCCGCGCCTTCGAGTCTCCTGCACGGCATCGTAGGAATTGTTCAGGATGTTGAGAAACACCTGCTGCAATTGGTGCGGATCGCCCACCATTTCCGGCAGTTCTTTTTCGTACCGCTCGGAAAGCTCAACGCCGTGATTCGAAAAATCGTACGCTCGCAATTTCAGCGTCTGACGCAGAATCGAATTCACCTGTACGGGCTCGCGCTGCGCCGGCATCTGCCGCGCAAAGCTGAGTAGGTTCTGGACGATCACGCGCGTGCGCTGCGCTTCCTGGAGAATCACTCGCAATTCTTCCTTTGCCGGCTCCGGTATCTCGGGATTCTCGAGCAGCAGGTCCGTGAAGCCGACGATCGCCGCAAGCGGATTGTTCACTTCGTGCGCAACGCCAGAGACAAGTTGGCCGAGCGCCGCCATTTTTTCCGTGTGCATCAGCTTGGCCTGCAAATCGGCAGCATCCGTGATATCCGTCATCACCACCACGATGCTGTTGATGTCTCCCTGCTCGTCGCGCATCGGACTCAGGCTGATGGAAAATTGACCCGCCGTCCCATTGCCACGGACGAGCGGAACCTCAAGGTTATCGAGCGCCGCTCCTTGCAGCGTTCGCTCGAGTGCCTCGGCCAGCAGAGGACGCCGCGCTTGCGGGATCATCTTGACCAGCGGCTGACCCAACAGATCTTGTTCGCGATAGCCTGATTCGAAACATCGGCGATTCGCATAGCTGACCAGCCCTGCCGTATCGAGCACGAGGATCATGCTCTGTGTATTGTTCAGAATATTTTTGTTGAAGTCGCGCTCGCGCCGGTAGCGCCGCTCGGCTTCGCGTCGGTCCGTGATGTCTTTAAGGACGTGAATCGTGCGCAGATCATCCTGGTGGCCGGTGTGAATGCGCGACGCGGAGACCAGATACGTGCGCTCCGCGGCTTGGTGGGTGAATTCCTCTTGTGCCGCCTTCGAATCTCGGCAGAACGGGCATCGCCCCGGCTGCATCGTTGACCCAAGGAGTTCCAGCTTTCCCATGTCCCGGCCGATCGCTTCCGTGGGACGCACCCCCAGTGCACTTGCGAGCGCACGATTCAAACGAAGCACGCGGTTCTTGTTGTCGTGCACGACAATGAAATCGGAAATGGCATCGAAGTCCTCGACCCACTGCTTTCGCGACTGCTCGATTCGCGAGAACAGCCGTACATTCTCGAGCGCAACCGATGCGTGTCCCGCCAACGCTTCGAGCAGTTGCCGCTCCGCCGCAGTAAGTTCACGCGCCAAATCCACGAGGCACAGCACGCCGAGCAATTCCCCACCGCTTCCCATCAGGCGCGTGAGGACCAATTCTCCCCAGCTCAGCGCTTCCGCCAACTCGCGCCCTAACAACCGCTCCGCTGGGGTGCGCCGCAGCTCGACAAAAGACGCGGGGGCCTGTCCCGCCAATGCCTGTCCTAGCCGCTGCTGAACGCGCGCGTCCCAGCGATGAGCCGGACCACTGAGCGCCGCAATCTCCCATTCGGAGCCGCACTCGAGCGTTAAGACCGCTGCGCGAGCGCCGAGCATTTCCGCGGCACGCGCGGTCAACCGCCGAGCAAATTCTGTAGTGCCAAGCGACGGGTTCAGTTCCAGCGTCGTGGCGGAAAATTGGGCCAGCAGACTCTCAAATGATCCATCGAGACGAGTAGGCACTTCGCGAATTCGCTTTAATGCGCGCATGGAGGATAGAGGACCTGTGCTCGTTTCGCCTTTACTAGGTTGACGTTACGGTCTCATCTCATTTTGAGTCAAGGCATGTACCTAGGCGTGTTGCCGTAACGGGCAATCAGGCCCGCGTCGCAACCTGAGACTCAAAACTCACGCTATGGGGACGTTTGAGACGCTCATCTGCCGACATCCCTTTGATCCGGAGAAGTCGCGCGTCTAGTAACCACTTCTGAATCAATTGTTTAGCATGCTCCACAGCTATTTCTTGACGACCCCAAAGTTCACCTCCTCCATGGCATTGCCATTGCATTTTCTGACGTGGGAGCTTTCCCTCAACTGGGGAGGGATACACATGAAGCAGAGATTCGGGGTTGCGGGACTTGGACTTTTGCTGCTGTTACTGGGATCGGCGGTCGTACCGCCGAAGGCTGTCGCGCAAGATGCATCCAGCGAGTCGCCCAAGCGCAAAGTAAAGACCCGCGCTGTGCCTGAGTATCCTCCGCTTGCCAAGCAGTACAACGTCACCGGAAAAGTGAAAATCGAGGCAAAGATTTCATCCGACGGGCACGTAGTCGAGACGAAGGTGATCGGTGGCAGCCCGTTGCTGGTGGGTGCCGCAATCGAAGCACTAAAAAAGTGGCGTTTTGAACCTTCGGCAAAAGAATCGAGCGAAGTTTTCGAGTTTAGTTTTTCGGGCCTGAACTAGCATCCGTCAGCCTGCCATTGGGGGCATCGCGACGCGCGTGGAGTGGAGGCGTTTCACATGACGATCAGTAAGAAATTGTATTTGGGATTCGGCGCCATTCTGGCGATCATGCTCGGCCTGTTCATCATCAACATCTTCACGGTCATCCGCGAATATAGCGCGCGCTCCACCGTGGCCGTCACGCTCGCCGATGTGCAGACCATCGAGACGGTCCGCTTCCAGATGATGGAAAATCGCCAGTACCTCGGGAATTATCTCCTGAGCGGCGATCTGCGCGATGAAGACAGGGCCAATCATGGAATCAACGACCTTCACGAGCTTTTGCGCGAAGCAGGAAATAAAGCGCACGATGTCTATCTCCGCTCGGCTCTCACTCAAGTGGAGGAAAATGAACACAACTGGGCGGACAATTTTGCGAAACCGATGATCGCCAAACGTCACCAAGTGGACGCGGGCGATGCTACAGTTTCCGACCTCCAGATCTTCTATCTGCAACACGATCCTGGTTCGTGGATCAACAAGTCCTCGGGCGTGCTCGACGAGGCCAATCGCGCGGTTCGCAGGGCGCTCGAAGAATCGAACTCGTCAGCCTCTTCCGCCACGGCTGTCAGCACGGGCATCACCACGGCCGGAACATTGCTTGCCATTCTCCTCGGAGGATGCATCGCCTTCTACACGGCCAAGTCGATTCGACAACCGCTATACCACTTGATTGATGTCGCGCATCGGATTGGCGAGACGGGTGATCTGGATCAGACGATCGACATCCACCGCGCCGATGAAGTAGGCATGCTCGCGAATAATTTCAACAAGATGATCGTCCATTTGAAGGACATGGCCGCTGTCTCTGCATCCATTGCCGAGGGTCAATTGTCGGTTGCGGTGCAGCCACGATCGCAGCAGGACACCATGGCCAAGGCATTCGCGCGAATGACGCAGGGACTTCGCGATCTCGTCCGCCAGGTTCGCGACAGTGCCGGACAGGTCGCGAGCGGCGCGGGACAGATGGCGAGCGCCTCCGATGAATCGGCCAAGGTCAACGTGCAGGCGGCCTCGGCAATCGATGAAGTCACGAGCACGATGCACGAGATGAGCATCAATGTGCAAAACGTCGTGAAGAATACGCAGGTTCAGGGATCGAGCGTCGCCGAGACCTCCGCATCGATCGACCAGATGGTCACTTCGATCGACCGCGTCGCCGACACGGCCAAGCTACTCGTTGACATATCGCACCGCTCTCGCGAAGAAGTTCAAACCGGCATGGTCACCATGGACAAGGCCACCCAGGGTCTCAATCGTACGAGTCACGCAATCCAGTCGTCGGCCGAAATCATCGATGTGCTCGGGCGTCGCGCGGACGATATCGGCAAGATCATCGAAGTGATCGACGATCTCGCCGAACAGACGAACCTGCTCGCGTTGAACGCCGCGATCGAAGCGGCTCGCGCCGGGGAGCACGGTCTTGGGTTCGCCGTGGTCGCGGAAGAAGTGCGGAAGCTCGCGGAAAAATCCACGCAGTCCACGAAGGAAATTTCTGAACTGATTGAAGGCATTCAAAAAGAGGCGCGCGAAGCCGTCGAGAACATGGAAAAGAGTACGACCATGGTGCAGGAAGGTTTGTTGCTGAACAAAGACCTCGGCCTAGCGCTTGAGAAAATCTCCGAAGTCGTCGGTGAGGTTTACAAATTCTCTCAGGAAATCGGCGCAGCCACTATGGAGCAGTCGAGCGGCTCGGCGCAGATTGCCAAGGCCACCAATCGCCTCACCGAAATCACGCAGGAGATCACCTCTTCGGTCGAAGAGCAGGCATCGGGAGCGCAGGCGGTGGTCCGTGCGATGGAGAAAATGCGCGAGTTGGTCCAGCAGTCCACCTCGAGTTCCACGGAACTCGCAGCTGCCGCCGAACAAATGTCGAAGCTGTCTCGCGCGCTTCTCGAAACCATGGATCGCTTTGTGATCGAGGAAAACTACAACGACGGCCGGCGATATCCCGCGCGGCGCCCGGAGCCGGGCGGCGAACGAAATCCTCAGCACGAGTACGCAGAAGCGATTCGCTCTTGAGGGCTCACTCGCAAATCATGCAAAAGGAACTTCAGATCGTCGGATTCCGGATCGGGCGCGAAACGTTCGGGCTGCCCATCTCCCTGGTCCGGGAAATCGTGCGCGTCCCGGAAATAACCTCCGTGCCGAACGCACCCGACTACATTGAAGGAGTGATCAACCTCCGCGGCCGGATTATTCCCGTCGTGGATCTGAGGAAACGATTCCATGAAGAGGTGGGCGAACCGAATAAGAAAAACCGAATCGTTGTGGTGGAGCTGGAGAGCCGCGCGATTGGTTTGATTGTGAATTCGGCTTCGGAAGTATTGAAAATTCCACCCTCCGACATCCAGGCGCCGCACGAAGTTTTTCCGGAAGGCGAGATGGACTACATAACCGGCGTGGGAAAGCTGAAAGGGCGGCTTGTGATCCTGCTCGACCTGAATCGCATTTTGCAGCGCGGGGAGCTGCATCGTCTGGATGAAGTCGCCGATTCCGCAGCCACTGTTCCGACCGGCAGCATGAGATGAACTTTCTGAGCCGCACTCGGGGGAAATAACGACGAGGGACGAATGTCCACACTCAGTACTGAGGTCCCGCTCACCGATGCCGAATTAAAGCTCCTGCAGACGCTCGTCTACCAGGAGTGCGGCATGTATTTCGACGAGCGCCGCACTCATTTCCTGCGCGATCGCCTCCAACGCCGCCTGAAAGCATGCCAGATGGAATCCTTCTACAGCTACTACCGGCTGCTGACCAGCCGGGAGGGCAAGCAGGAGCTCGTGGCGCTGCTCGAAAATCTTACGGTCAATGAGACCAGCTTCTTCCGCATTCGCCCTCAACTCGATCTCTTCCAGAAAGTCGTTCTTGAAGAAATCCTGAAGCGAAAGCAGGAGCGCCGGGATTGGTCCATTCGCATCTGGAGCGCGGGCTGCTCAACGGGCCAGGAGCCATACTCGCTCGCAATCCTCGTTTGCGACGCCCTTGCTTACTACTACCTGCGCAACCCGCTTCCCTTCGAAATGCCCACTCCGAAGCCGCTGATTCCCCCGCCGTGGAAGGTGGAAATCATCGCTTCCGACATCAACTACTCGGCCTTGCTCACCGCGCAACAAGGAATCTACAGCGAATCGCAGATGGAAACGGTGGAATACACCTGCCGGCTGCGCTATTTCGACAAAGTCGGCGATAAGTACGCCGTAAAACCAGCCTTGAAGAATCTGGTCCAGTTCGACTTCCATAATTTGAAAACGGAATATCTACCGCAGCGCAACGATGCGATTTTCTGCCGCAACGTCATGATCTACTTTGACGAAGCAGAGCAGAAGCGCCTGATCGAAAAATTCCATCGGTGTCTCAATCCCGATGGCTATCTCTTCGTCGGCCACGCGGAAAGCCTTTTCGGTCTGACAACGAAGTACCACATGATCCATCAAAACAATGGGACCGTTTATCAGCGGCTCGAGGTGACGCAGTGAATTATTTTTCCGACGACCGCGCTTCCGAGCTGCGCGAGCTTTTCTTTGAAAGCGCTGCAGAAATTCTGCAGGGCATGAACGAGGCGGGGCTCGCCCTCGAAGCAAGTCCTACTGATCAGGAAAGTCTGCGCCGCGTGCGCCGCGCTGTCCACACGCTGAAGGGTGATTCGGCGGCTTGCGGGTTCCGCGAGCTCAGCGAACTCTCGCACGAACTCGAAGACGTCCTGACGCCGGAGCTGGCCAAAGAAAATGCAGGATTGATCGCAGAGGTAGTCCTTACCGCCGCCGACACGTTTCACGAAATGCTCGCGGCTTATCGCGATCGTCTCAGACCTCCCGACGGCAAGGCCCTCCGCGAGCACATCCAGCGCCTATTGCGAAAACCGGTCGCGAAGCCGCAAAAGCCTGCGGCGGAAACGCACTTCGAGTGGACCGAATACCAGCGGCTTATGATTGCAGAGGCGTTCCGCAAGGGCGAGACGGTGTACCACGTCGCGATGCACCTCGATCCCGAGGCGTTCCTGCCCGCTGCGTCCTATGAATTGGCCCGCAAGGCCCTCCAGAGCGCGGGAAAAATTCTTGCTCTGCATCCGGAAACCGCGCCGGTCGCCCACGTCGGCCTGATGGAAGCAGCGATCTCGAGTGCAAAGTCCGCGGATTGGATCAAGAAACGGTGCCGTGTGCCTTCCGTCGTGGTGAAGATTTCCGTTGAAAAATTGCCCGTCCCGAAATCCGTGCCGCGCGACCTGCTGGAAATCCTCCTCGAATCCGAAGCGGCTGCAGTTTCAGCGGGGATTACGCCCGCGCGAACCGAATCACCGGAAAGCCACGATGCGGAATCGGGAGCGCCCGGCGCGGCACCGGGAGGTGCTCATGCTGCCGCTGAAAACACCTTGCGCGTGGATGCCGGACGCATCGACGTCGTGATGAATCTGGTCGGCGAACTCATCATCGGAAAATCCATGCTGCATCGGACTCTCGACGAATTCGCACGGCGGCACTCGAAGGATCCACTGCAAGGAAAATTTGCCGACGCGCTCGCCTTCCAGTCGCGCATTCTCGGGGAATTGCAAAAGTCTGTCATGAAAATCCGAATGGTGCCGGTCGAGCAGCTCTTCCGCCGCTTCCCACGGGTCGTGCGAGACGTCGCCAAGCAGCGAAATCGCGACATTACCCTCGAACTCGCCGGACAGACGACCGACCTCGACAAAAGCATCCTCGACGCGCTCGCCGAACCGCTTGCTCACCTCGTGCGCAATGCAGCCGACCACGGAATCGAATCAGCTGCCGATCGAGCAGCCGCTGGAAAACCGGAACGCGGCACAATTCGAATGAACGCCTATCACGAAGGGAACCAGGTCGCCATCGAGGTCTCGGACGATGGGCGCGGACTCGATCGCGAAAAAATTGTGCGCCGCGCAATTGAGTCCGGCATCATCCAGGCCGAAGAAGTCGCCCGGCTGAATGAAACAGAATCGCTTCAGCTTGTTTTCAAACTGGGACTCAGTACGGCAGACGAAGTGACCGAGATTTCTGGCCGTGGAGTGGGACTCGACGTCGTTCGGTCAGCTCTCGAAAACCTGAAGGGCTCCATCGAACTCGAAAGCAGGCCCGGCAAGGGCACCACGTTCCGGCTCATGGTCCCGCTAACCCTTGCGAGCATTCAAGCTCTCCTGTTCCGCGTTGCTGCACGCCTCTACGCCGTCCCGCTCGCTTCCGTTCAGGAAATCACGCGCATTCACGAAAACGAGATTCACCGCGTGGATGATCGGGAAGTCTTTCAACTTCGCGAACAGGTTCTCACGCTGGTCCGGCTCGATCGCCTCGGGCCTAAAGAAGCACGCGGGCGCGCTGACCGTATTTTCGTGATCGTGATCGGTGCGGGAAGCCGCCGATTCGGACTTGCAGTGGACACTCTGATGGGCGAAGAGGAACTTGTGATCAAAGCTCTCGAAGATCGCCTGATCACTTCTCCCCTCGTGAGCGGCGCCTCCATCCTCGGCGATGGAACCGTGGTTCTGATCTTGAATGTGCCGGCTGTGATCGCTCATCTCTCGAGAATCCCGGCAGTGGGGGCCACGGCATGAGCGGAAAGATTCGCGTCCTCGTGGTGGATGATTCGGCGCTGATGCGAAAGCTGATCCCGCAGGCGTTGCAGCACGATCCCATGATCGAAGTCGTCGGCACGGCAATGGACGGCGAACTTGGATTGAAGAAAATCGAAGAGCTGCGACCAACTGTTGTGACGCTCGATCTCGAGATGCCCCGCATGGATGGGATCGAGATGCTTCGCCAGATCACGCGCAAGCATCGCGTGCAGGTAATCGTCGTGAGCGCGCACACGCGGGAAAGCGCGGGTCTCACGCTGAAAGCTCTCTCTCTCGGCGCGTTCGATTTCGTCACGAAGCCGCAGGACGCCGCTTCCGGCCGTATCGATCAGATCGCAGCGGACCTTGCCATGAAGATCAAGGCCGCCGCGGTTTCCGGTGCGCCGAAGATGATCATCACGGTTCCATCAGCGAAACAAAAGGAGCACCGGCGCTCGCCGCAACCGCATTGGCCTTCGCGCATCGTAGCCATCGGCGTGTCCACCGGCGGGCCCAACGCGCTGCAGTATCTATTCTCCCAGCTACCAGAGGATTTTCCCGGATGCCTGCTCGTCGTGCAGCACATGCCCGAAGGATTTACGGAGATGTTCGCCCGGCGCCTCGATGAGTCTTCGGCCATTGAAGTTAAGGAAGCGCAGTCGGGTGATCTGTTGCTCGGCGGGCGCGCGTTGATCTGTCCAGGAAACCGCCACATTAAAGTGCGCCGCATGGATCACGGCAATATCGCCATTCTCGTGGACCAGCCGCGCGTGAATGGTCATCGTCCGTCGGTGGACGTGCTGTTCCAATCGGTCGCGCAGGAATTTGGCGCCAGGGGAATTGCAGTCTTGATGACCGGGATGGGTGATGACGGAGCCGTGGGCATGGGAGCGGTGAAGTCCGCCGGCGGCATCACGATCGCACAAAGCCCGGAAACTTGCGTCGTGGACAGCATGCCGCGCGCCGCGATCGAACGCGGCTTCGTCACACGAGTTGTATCACTTTCAAATCTTTCGAGTGTTCTTCAATCGAAATGCGTACCGGATCGGAATTTTGCAGACCCGGATGCGGTTGCGTCCCCCGCGGGCGCAACTGCCGGAGAAGTGGCTTCGCGAAGGAGATAGTTATGAAACAGTTTGAAGCATTGACGCGAAAGAAAGACAGTCAGGCAGTCCGCTATTTGATTGTGGACGACTCTGTCTTCGCGCGAAAGAGTCTGGCGAAGATGGTCGAGTCGTTCGCAGGCCAGGTGGTGGGCGAAGCGGGTGACGGGTGCACGGCGATCACTGAGTACGCGCGGACGAAGCCCGACATCGTCCTCATGGATATCACCATGCCGCAGATGGAAGGAATCGAAGCGGTCGAGCGAATCGTGGCAGAGCATCCCGAGGCTCGCATCGTCATGGTTTCTTCGGTCGGCTACCAGGACAACATTTTGGCCGCGCTCCAAAAGGGCGCGCGCCATTTTGTCCAGAAGCCGGTGAAGCCCGATGCGCTCTACGAAATCATCCGGTACGTGCTCAACGATGACGGCGTCACTTCGCCGGTCGGCGCGGGAGGGGAGAATTCGCGATGAGGATGGATTTGATTCAACCATTCATCGGGTCGCTCGACACCGTGCTTGCCGAAATGACGAAGGCTCCCGCAAAGATTGTGGACCTCACGATGGAAGAGGAGGGTTATCGGCGCAAGGGCCTGGCAGCTGTCGTCACCTTCAAGGGCCAGATTGAAGGCCGCATCATCCTCGACATGGAGCCGCGCGCGGTCGTGCAGGTGGCAAGCTTCCTCTCCGGGGCGGAGGTTGATCCCTCGGAGTCCATCATTCCGGAGACTGTCTGCGAGTTGGCGAACATGGTGATAGGCAATGCTGTGACGCAGCTCAACGATCGCGGATTCCAGTTCAAGGTTTTCCCGCCACAGATTCTTACGCAGGAACAGTGCGATGCGGCCGGTCAGGACTCCGAAGCAACGATCCTGTGCTTTGAATCTCCTTGCGGCAATGTGTTTTTGAACATCTCGATGCACTATCACCGGCGCAGGACTCGCGAGCGGACGTCGGTTGGTGTTGGCTAAAGAATCGAGCGAGATTCGGGCGCAGCAGAACTAATGAGCGCGTGGACCTACCCTGCGATATTCTGTGCCGTGCCGGAATAATCCCGCCTTGGGCATTTCTTCTGAATAGATTACGCGTGCGGGAAGGAAAATATTCGCTGCGTTGGGCGCGTAGGGAACGGCCACATCGATCGGCGTCTCCGCATCGTACCGGCGCTTGCTGCGGAAACACATTCCGATCGGAGAAATATCCTCGCACACGGCAAGTTCGTCGTCGAATCCGGCCTGGCGTATGCACGCGGTGAGCCGGGTCTTCATTCGAATGCGCAGGCGCTCCCGTTTGTCGGTTTCAGGGGGGACCTTGTCTTCCGATTCCTGGCCGCGGCGTCCACGTGCCGCGCGCGAGGCGAGTTTCTTTTCATCTTCATGCGGGGCCTGCGTCCAGATGCTGGGGACCCCGCAGGTCTTGCAATGTCGCGCAATACCCCGGTTGGTCTCGAATCCGCGAAGCTCCAGTTCGTTGAGGTAAACCACCTCGCGGCTGCGGCAATAACTGCACTCCATCAGCATCCGCGCCACCGCCTCATCCGATTCCGCTAGAGGTGGAAATTCGATCCCCCATAGGTCGTCGGCGCTGTCCAGAATCTCGATCCCGTAAAGATAGCCGTCTTTTTGCCGTCCGAATTGCCCGACAATGCGCACGCTGCTGTGGCGGTGGGCCTCGGTCGGCGCTTGCCGCTTGACGTGAATTTGCTGGTCGGTCTTGAGTTCCCGCGGGAGCACGATCACCGCGCCCGTCCTGTTGATCATCAGTGTATGGGTGGGCTCCTGGAATGGCTGGCCGAAACTGTCCGTGCCGGATGCTTCGAGCAGCAAAGTCAGCGAGACACGATCGCTACGACGCCGCGACGGCAATTCCATGCGGAACCCTCCCTCAGAAGACAGGACTTCCCTTCCGTGAAGATAACATACCGGAGTCCAGGTGGGGCTTCGGCAACACCGCCTGTTCGTCAAACCCTAACTTCCCACTCACTGCGATACTATGGACGCGCAGGCATCCTGCGTCCTAGCCCTCTAAGAAAATACAGGAATTGGCGAATGGCCGCGAATATCCCACACAGGCTGAAGTCATATCGCATCCAGCTGGCATCTGTAGCCGTATATCTTTGGCTGGCCGCGACTTGCGCACCCCTCGCGCGAGCGCAGGATTTCCACGTCGAGGGCGTCGTGAGCGACACCAGTGGCGCAACGGTGCAGGGCGCGCAAGTTGTGCTGCGCACGAAATCCTATTCATCCACAGTTTCTATAGGCGCGCCTGGCACATTCAGCTTCGAGCATATTCCAGATCCTTCCGGAACGATCATCGTGGTTGCGAAGGGCCTGCAGCGCGTCGAGCAGGCCTGGACCGTCGCTTCGGGAAATACGGCGCACATTGAGATTGTCCTTCGGCCGGAGCCATCAAATCAAAGCGTCGTCGTCACTGCCGCGCGAACTGAAACTCTTTTGACCGATGTCCCCATGAGCGATATCCAGCTCACGCGCGACGATCTGCAGTCCACGCCGAACGAAAGGCTCGACGACGCGCTCCGGCAAATCCCTGGATTCAGCATATTCCGGCGCTCCAGCAGCCGCACAGCGAACCCAACCACGCAGGGGGTTTCGTTGCGAGGTTTGGGGTCAAGCGGTGCGAGCCGCGCGCTGGTGCTCGAAGATGGAATTCCGCTGAACGATCCTTTCGGTGGATGGGTTTACTGGGATCGCGTGCCCTCCGAATCGATCTCAAAAATCGAAATCGCGCAGGAGGGCGCATCGAGCCTTTACGGCAGCGATGCACTTGGCGGTGTCGTCCAAGTCTTGACGCGCCCCGCCGAGCCAGCCGGGATTTCCATTGTGACGTCGTATGGCAATCAGAATTCGCCGGATCTCTCGCTCTGGGCTGGCAGCCAGAAGGGCACGTGGGAAGCGTCAATCGGAGGTGAAGTGTTTCACACGGTTGGTTACATTCTGATTCCAGAAGCCGATCGCGGTAGCGTGGACACAAAAGCAGGCGTTTCAGACGGCTCGCTCGACGTCATGATCGGACGGAAGATCGGCCAGAGAAGCGAGATTTTCGCGCGCGGCTGGTATTTTGACGAGTCGCGCAACAACGGAACCCCAATTCAGACAAACGAAACGCGTCTTGCGCAGGGCACCCTGGGTGCAAATCTACAGCTTGGCAATTTCGGTGCGCTCACGCTGCGCTTTTATGGAGACGCGCAGACGTATCATCAGAATTTTTCCTCCGTCGCAGCGAGCCGGAATACTGAAACGTTGACGGATATTCAAACCGTTCCCTCGCAGGGTGTCGGAGGTTCGGCGCTTTGGTCGCGCGCGATGGGAAACCATCAGACGCTCGTGGCCGGTTTTGACGAGCATGAAGAGATCGGCACCAGCAACGAGATGTTGTTTTCCGGCGGAAACCCTTCGGCCGATACTTTTGCTGGGGGGCGTCATCGCACCGTCGGAGTTTTCGGCGAAGACCTGATCCAACTCGCCCCGCGCTGGCTGCTCTCCGCGAGCGTGCGATTCGACCACTGGCGTAATTTTGATGCGGGAATGCTGCGCGATCCGATCACCCCACCGGGCCCGCCGATCGATACACCCTTCGCAGACCGCACCGAGGAAGCCGTCAGCCCGCGGCTGACGCTGGTCCATCAGTTCAATGCGAATGTTTCGTGGACCGCTTCGGCCTTTCGCGCGTTCCGTGCGCCGACTCTGAATGAACTGTACCGCTCGTTCCGCCAGGGAAACGTCTTCACTGGATCGAACGCCAACTTGAGCGCCGAGCGGCTGACGGGTGGCGAAGGCGGCGTCGCGGTGAACGGGTTCAACCGGCATCTCGAAGTTCGCGGAACATTTTTCTTCAATGAAATTATCGATCCAATTGCGAACGTCACCTGTCAGATGGCAGGCCAAACTCCCATGACATGCGTGGGATTGAATTCCACCGCGACATTGATAACACGCCAGCGGCAGAACCTGGGCCGAACGCGCGCGCCCGGAGTGGAACTCGACGCAACCGCGCGCATCACCGATCACTTTTCTCTTTCCGCCGGCTATCAATTGGTCGCTGCAACCGTGGACAGTTTTCCTGCAAATACTGCGCTCGTGGGCCTTTGGGTTCCGCAGGTTCCGCGGCATGTTCTCACGTTCCAGGCGCGTTACATGAATCCCTCGCGGATATCGATTTTTGTGAACGGCCGCATGGTCGGAAAACAATTCGACGACGACCAGAACCAGTTTCCACTCGGGAGATTTTTTGTGCTCGACGCGATGGCGTCGCGCGCCATGGGAGGCGGCATCGAACTCTTCGCCGCCGCGGAAAACCTGCTCAACGCGCAATACGCCACGGCCGCAACGCCGGTTCCGCAGCTTGGTTTACCCATCACAGCGCGTTTCGGCCTGCGCTTTCAATTTCCTCGACGATAAACTGCTCCGATTTCCTCGATTGCAAGTCGAAACGAAAAAGGACCAACGGGGAACTGACTATTTGCTCGCAGGGGGCGAGGTTGTCAAGTCGGGTGGCGGGTACTCAGGCAGCTTGGCATTCTTGGCGTCCGTGCGTTTCACTTCAAGCTCATCGAAGAGGACCGAAGGAGCGATGACGGTCGTGGGAATTTGGCCCTCGCGATTGCTGACGAGTGGATCATTGCCGACGGCGATCAGATTGTTGCGCAGCGTGCGTGTATCGAGTTCGTCGAACACCGCGCCGCGCACAAGTTCTTCGTGCCCATCCTTCTCATACACGCGGTAGAGCAGCCGCGGAGCATACCCAGCCCCGAGAGTCTCCGCGTAATACCCGTACGGCTTGCCCTCCCGCCGGCAGACCTCGATCAATTTTTTCTTTAGCTCTTCGGGCGACGCGGCTTCCTTCGACTGCACGATGAGATTCCCAAAGCTGGGCGCCGGAGGCTGCCCCGGCGCGGCGCGGCCGTGGCCATTCGATTCTGGAAAATCGCGGATCGGGTCGCGGCCGAGCAGATAGTTCACGAGATGCCCCTCTTGGATCACTGGAACCGCTGCGGCGCGAACGCCCTCGTCGTCAATTTCGTAGCTGCCAATCAGAGTTTTGCCCTGGAATGTTTTCACGGTGGGATCGTCGATCACGGAAACAAAATTCGGCAGCACACGGCTCTTGTAAGCCGAAGCGAATTCACCTTCGGTCCTCGCCGAGTCTCCGGGTTTTGGCCGGCGGCCAAGGATGTTCCCGCCGATCATACCGTTAAATACGTCGCTCGCTGAGTCGGAGGAGAAAAGCACGGGGCCGCGATATTCCTCATCCACCACCGGGGCCTCGCGGAGTTTCTTAAGTGTCTCGAGCATTTTGCGCGCATCTTCGATAAATTGTTCGGGTGTGGGCAGGTCGCGGAGGGTCCCGGCGTTGTAACCGGGCGAGCGATCGAGGCGCATGCCGTCCGCCGCCTGCGTGGAGGAGGAAAAAATCATGGAATACACCGCGTAGCCGTGGCGCGTGACGGTCCCTTCCGTGTTCACGAAATATTGGTTCACGGCGCGAAATCGCAGTGTGGCTGAAAGCGATTCGATTTTCGGGTCGGTTCGGAACAGCGCCGTGGATTTTTCGAGCATCTCCGTCCAGGGCGCAGGATCAAATTCCAGCTTCGCGAGCGGGCCAATCGATTCCAGCGCTGGTTCGCGCGCAAAATCATCGAAGGGCTGGTCGGTGGTGTACTGGCTGAGCAACGCCTTCTTGGACGCGAGCGCCTCGCTCGCTGCTTTGTATGCGCGGTCCGTTCCGAGCCACAATTGCCGTCGAAGCGCGATCGGATTGTCGTCGAGAGGTCCGAGATCGATCACGCCCATTCCCCGCCCGTAATAGCTGTCCTGTTTGTAATCGCCGACGCGCACAACCACGCGGAGGCTACGTGCGCGCGAACGTTGCTTCTGGCGCAACGCTCCGAATGCCGCTTCGGCGTCGAACTCGTCCACGTCCGAAAGCCGGTACTCGATGTAGTACGGCGCCGCGACATTGTCCATTTTGAGCCTGGATTTCGAGCGGTCGAGCTCCGCGCTCATCGCACTGATTACAGGGTCAGACGTCTCGGCGATTGCGCTGGGAGTTGCAAGCGAATTGGGCTTCGCGCCTTTTTTCTGCGCTGCGGCAGGATGGCTACACGCCAACACGAGCAACGGCAGGAGTCCCATCTGACCAAATTGCCGCGCTCTCCGTCCGGTCTGGATCATGGTTTCGCACCCGCCGGAAGCGTGTCGCTTTCATGGCCCGGTGGCGGAAGAATCGGCGGCCGTTCCGTTCCGCGGCGCTTTTTCTGGACTTCGATCTCGGAAAATAGCATCGCGGGCGCCGCCGCAGCCACAGGGACTTGTCCGGATTCCGCGCCGCACACGCCGTTAAAGACTTGCATCGTGTCACCGGTCACCATGATGTTGTTCAACGAAAGCAGCGGCGTGCCCACAATATCCACGCCGCGCACGAGTTCGTCCGGCCGGCCGTCGGCGTAAACACGCCAGACCATGACTGGAATTACTTGAAAGGATTGCGGGAGCGCACGCTGGGTCAGCGTGAAGCCGCCCTGGATGTCTTCGAAATACAGGCCGTACGGCTTGCTCTGCTTCTTGATTTCATCAATCAGCTTCTGGCGCAGTTCGGAATCCTTCACCGTGTTCGTGGACGTCACGATAAGGTTTCCCTGCCGGCCCGTTGGCATCAGTCCCGGCTGTCTGCGGCCGTGGCCATTCGAATGGCTGAAATTCGTGATCGGCATTCGCGACAACAGGAAATTCTTGAGAATGCCGTTTTCGACTGCGTTTACGCGGGTCGCCGGCACTCCTTCGTCATCGTAATCGTACGACCCCGCCAGCTTGACGCCGTTCAGTTCCTTCGTTGTAGGGTCGTCGATGACGCTCAGAAAGGCAGGCAGCACAGACTGGTTCACCTTTTTCGTGAACGTCTGTCCCTCGGTTTCGCCGCGCTGACGATGGCCTTCGAGCCGATGGCCGAGAACCTCGTGGAAAAACACCGCAGCCGCTCTCCCGGAGAGCATTGCCGGTCCTGCATATGGATCGGCCGTGGGTGCGGCGCGCAAGGCTTTCAAATCAGCCGAAATCTTGTCCACTTTTGCGGCGAGCTCTGCCTCGGATGGCAGCTCATCCGGAGAGGCGGCCTGAAAAGATTCCACGCGCAGCAACTCCATGCCATCTTCGGCGCGTGTTTCTGCCTGGATCACCAGCCTTGTGACCGCCGACGGACGTGCCAGCGCCGTCCCATCGTTCGAAGCGAAGTAAGACCGGGAAGTCCCGGCCTGTAACACGACGAACGCAGTGTACACGTCCGGGTATTTCAAAAATCCCGCGGAAAGCCGCCGAACTCGGTCCTCCCAAGCTTTTCGGTCGAGAGTAATGTGCGGGCGGGAATCGTCGAGGTGGCTTTCCGCCTGCTCCTGGGAAAAGTCCGGAGATTTGTCCTCTTCTTCGGAGCGGACCGCCTGATTCGCCTTGACCTTCAGAAACGTAGCCGAAGCCTGCTCGTACTCGCGGTCTGTGAGTTGCCAGAGGACGCGCGAAATCGCGTCCGGCTCATCGTCTAAAGGGAGAGTTCCCCAGGTGATTCCGGAGCCGCGATTCTGGTCGTGGGTGTTGTCGAGCGCGGGCGAACCGACACGCATCATGACGTCCGCCTGACGCCTGCGAAGATCCGTCGAAACCACAAGGCTGCCGCTCGTACCGACGATCACGACGCCGTCAATGTCCGTCACCGCATAGCTGAGGTAGTACGGCGCAGGATTCGCCTTTGCGAGCGAAGCCGATGCGCGCTGTAATTCCCGTTGCATCGTTTCGAGCAAGACATCGGGGCGAGGTCCGGACGACAATGCAGCAAGAGGAATGCCGCAAAGAATCAGGAGAAAAATGATAGCGGGCAGAGAAAAAGAGCGATTCATTCGAATCGTTGACACTCTGAGTCCGTTGTCAATCTAGCATACTTGCGGCGCGGGCGGAAAGAGAGCGCCGCTGAGTGCTCCCGCGGCGGCGTGCGACGCTGACAGACTTGCGATTCATATGCTAACATCCCGCGCCTCGGGACCGGAGGTCAGTATGCCAAACGTTGAAATGACTACCAGCCTTGCCACCGTGATTCGCGAATATGGGCGCCCGGACATTCACATTGGGGTGGAAGAAGATTCCCCGTACGTGCCGTTCGCAGAAAACGTGTTTATCCGGCACCTAATGTTCGACGTGAGGACCAATTCGTTCGCGAACGTCCTCTGGGTCAAGAAGGGAGGGACGCTGGGCCGCCACCGTCATCGCGGACCGATACTTGCCTGCACTCTCGAGGGCAGTTGGCGCTATCTCGAATACGACTGGGTCGCGCGGCCCGGAAGTTACGTCCGTGAAAGCCCCGGCGTCATTCACACGTTGGTTTCGGACGATCCGAACGGCATGAAGACGATGTTTTTTCTGAACGGTTCGCTGGAATTTTATGATGAAAAGGACAACCTGCTCGACACGCTCGATGTCTTCTGGTTCATCGACCACTACTTGAACCACTGCCGGAAATACGGCATCAAGATCAACGATAAACTCTTCGTTTAGATCTACGGTCCGCAGGTCGGAATCAACTCAGCGCGTTCGCACAGGTTCTCGCCTGGGGCACGATCCTGATTTCTCGATCCCACCCTGAGACATGCTAGAAGCCACGTAGAAATATTGCGGCTCGCCTCACAGGTTCAGACGTTTCACAATATGAAACTTCATTTCATATTGACATCAAAAGGAATTCGATTTACAATACGGCGAGTGTCAGGTGCAATTCGCTTCTGCTGGGTTTGCGCGCGGCCGCGAAATCATTCCCTTCCCCGCACCCCGCCAACGACGCTTCGGAGGCTGCGCTTTGACGGTCGTTTCGATGCCGAAAAGAAAACAAACTCGCAAACACCAGGACGACGCAGCCGGTTCGAGCAAATCCTTGCAAAAGGCGCTGCGCATACTCCTGCACATCGGACAGAACGGCCCTGAACTCGGTGTCACGCGGCTTGCTTCCGCTCTCAACCTCAATAAGACCACGGTCCACCGCTTGCTGAATGCGATGCAGAAATTCGAGCTCATCGAAAAGAATCCGGACAGTGAACGATACCGGCTCGGTTTGAAGCTGCACGAACTCGGAACGAAGGCCGTCGAGTCCCGTGCGCTGCGCGCGGAAGCGCGCCTCTTTCTTCTGGAGATGTCGCGCCGCGCGAATGAGAGCGTGAGCCTGGCCGTGCCGGGTGGCGGAGGAATTCTCTGCCTCGACCGCGTGGACTCGCCGAACACAATCATCACCGTGTGCACCCCCGTCGGCGCGCGATTTCCGGCGCACTGCACCGCTGTGGGCAAGGCGGTGCTCGCATATCTGCCGGAGATGGAAGCGAATGCGATTCTTTTGTCGAATGGCCTGAAGCGCTACACGGCATCCACGCTGACGCGCATGGATAGCCTGAAAGAGAATTTGCGGCAGATCCGCCAGCGCGCGTATTCGCTCGACCGGCAGGAGTTGGAGCGCGGATTGAGCGGCGTCGCGGCGCCGGTTCTCGGGCGTGACGGCAGGATCCTGGCGGCGGTTGGGATCGCGGGGCCGACGCCGCGGTTTCGCGGGAAAGAGCTCGCAAAGAAAATCGCGATTGCCAGAGAGATTGCGGAAAAATTCTCCGAGAGCCTTGGCGAACTGACCGGCTTGTTCGCAGCGTCGTGACGTAGCGTCCGCGGATTTGGGCAGCCCGAAAACTTGGAAGCGATTGGGGGATTGTCGTTCGCGTGGTGCGAGAAATGAGTGAAAGTCCCAGCGGAATGGATGGCGCGCAGCCAGCGACGCGTGCGCCCAATGCAAACAATTTGGAGAGGGGGAATCAGTCGATGCCTGCACAATACCGAGCCGATCACGTAGGGAGTTTTTTGCGGCCAGCCGAATTGCTCGATGCGCGAGCGAACGCGAAAATCAATCCCGAAACCTTACGAAAGCTCGAAGACCGGCACATCAACCGCGTGCTGGCGAAGCAAAAGGAGCTGGGTTTTGATATTTTCACCGACGGAGAGCTCCGCCGGCGAAATTTTATGAGCGACTTTACCGACGCCGTCGAGGGCTTCGACATGGGTGACGCCGTCGAACGCACGTGGAAGGCCGGCGACGGTAAAAAAGCTCGCGAAAGCAGCGTGATGGGAATTGTGGGCGCCAAACTGAAGCAGGTGCGCCCGTTGACCGGACACGAGCTTGCGTACCTGAAGGCAAATTGTCCGGGCGACATCAAGATGACCCTGCCGAGCGCCACACAATTTCCCGCGATTTCATTCAAGCGAGGCATCACCGATAAAGTGTATGCGAACCATTCCGCGCTGCTGTGGGACATCGTCGAGATCATGAAAAAGGAGCTTGCGCGGCTTTCCGCCGAAGGCGTGAAGTACATCCAAATCGACGCGCCGCGTTACAGTTACTTCATGGATCCTAAGTGGCGGGAGTGGATCCGGACGGAGATGCAAGTCGAGCCGGACGCCCTGCTCGACGATTCGATCCGCGCGGACAATGCGTGCTTCGAAGCGGCGCGGCGCCCAGGCGTCACATTGGCGATGCACCTTTGCCGCGGCAATAATCGGAGCCACTGGTATGCCGAGGGCGGCTACGATTCCATCGCGGAGAAATTGTTCTCGACGATGGCCGTGGATCGATTCCTGCTCGAATACGACGACGCGCGATCCGGAACGTTCGAGCCGCTGCGTTTCATTCCGAAATCAAAAACGGTGGTGCTTGGATTGATCAGCTCAAAGATTGCAAAACTGGAAGACGCAGGCACCCTAGTCGCCCGTGTGAAAGAAGCAGCGCGCCATTTTCCGCTCGAAAATCTCGCGCTCAGCCCGCAGTGCGGATTTGCCTCCACCGCCGAGGGAAATTTGCTGACAGAAGACGAGCAATGGGCAAAGCTGCGACTCGTGGCTGACACGGCCCGGCGCGTCTGGAGCTAACGCTCCAGAGAATCATTCGGCGAATTCGACATCTGCGAAAATGCGGAACTGCCGAGAGGCTGGGAAGTTCTTGACTTTCTCGGAGCGGCGGCGAAAACTCCTTTCATTGTCTTGATTTAAAATCGTGCGATAAACGCTTCAAGTTCTGCGCGCTTTTGGCACCAGGTTCGCGCAGCGTGAGTCAGGAGGCAAAATGTATTCGACTCCCTTTATTGCCGGTAAGACCATCGACGCGCCGCCGACCGGTTTCACCGATGTCGTGAACCCCGCAAACCAACGCCCGTTTGCAAAAATATTCATGGCGCAGGAACAGCATATGCGCGCGGCAATCGACGCCGCGGATGCCGCGAAAGCGTCCTGGGCCGCCACGCTCGCGGGCGAACGCGAGAGAATTCTCCAC
>JBAWGF010000081.1:0-3834 GCA_049592615.1 Candidatus Acidiferrales bacterium
CGCTGAAAGCGTTCGAGAAGGGCCTGTTGAAGAACGACCCGAACATCGCCCCCTCGATGATCTACGCCTACGCCGCGCTGAGTGAGAGCGTGCCTTTTGCCAATGGTGCTCCCAATCTGACGGTGGACCTCCCGGTGATGCACGAACTCTCGCGCCAGAACGATGCGCCCATCTGCGGCAAGGACTTCAAGACCGGCCAGACGCTGATCAAGACGGTGCTGGCGCCGGCGTTCAAGGCGCGCATGCTCGGCATGAACGGCTGGTTTTCCACAAACATCCTCGGGAACCGCGACGGCGAGGTTCTCGACGATCCCGGCTCGTTCAAAACGAAAGAGGAATCGAAGCTCGGCGTGCTCGAATACATTTTGCAGCCGAAGATTTATCCCGAGCTGTACGGCAAGATCCACCACAAGGTGCGGATCAACTACTATCCGCCCCGCGGCGACAACAAGGAAGGCTGGGACAATATCGACATCTTCGGCTGGCTCGGCTATCCGATGCAGATCAAAGTCGATTTCCTGTGCCGCGATTCGATCCTCGCGGCGCCGATCGTCCTCGATCTCGCGCTCTTCTTCGATCTCGCACGGCGCGCCGGTATGCGCGGCATTCAGGAGTGGCTGAGCTTTTACTTCAAGTCTCCCATGTGCGCGCGCGAGCTTTATCCCGAGCACGATTTGTTCATTCAGTCGATGAAGCTGAAGAACACGCTGCGCTGGATGATGGGCGAAGACCTCATCACCCACCTCGGCGCCGAGTATTACGACTAGCGAAGAGACTCACGAGCAAGATACAAAGGTTGACACGCCTCACCGCGGGGCGTACCGTTGTGTCGCAACACGGCCCTCGGGGAGCAGTTCCTCGAAGTTAGTCCGAATCGAACACACAACCCGCCTTGGCGGCTGAATTTCAAACTGGAGGAAAGTCTATGCAGAAGACATGCTGGAAGTTTGTGCTTGTTCTCGTCGCGCTGGTGATGGCGACGGTTGCGGCCCGTCCCGCATTTGCACAAGCGAGCGACGAAAAGGAAAAGCCCGCGATGTACACCTACGTTGCGGAGTGGAGCGCATCGCGCGCCGATTGGGCACAGATGGAAAAGTTCAGTTCCGGGAACGCCGACGCCATGAAGAAGTTGATGGCGGACGGGACGATTGTCGGATACGGCTGGGCACGAGCCATCGTGCATGTCGAAGGCGCACCGACGCACTACACTTGGTGGTCCGCAACGTCGATGGCGAGTTTGATCAAGGCGCTCGCGGTCATGGCGCCGCCGTCGATGTCCGGCGATCAAGCAAAGTTTCTCTCGAGCGCCAAGCACTGGGACCACATCATGGTGACACGTCAATACGCAAACCACTCCGGAGTTTTCGAAAATTCATTCCTCCGCGTGGGGATCTACAGAGCAAAACCCGGAGAGGGTGAAACGGTGAACCGCGTTCTGAAATCCTACATCGTCCCCGTGCTCGATAAACTCTTGGCCGATGGCGCGATCCACGGATACCAGATCGATCGTGAAACCGTCCACACGGAAGACCCGGGAACTTTCTATATCGCCCTTATGGCGAATGGTGCCGAAGGGCTCGACAAATTTTCCGCGGCGCTCGAAGCAGCCGGCAAAGCCACTCCAACCGGCGGGCCTGCATTCGGCAGCGCAGTTGATTCATCCGCCCATCGAGACCTTCTGGCGCTGTCAACAGTCGCCTACAAATAGCCTCACATTTCCGCAATCGCTTTCGCCTCCCCGCGCGGCACTTCATCGAAAGTCCGCGCGGCGGAGGAAGAGCGACGATCCGCTCGATTCCCTTTCAATTTTTGGGTCGAGTAATTCGCCGGCGGGACGAATGCCCCGCGCTGCCGCCTAGAACAAATTCCACAGGAACTGGTTGTACACCTCGTGGTGAAATTGCACTTCGGGCGCTTTCACGAAAGTCCCGAGCTGCCGCGAACAGCGATCCGCCGAAGCCAGTTTCAACTCCGTAAAGCGCTTCTTCACGTCTTCGCCGAACAATTTCGTAGTCCACCCGGACTTCGAGAAGTTTTCAATCGCGGTGTAAATATTGTCCGGCAAATAGCGCTCGGCCTGCCGCAGATTTTTGATGTTCGCGGTCTCGCCTTCGAGCCCGGTCCGGAACAGGGAGTACATCACCATGTACGGGTTCGCGTCCGGCGCAACCGAACGATACTCCACGCGCATGCTGCGTTCGTTGCCGATGGGGATGCGAATCATCGCGCCGCGATCGACCGGGGACGCTTTCAATTGATTCGGCGCTTCGAAGTGCGGGTCGAGCCGGCGGTACGCGTTGACGCTCGCATTCATCACCAGGCAGATATCGTTGCCGTGCGTCAGGATGCGATCGACGAACGCCCAGCCGAACTTGCTCAGCATCTCCTCGCCCTTCGGATCCCAGAACAAATTTTTTCCGCCCTTGCTGACGGAAACGTTCGTGTGCATGCCGCTGCCGTTCACGCCCACAACCGGCTTGGGCAAAAAGCACGCCGTCAGTCCCATTCGCGTCGCCACCTGCCGGCAAACGAGCTTGTAAAGTTGAATCTGGTCCGCGGCGGCGACTACTTCCGCGTAGTTGTAATTGATCTCGAATTGCGACGGCGCGACTTCGGGGTGGTCCTTCTCGTTCTGAAATCCCATCGCGCGCTGGACTTCCGCGGTCGTGTCAATGAACGTGCGCAGCGGATCGCCCGGCAGCGAGTGGAAATAGCCGCCGGTATTGACGTAGTCAAATTTCCCGGTCTCGTAGTAGCGGCGCTCGGCGTCCGGCCCCTGGAAGAGAAAGCCCTCAATTTCGTTTGCCGCGTTCAGCGTGTAGCCTTCTTTTTTGTGCAGTCCGTCGGCGTACGCTTTCAGGACGCCGCGGATGTCCGCGGTATAGGGCGAGCCGTCCTTGTCAATCACGTGGCCGAATACGAGAACCTTGCCGCCGCCGAAGACGTCGGCCGGGCCCCAGTAAAACGCGCCCCAGTCCATCATCAGGCGCAGATCGCTTTCGCGCTGCGCGGTAAAGCCGCGGATGGAGGAGCCGTCAAACGTCAGATTGTCGAAGCTCTTGATGAGGAATTTCTTGTCGTAGTCGAGCATGTGCAGGCGGCCTTCAAGGTCGCTGAAGAGGACGGTGACGGCCTTGATGCGCTTTTCGGCGGAAAGATAGCGGATGCGTTCCTCCTGAATCTTGTGAGGCGCAACGCGGTTCAGGCGCTGCGCCTTGGCCTTCAGATTCAGCTCCTCCAACTCCTCATACGGCAGCGCCAGGAAATTGCGAAGTTCGTTCGGCATGAATCTCCTTATGGCCAGCGAGTGTATTAAAAAAACAGGATAGCGTATCGCGCGTGCGCGCAAGCGTCAAATCGAAATGTGGATGGCACCCATTCATGGATTTTATGCGAGGTACTTGAGGAGGGAGAGAGGAAGCACCCTTCGTTCTTCTGGGCAGGGAGGAGGCGAAAAGCAGGTCCCTCACCCCCATCCGCAAGCGGCACGTTCCGCCAGAATGCGGCGAGACCTGCGGCTGGGTTCGGGATGACAGCCGAGAGCGGTGCTCGCCGGAGGCGTGCAAAATGGGGTAAAAGCGAGATCTGGAATCGGCTCCGTTTGTTGCTATTGGAATTTGGTGCCGCCTTTGTTTTGAGGAAGTTGCAGCGATTTCTAATTCAGTTTTGTTGCGGTTAGAAATGGAGTGGAGTTTTGCAGGGCGGAGCGACATGAAAGTGGCTCGCGACTCATCCCCCAAGCTCGACCGATCTCCCGAGCTCGACTCGCCGTCGACTCGGGAGCCCTTCATTCCGGGGACTTGGGAGGCCCTTTCCGCTCGCGCACGTCCGCTG
>JBAWGF010000082.1:0-6033 GCA_049592615.1 Candidatus Acidiferrales bacterium
TCAAGCTGGCGTTTTGGGGTATATTCCCTCGATATCTGATCAAGAATAGATTGCAATGCCGTCGAGTCGAACGATTGTGGCAGAATCGCGAGGCACGCAAGTGAGCCTGGGAAAATTGGTCGGTTGGGTTTCGGCATTTATTGCTGTGGTCCTTGCCGTTGCCCTGCTCTTCTCCTCCGCAAGAAAAATTCCACGGAATGTTGCCTATGTGAGTGAAGAAGAGGGTGGAATCAGCGTCATCAATCTGGACACGCTGCAAGTGGAGAAGAGAATCCATCTCGAAAATTTCTCGCCGCGCGGGATCGGTATCACCTTTGACGGAAAGCGCCTGATAACAGCGAACAAAAACACGGCCGATGCGAGCGTCTTCGATACTCGCGGTCTCCGCCTGATTCGCCGAATCAAAGTGGGAGAAAATCCTGAATTCGTAAAGCTTCATCCAAGCGGGAAGTGGCTGTTCACTTCATTCGAACCTGGTTCGTCCGGCGGGCCGCCCGGGCAGGGAACCGAAGCCACGGGAGAAAAGGACGAGGACAATCAGCCTTCGCAAATCATTGCGTTCAACGTCAAGGATTGGTCGCGCGAGCGTGCGTTCACCGCCGGAACTGAGACGGAAGGAATCGAATTTTCGCGCGATGGCCGGTTGATCGTCGTCGCCAACGAAGCGCAGAACACGATCGGCATCTTCGAAATTGAAACGGGGAAGCGCATACGCGAAATCGAACTGGCGCCGTACGGCATACGTCCTCGCGGCATCAAGATCTCGCCGGGAGGGAACTCATATGCGGTCACACTCGAAGCCTCCGGAACGCTTTTGCTCCTCGATGAAAACTTCAACGTAACTCGTTCCATCTCGACCGGCGCCAAGCCCTACGGCGTCGCATTCGATCGCGAGGGGCGCCGGATCTTCGTCGCCGCAGCCGCGGCGCGGAAGCTCCAAATTTTTTCGGCGGACTCATTCCAACTTTTGGGCGAAGCGGACACCGGCCAGCGCTGCTGGCATTTCACATTCACTCCCGACGATTCGAAAATCCTCCTGGCGTGCGGCCGCTCAAACGACGTGCACGTGATCGACGCAAAGACCTATCGGCCCATCCGTGCGATCGGCGGCTTTCATCTGCCGTGGGGAATTGTGGCGTTTCCCCGCGCTTTTGGGAGCCTTGGCTTGCCGTAGCGGCATCGAAAAACGCCGATTCGTGTTTCATTTCGGGGCATTGTTTACTGTTACAAAACAATTCCGGTGTGAATCGTCAACCGACCGACTAGGCCTGCACAGCGCCTCCTTGCGCTCCCACTACTAATTGTGGTTTCTCGTCGCGCGGCCACAACCCCTTCTCCGATTTGCTCCAAAAAAGTTTTAATTTGGAGAAGGATTCCTCTTGACAACGCGCGGGGCGTCACTACAATCGGGGGCCAAAGTGGTAGAAAGTGGCGCAGAGTGGTAGAAAGTGCAAAGCAGTGGCGGGGTGGACGGGCGAGTGATTCTGAGGGCGTACACGCCGGACGGGCTTTCGAACACATCTCATGCTGCGGGGCAACTATCCAGGGACGGTGGACGAGAAGGGGCGGGTCAAGATTCCTGCCGACTTCCTGGCCGACTTGCGCAAGACGGGCAAGAAGTTCTACGTCACCAGCACGAGCGGCGAGAACGCGCTGATCTATCCCATGAAGGCATGGGAAGAGATCGAGAAAAAGCTCGCAAAGATATCCTCTCACAATCGGGCCAAGCAAAAGTTTCTGGCACGAGCCAATTATTACGGTCAGCCGGTCGAGGTGGACGGGCAGGGGCGCATTCTGATTCCACCTGTTTTGCGGGATTCCGCGCAAATGAAGGGCGAAGTGGACGTCCAGGGCAATCTGACGTACCTGGTCGTGTGGAATCACGCGCGGTTTCTCGAGCAACTGAACCGTAATCCGATCACGGCAGAAGACGAAAAGGCGCTGGACGAACTGGGCATCTAGGTTTTGAGCGTTCTGCATACGCCGGTGCTGGTGGAAGAGATTTTGCACTGGCTGCGGATTCGGCCGGAAGGCACGTATGTGGACGCGACGGTCGGCACAGGCGGGCATGCAATCGAAATCGCCCGGCGGCTGACGACGGGGCGGTTGGTGGGGATGGATCGTGACCCGCGGGCGCTGGAAATTGCGCGGGAGCGACTGGGGCCGCTGGCGCGGCGGGTGATTCTGGTGCACGCAGAGTTTTCGCAGATCGGAGAAGTGATGCGCGGCGAAGTAGCGGGCAGCATGAAGCTGCCTCTATTCGACGGCGTCCTCGCCGATCTGGGGGTTTCAAGCCTCGAGCTGGATAGTCCGGAGCGCGGGTTTTCATTTCGCTGGGCCGCGCCGCTCGACATGCGCATGAACCCCGATTCGCCGCTGACGGCGGCAGAGATTGTGAACCACTGGCCGGAAAAGCAACTGGCCGATCTCCTCTATCAGAAGGCGGAGGAGAGGGACTCACGCAGAATCGCCAGAGCAATTGTTCGGGCGCGGCCCATCCGCGACACCGAGCATCTGGCAACGGTTGTGGCAGGGGGACGTAAAGTAAGGGGAAGGCAGAAGCTGCATCCCGCGACAAAAACGTTTCTGGCGCTGCGGATAGCGGTGAATCGAGAAGAGGAGGAACTCGAGCAGTTTCTTTCGCGGACCCCTGCCACTATTTCTTCGGGAGGACGTTGGATCGTCCTCAGCTACCACTCACTGGAAGACCGCCAGGTGAAACACGCGTTTCAACGCCTGGCGCAGGAACGCAGTTTCCAGATTCTGTCCAAGAAAGTGATCCAGCCCGGCGAAGAAGAAATCCGAATGAACCCTCGCGCGCGCAGCGCGAAAATGCGCGTTGCCGAAAAACTTGCGCCGGTGGAAAGCCTGGCGGCTGGGACGCAATCATGACCGAATATCACACAGTCAAACGCATTGACAATTCGCGGCTGGTCCGGCCCGCTCCGCCGGCGCGTCTGCGCGACTTCTCGCGCCGCGTTGCAGCGGGCGCCGCGATGGCTGGATGCCTCTTGTTTTATACCTGGCAGCACTTCGAGTGCATCCAGCTTCGTTATCAGGTCGAGCAGCTTGAATCGCGCCGCACACAGGCTGCCGAGCTCAATCAACAATTGCACCTGGAAGTCGCCACGCTGCAGTCGCCCATGCGAGTGGATGCGATTGCGCGAAAGGAATTGGGTTTGACGGTCCCGGTGCCCGGTCAAGTGGCCCCGGCGGAAGGACCGGCCGACGCAGTGCTGGCTCAAGCGCGCTCGGTGGTTCAGCCATCCCGTCCCTGACATGAGTTGGCGGCGGCCCGGCACCCCGGGCCTTTCCCGGCGATGAAACCCCGATGCCGCCGGGTTATTTTTTTGATGGGGTAGGCCGGAGTCCATGGAGCAGCGCAACCCGCGTCTCCGCTGGTTGGTCGTTTGGGTCCTGGCGGTGGTTTGGATGTTGGCGGTGCTGGCCCGTTTGAGTTACCTCCAGCTTTTCAGCTACAGCGAATACTTCGCAAGAGCCCAGCGTCAGCAACAGCGCATATTTGAAATCAGCCCCAAGCGAGGGCCAATCCTCGACCGCAAGGGCCGGGAACTGGCCGTCAGCATCCCGATGGATTCCGTCTTCGCCGACCCTGCGGACATTTCCGACGCGGAAATGGTCGCGCGCCTGCTCTCCCGCGTCCTCGACATCCCCGCCGAAGAACTCGAAACAAAAATTCGCGAGGCGCGCACGCCGGTCCGCCTTGCGAAAAAGCTTCCTCCGGAAACGGTCGAGCGCATTCAGGCCATGAGCCTGCGCGGCGTTTTTTTCCAGAAAGAAAATCGGCGCGTCTATCCGCAGCGCGAGCTTGCGGCCCACGTCCTCGGCTACGTGGACGTGGATGAAAAAGGCATCGGCGGAATCGAACACTCGCTCGACAAAATGATTCGCGGCCGCCCCGGCCGGATGATGGTGATGTCCGACGGGCGCCGCCACTTGTACGACCGCACCGAAGCGGCCGCCGACCCCGGTGCGAGCGTCGTTCTCACGATTGATGAAAACATCCAGTACATCGCCGAAAAAGAATTGGCGCGCGCGATCGAAGAGACGCATGCGAAAAACGGCGCCGTCGTCGTACAGGATCCCAACACCGGCGAATTGCTCGCGGTCGCGAACTGGCCTACGTTTGACCCGAACAACGCGGGTAAATATCCCGACGAGGTACGCATGGATCGCGCCGTCGCCGCCGCCTATGAACCCGGCTCGACATTCAAGATCATTACGCTCACGGGCGCGCTCGAACACGGAATCACAAATCCAAACGAGCTGATTGATTGCCAGATGGGTTCCATTCTCGTCGGGGGCCGTCTGATTCACGACCACAAGCCTTTCGGCATCCTCAGCGTCCGCGAAGTTCTCACGCAGTCGAGCGACGTCGGCACGATCAAACTTGCGTTGCGGCTCGGTGGCCCGCGGTTTTACGACACGATTCGCGATTTCGACATCGGCCAGCCGACCGGAATCGAACTCCCCGGAGAAAATCGCGGACTGCTGCGGCCTCTCGAGAACTGGTCCGCGAATTCCATCGGCTCGCTCGCGATGGGGCAGGAAGTGAGCGTCACGCCTGTGCAGATTATCTCCGCCGTTTCGGCCATCGCCAACGGCGGCACGCTCTATCATTCGCACATCGTCCATGAAATCGGCGGCAAAGGGCCGCCGGTCTTGCGCTCGCAGCCTGCGCCCAAGAAAGCGACCGACGGCAGGACCGCCGCGACCGTCCGAGGAATGATGGAAGAAGTGATTCTCGAAGGGACCGGCAAGCCGGCGAAACTCAACGGCTACACCGCCGCCGGGAAATCGGGCACCGCGCAGAAAATCGATCCGGCGACGGGCCGCTATTCGCGCAATCAATACGTCGCGTCGTTCGTCGGCTTCGCGCCGGTGAACGAGCCAGCCATCACGATTCTCGTCGTGCTGGATTCTCCTATCGGACAGCATTTCGGCGGCGACGTTGGCGGGCCCGTCTTCAAACGCGTCGCCGAACAGGTCCTCACATATCTCGGCGTGCCGCACGACGTTCGCGTGCCTGCGGATACCGAGACAGTGAAGAATCTCCGGCCCTCGCAGCAACCGGTATCGAGCACGGAAGCCACGAAGGCGCGTTTCCAGGCGGCCGTCGCGAAAAAAAATTCCTCGGGGACAACCGCGGCGCCGACCGTCGCATTTGATGATGAAGAGGCCGTCGTCGTCCCGAATCTCACGGGGCAGAGCGTCCGCGGCGTCACGGAGGCTTGCTCCGAGTTGGGTCTTGTGCCTTCACTGATTGGCAGCGGGGTTGCTCTCGAACAGTCACCGGACCCCGGAACGCGCGTCCTCCGCGGGAGCCGCGTGACGGTGCGGTTTGGCCGCGCGGGCGAACTCGTTCCGGGCGCTTCACGAGGGGACGGGAATTGAGTGCGTGCGTCGCGGATATGCCCGCGGTGTCGCAGGAGATTCGGAGCCGTGCGCCGAAGGCTTTCGATATGAATCTTCAGGAGCTGCTGATCGGAGCGGAGATCGGAAAGGTCACCGGGCCTTTCGACGCCGAAATTCGCTCGATTTTCTACGACAGCCGCAAGGTGACGCCCGGGGCGATCTTCTTCGCATTTCGCGGTCAAAAGCTGAAAGGAATTGAATTCGTTTCAGACGCGCTCGGCCGCGGCGCAATCGCTGTCGCAAGCGAAGATGCGCGGCCGGTCGGAATTCCTGAAGAAATCACGTGGGTCGAGTTGCTCCCCGGCTCCGAGCGCCGCAGCCTTGCAAGAGCAGCCGCAAATTTCTACGGTCATCCGGCCGATGCGCTTCAACTCGCCGGCGTCACCGGAACGAACGGAAAAACGACGACAACGTTTCTTGTCGATTCGATTTTACGTGCCGCAGGATTCACATCGGCTCTCATCGGAACGACGGGCTATCGCACACCGCAGGGCAGCCGCAAGGCCGTGAACACGACGCCCGAATCGCTCGACTTGCAGCAGATGTTCGCCGAAGTCCGCGATGCGGGCGGAACACATGCGGTGCTCGAAGTCAGCT
>JBAWGF010000083.1:0-14829 GCA_049592615.1 Candidatus Acidiferrales bacterium
TTGATGCAGGCGTTAATTACGCTCACTCGCTGCAATTCCTTCTGACTCAACGTGAATGTCTCCTGTCTCATGGGGTGACATTTTCACGTTGCCGTTAAGGGGTGACAGAATTATGGAGCTAAGACACAGCTAAAATAAAACCTGGACGACTTGTCGAATTCCGGTGGGGCCGTTCGACTATATGGTGAAAGCCGGGCAACCGGCCCGCCAGAAAGTCTTTCCGGGGTGATACGCTACGCGAAAAATCTGCAAATCGCGTGTCGATTCCCCATCGCCCCGTTCGAGTAATAAGTAGAGCCGCACCGCGCGACAGGGGACACGAAACGGGCGCCTCGCAACTTTCCAGGCCCAGCGCGGGTCAAGCTCTTATATAAAAGTAGCGGCCCTGATACGGCGTCCGCTCAACACTCAAGGAGAACACCATGCGTTTCATGATGATCGCGTTTCCGAAAGACTACTTAACTGCAAAGCCCGGCTGGGTACCCAACCTCGCAAACATTGAGGAGATGAGGAAATACAACGAGGAACTCGCCGCAGCCGGCGTGCTGCAAGGGCTCGACGGTCTGACGCCGCCCGCGACGATGAGCGCGCGCGTCACCTACAAAAACGGAAAATCGAAAATTACCGATGGCCCGTTTACCGAAGCGAAGGAAGTGGTCGGCGGCTACTGGATAATTGATGTGAAGTCGCGCGAGGAGGCGCTCGAATGGGCCTCCCGCATCCCCGGAGACGATGACGTAACGATCGAAGTCCGCCGGTTCTTCGATATGAGCGACTTCGCTCCCCCCGTGCAGGATAAGCTCACGGAGCTCGAGGAGCAGCAGGCCGCCAAGTTCGGCAATAAGCCGGGCCAGCAGTAAAAACTCTCCGCGCTTTATTGGCTTCGCGACGCCTCGTACGACGTCTGTGTAGCCGCCACCGGAGAATGGAGAACTCATGAGCCAGTATTTGGTTGCGATTCACCTGCCCGACAACTTCAACCCGTCCGCAGCGGACGAAGCGGCGATGGGCCGCGATATCGACACGCTCAACGAGGAGATGGTGGCTGCCGGTGTCCGGATTTTCGTAGGCGGCCTCACCCCCGTCCGCGAGGCAAAGTCGCTGCGGGCGCAACCCGATGGGAAGGTGCTCGCCACCGACGGCCCGTACCTGGAGACCAAGGAGCACATCGGCGGTTTTTGGGTGCTCGAGGTCGCTGACCTGGACCAGGCGCTAGCGTGGGGACGCAAGGCGGTGGTCGCCTGTCGGGTGCCCGTCGAGGTGCGCGCGTTTGGCATACCAACGTAAGGCGGGTGACCCAGGTTTTTGATCTCGCTGGCGTCAGCAACACCGTGGGGTGCCCCGTCCTTCGCGTTCTTGGCGAAGGGCGGGTGCCGCGAAGACATACACAACGGGTTTTGTGCAGAACGGACAAAGTCGCGTCGTGGAGGAATTGATGAAATACATCTGTTTGGGCTATCTCGAGCCCGGCAAGAATGCCCTGGCAGGACACTTCAATTTCAGAAACGGGAGTCAACGATGAATGAGCTCACGAGGCGTGATTTTGTTCGCGGCGGTTTGACTGCGGGAATTGGGATCGGCATTGCGCCTGAATTGCTGCGCTCCGCCGTCGCCCGGCAGGCGCCTGCGCCTGCAGCGGGGGCGGACCCCTATGCCATGGTCGATCCGGAGTTGCTTGACGCTATCAAGAAATTCCCATTCCCCACTCAGAGCTTCACCAGCGAAACCCTCGTTGCCGGACGCAAATGGCCGCCGGTGCCTCCGCTGCCTCCACCGGCGCCGCAGCCATTTGAACGGCACATACCCGGTCCATTGGGCGCGCCGGACTTGCGCCTGGTGATTGTCGATGCGGCTCCGGGCACGAAAGGGCGTCCTGCATTTCTGCACATTCATGGCGGCGGGTATGTCTCCGGCTCCGCCGGACAATTCAATCCGTTTCTGCAAGCAGTGGCACAGAATTGCGGATGCCTGGTCGTTTCGGTCGACTATCGCCTCGCGCCGGAAACTCATTTCCCGGGATCGCTCGAAGATAATTACACCGCGCTGCGCTGGCTCTACAAAAATTCTGACGAGCTGGGCGTGGATCGCAAACGCATCGCCATAGGCGGAGAAAGCGCCGGCGGCGGCCATTCTGCGCAACTCGCTATTGCCGCGCGCGATCGCCGCGAAATTCCCATCCTATTTCAGTTGCTGATTTATCCGGTGCTCGACGATCGAACCGGCAGCACTCGCCAAGTTCCGCCGTATATCGGACAGTTCGTTTGGAACGTGGGCTCGAATCGTTTCGCCTGGACTTCTTTCCTCGGCGTCCCGGCCGGCTCGCCTACGGTTCCGGCAGGCGCGGTTCCTGCGCGCGTCGAAAATCTCGCCGGACTTCCTCCCGCATTCATCGGCGTCGGCGCTATCGATCTGTTTGTGGATGAAGATGTGGAATACGCCCGCCGCCTGATCAATGCCGGAGTTCCGACGGAACTCCATGTAATTCCAGGCGCGTATCACGGCTTCGATGTGCTAGTCCCCGACGCCGCAGTTTCGAAGCGATTCACGGAATCGTGGATGGTTGCCCTTCGGCGAGCATTTGCCACCGGCTAGCCTACATCAATCGATGTGTTACACGCTCTCTGACGGAGGACCCAATGAAATACATCTGTTTGGGCTATCTCGAGCCCGGCAAGTTCGAAAACATGTCTGAGAGCGAGCGCAACACCGTGCTGGACGAGTGTTTTAGCTACAACGACGAACTGCGGAAGAACGGACATTTGATCGCTGAGGAACCTCTTCAGCCCCCCAACACGGCGGTGACCGTGGGTTGGAAGGACGGAAAGGTTGCAGTGACAGACGGTCCGTACGCGGAAACGAAGGAGCAATTGGGTGGAATTCAGGTGCTTGAAGCGAGAGATCTGAATCACGCAATTCAGCTCATTTCCCAATCTCCGGGAGTGAAGTTGAAGTGTGGACTAATCGAGATACGTCCAGCGGCGGATTTGAACGAAATGATGAGGGAGAGCGAGCGGCGACGGCGAAAGGATACCTCGCGATGAGGGCGGCCACGAGGCAACCCGAGTGGTCTGCCCAGCGAATTGTGGGCCAACCGGACGTAATGACTGTCCCAGGATGAGTTCTGACGGGGTTCCCGGAGAGTTGGCCAGGCAACGCCATTCATGCTCGGAAAGACCGTGCAACTCTAAGGGGTCACCCCATTGTTTCAGTCCAACTTCGGTCCAATTAAGGGGCGAGATAAATGGCGCGCTTCCTCGTAAGCGACACCAGATGCGGCACGTAGAGTTTTGTGCTGTATGCCTTCTAAGCAGAGGGTCGGGGGTTCGATTCCCTCCGGGCGCGCCATCTTCCTGAATTGAAGGGACTATGAAAAATGTGGCTTCACCCTTAACCCTTTGCTGGCTGAGCTGAGGGTCAGGCGGGCAGATGTTGCCAGTTTACTTACACGGTTGCCGATTTCGCGTATTTCCCGCGAATTCGCAACTTGTGTGAGCGCCCAGCGTTTGCAACGGGCCGTGAATCGAAAGCTCACTGCCCAACTAAATATGGACTTACGCGACCATTCGGTTCTCCGCCGAATGCTTCGGGGGCGCCATTTCGTGAGCTGCTGAGTGGTGGGTCTGTGACCGGACGGCTCGCTCTGAAGTACTGTCGGATGGGATTAAGACATCCGCCAAATTGGGGACCGGATTAAGTCATTTGGCGATGCAGCGTCTCAAAACTTCAAGGATCCCTGTCACCAACATCGCAGGAGTTGGGGGGCAACCGGGGATATAACCGTCGACAGGAATGACGGCGTCCACAGCGCCGACAACTGCGTGGCTGCCCGCAAAAATGCCTCCACTGCATCCACAGGCTCCCACCGCGACTACCAGTTTGGGAGATGGAATCGCCTCGTATGTGGCCTTAACCGCGTCAGCCATATTGCGAGTGACGGGGCCTGTGACCAAAAGCATGTCGGCATGTTTAGGCGAGGCGACGAAATGAATTCCGAACCGCTCCAGATCGTAATAGGGATTCGTGAGGGCGGTGATCTCTGCCTCGCAACCGTTGCACGAGCCTGCATCCAATTGCCGAATATTTAGGGCTCTTCCGAAGAGGGAATTAATCTGCCCTTGCGTGACCATTGATTCGGGCACCAATGAAACAATTTCTGTTCGGCTCTCGAGATCCCATACGCGCACCAACTGGTCTTTCGCGTGGCCGCAAGGGGGAAAACTCTTTGCGGGAGTCACTGCACCTTCGCTCGGCTCGCAACACCTTCCGCAACCAGTGCACTCGCCGTAGGAGAGTTTCAGATGTGATCGCCCGACGTGTTGTTCGATTCTGAACGCCGCGGTAGGACAGACCTCAACGAGCCTCTGCGCGATCGCGGGTGTCAACTGCGCCGCGATGACCTCGGGCATGCGGCTGCCATCGCAATTTCCCAAAAGAGCCTCGACGGGGATCACCCGGTTCGGCTGGCGCAGACTTCGCTCGATCACTTCAAAAATCATCGGTCACACCCAGAGTAGGAAAGATTGAAACTCTTGTTGATCAACGGAAAGTCGGCAATGATGTTGTCCATGACGGCGAAGGGCATCGCGGGCCAATTCTGGAAGGATGGTGACTTGATGTGGCAGCGCGTAAGCCGCCCGTCGTGGCCTTCCAACCAATAGTAGAGTTCGCCCCGCGGAGACTCAACCGCTGAGTAGCCATGAAAGTGTCCGCGAAACTCGAGCGGTGCCAAAACACTTCCAACTGGCAAAGCACTCGCAGTCTCCTGAATCAGACGAGCAGAGATCGCCGCTTCCTCAATACGAATCTTAGCGCGCGCCATCACATCTCCGTAGTTCGTGACGGGAACTTCAAACCGCACAGTATCGTAATGCCCGTAAGGATGATCGCGACGCACGTCCAAATCGACGCCACTCGCGCGCGCCACCGGCCCGACAACGGCCAGGTTCACCGCAGCCTCATGCCTGAGGACTCCCGCAGTTTCGAAACGGTTCTGGATGGAGGGAGTGTCAACGATCACTCGCGCAAGATCCGAAAACTGGCGAGCAGCTAATGAGACAGCTTGACTCAACTCCAGTACCTTCGTCGGATCGAGGTCGAATCGGAGCCCGCCGGGGACCGCAATGCCGCGCCAGTATCGCGTTCCGCAGCACTTGGAGGAGGCTTGGAGCAGCAATTCCCTGAGGCGGGTCGCAGATGCGGCGGCCACATTGAAACCCACATCGGTACACAGGCCACCGATATCTGAGATGTGGCAGACGAGCCGCTCAAACTCCAGCCCAATCAGACGGATAGCAGAGGCTCGCGGTGGAGCATCGACTCCCGATGCGTTTTCTACGGCCTGGGAATAGGCAACGGCATGAGCAAAGCAGTTGTCTCCTGAGATCGACTCCGCAATCATCGCTCCAGCATTCACAAAGGTCCCCTCGAACAGCTTTTCCGTGCCTTTATGCGTGTAGAAGTGGCGCAACTCAAGATGCAAAATCGTGTCGCCGACGACGCTGAACCGGAAGTGTCCGGGCTCAATGATCCCCGCGTGCACAGGACCCACGGCAACTTCGGCGATCCCTTCGCCCCGCACGGTCAAGAAATTGTACTCACGCGAGGCCCATGGAACATGGTCCACAGAGTCCACCATCGCGTGTACACCGTCGGGCCAGTTCTGATGGAAAACGAGAGGACGCAAGTCCGGGTGCCCGGTTAATTCGACGCCGTATTGGTCATGGAGCTCTCTTTCATACCAGGACGCTGCGGGGACTTGGAGTGCGATGGAGCGGACGGGGCCATCGACTAGCGACGTCATGTGCAAATAATCGTGGGTTCCAACGTCGAATACGTAGTGGACCCGTCTCTCGCGGCTTCGACCGAGGCTTCCGAAGACCGTAACCAGCCGAGCGACAGAGCCGTCCTGGCCATGAGGGAGCGAGAACAGTGCAGCCTCGGGCCCTCCGGCAACGGCTGAAATTATTGGCTGTTCGTTTGGGTTCATCGCAACACCGCCATTGCTTGTTGCACAAGGACGCTGAACAGATGAGGGATGCGTGCGCCGAAAAATATCAAACAGAGGCCCGCGATTCCCATCGCAGTATATTCGGAGGGAATCAGTTTTGAACTCACGGGCGTGCGATTTGGTTCGCCAGTGAGCAGACGGAGGAAATGGTACGCGAACCCGCCAAAAACCACAGAGAGCACGATCAGGAACACAGTGGCGACAAAAAAGTGAGACTGGATGAACGCTCCGGACAGAATCGCAAACTCACTTGTAAATAAGCTGAAAGGCGGCAACCCAACAATCGCAAGACCTCCGACAACCAGCGCTGCGCTTGTTTGCGGGATCGTTCGGGACATGCCGGTGATGCTATCCATGCGGAGTGTCCCAAAGTTGTGTCGGACATTTCCGGCGCTGAAAAAGAGCAAGGATTTTGCAACGGAATGATTGAAAGTGTGCAAGAGTGCACCGAAAAGTCCCAGGGGACCTCCTAATCCCAAGCCGATGGCGATGATTCCCATGTGCTCCACACTGCTGTATGCCATCAGCCGCTTAAGATTCTGCTGCACCAGTATCAGCAAGCCGGCGACGACCATGGATAGGAGGCCAAAAATCAGCAAAAGGGTGTGAGGAAAAACAGGTCCGGTGGCGTGGGACACTATGGCGACGTACCGCATGACAGCGTACATGGCGCAATTCAGCAGGACAGCCGAGAGTAAAGCGCTGATCGGCGTCGGCGCTTCGGCGTGTGCATCCGGCAGCCAGCTATGCATGGGAACAAAGCCGATCTTTGTTCCATAGCCGACGATGACAAATACGAATGCAAGCTTCACCAAGTGCGGGTCGAAAGGCATCCGAGAGGCGGCATCCATCAGCGAAACCCAATCGAGCGCTGCACTCGGATTCACACCCGCCTTGACCGCGGCGAGATACAACACAATGGTTCCAAATAAGGCAAAAGCGATTCCCACGGTGCAGATCATCAGATACTTCCAGCCGGCCTCCACCGCCCCTTCCGTGTTGTAAAAGCCAACAAGCAGAGCTGACGCCAGGGTCGTTCCTTCCATCATGATCCAGAGGAGACCCAGATTTGCGGACAAACATACGCTGATCATCGTGAAGAGGAACAAAAAGACGAGAGCGTAAAACCACCGCGGTGAAGAAAACCGCCCCTCGCCGGCATGCCGCAGATAACCCGACGCATAGACGAGCACCAACCCAGAGACGAAAGCGATATTGAGAAGAAAGAACGAACTGAGCGCATCCGCGCGCAGATAGTGGCCCGCTTGAAGAGGGCCCCGTTCATGTACTTGCCAGATGATGACCCCGAGCGAGGCAATCTCCAGTCCGCCAACAAAGAGCGCAGCGGGGGTAGAGACGCGAGGATTTTTGAGACCCAGAACCAGAAAGGCTCCGAGGAGCGCGATTAGCAACGGCATGACGAGAATCATTCGACTAGCCCCGAAGCCGTCGGAGCTTCGACACGTCCAGATGGTCAAAAGTGTCGCGGATCCGGAAGGTAAAGATTCCCATGAGCAGTAGCCCAATCAGAATATCGAAGAAGATTCCAATTTCGATAATCAAGGGCATGCCAAAGGTCGTTGTAAGAGCCGCCAGAAAGATGCCGTTTTCCAGAACAAGAAGTCCGAGCATCTGCATCAGAGCCTTCTTCCGGCTCACCATCAGGAACGCGCCCGTGAGAATTAAGGCCACGGCCGCCGCCAGGGCGTCCTCGGGTACGTGGACCGATTGCCCATAAGAGTGAACGGCAGCATAGGACAAATAGATCATAGCGGCGGCGACGAAGACTGATTGAGTCGGCGTGGTTGAAGCTTTCACATCGCGCGATGCTTTCAGACGATTGGTCAAGCCGAAAAATGCGCGGGGGATTGCGACCACCTTGATCGCCAACACCAATGCGCCGACCACGTACGCCTCGGCCAGCCTCTCCTGGAATCCCGTGGCGAAAACCTCCGCGGCGATGATCGCAGACTGCATGCTGAACAGCAGTATGGACGTCGAGATGCGACGCGCCACAACCAGCAGGAGTATGGTGAGGAAAAGAAAGACCGAAAATGAGGTGAGAACTTTACTCGTTGCAATTTCTACCAGACCCATTTCGTTACCTCTTGACCAATGTCGTAAAGATTACCGCCAGTGCGCTAACTGCGGAAGCGACTCCCAGAAAGTCCGGGACGAGATACATGCGCAGTTTAGCTACTCCACTCTCAATCACCGCCAGCAGCGCCATCAACAACGCAATCTTGGCACAGTAAAGAAGCAGCGCGACTGTGATGGCGCCGGCAGAAATGCTTGGCGCCATGCCCCACGGACCAAACAGCGCGACCAATAACGCCAACATCGCATGAAACTTGACCGCACTCGCCCACTCAATCAACGCCAAACTGGGTCCTGAGTATTCGAGGGCCATGCCTTCGTGAATCATCGTCAATTCGAGATGTGTCGTCGGATTGTCTACAGGCATCCGCCCCGTTTCGGCCATCACCACCATTGCAAGGGAGGTGAACGCAAGAATGTGCACTGCGGAAATGTTGAAGATGTTTTGCTGGAGTGTCCACGCCACCATTCCGGGGATGTCGGCGTGCGATGCTAAAACGGCGACTGCAACCAACGATAGCAGGAACGGAGCTTCGGCCAGACTGGAAACCAGCGCTTCACGGCTGGCTCCCATGCCGCCGAATGCGCTGCCCCCATCGAAGCCACCAAGGGAGAGGAAGAATCGCCCCAGGGCGAGCAGGTATACAAAGAGAAAGAAGTCGCCGCTGGAAGCGAGGAGCGCTGAAGGGTGCAAGAGAGGCACGAAGGCTGCGACACAAATCGTTGTCCCAAACAATACGAATGGAACGACACAAAATACACGCGATGCCGTCGGTGGGACGAGGTCTTCCTTGTGAAAGAGTTTTGAAAGATCATAGTACGGCCGCCAGATGCTGGCTCCCTGACGGCGTTGCAGTGCCGCTTTGCACCGCGCAATAATTCCGCGCACCAGCGGTGCTCCCAAGATCAGTATGAGCGCCTGCAGGAGGTTAATTGCAATCTTCATTTCTGGAACCTCAACATAGCGAGAAGAGAAACGAGAGCCAGGAAAATGTACAGCAGATATACTTGAATGTTACCCGTCTGCATCCGGCGCAACTGGTGTGCCGCGGAAAGAATCATCTCGACGAAAGGCTGGTAAATGGTCCTTTCGTAGGAGGTCGTGCGAACCGAACGGTAAGTGATAGTGACGGGAAAGTATGGCTGGTCCTCGGGTAGTCTGTCGATTTTGCGCTCCGGCCTGTAAACCGATGAGAAAACAAAACGAATCGGCTTCGAAAACACCGTCGATGTGTACTGCATGCGACTTGTAAGTCCTGGCAGGCCGCACGCCCAGGTTCGAACCATCCTCTCTCGGCGCTTCAGGAGTGCGACTGCGATAGATACACCCAGTATGATCGCGGCGGTCCATGGAATGACGCGCGCAATGCTCAGCGTTTCCTGTGGCACACCAGCGCCTGGAATCAAAATTTGGGCTAATGACACGAGGGGTCTCAAGAAAAAACCGGGCACAATTCCAATCCACAGACAAGCTGCGGCGAGCATGCCGAGTCCCGTCCGCATGGCTATGGGCACCTCGTCAGCGTGTTCCGCCGCTTCAGTACGAGGACGCCCTAAGAATGCCACTCCGAAGACCTTTACAAAGCAGGCCGCTGCGAGCCCACCAATCAGAGCAAGGACACCTACCATCAGCAGCAGTACAATCGGTGCCCTGGTGGTCATCAGGACCGAGCCTCCGAGAAAGCTTCGAAAAGTGAGCCACTCGCTCACAAAACCATTGAACAGCGGTAAGCCGGATATTGAGCAGCACGCAACAAGCAAGGTCGCGCCACTGAATGGCATCCGACGCTGTAGGCCGCCGAGTTCTTCTAAGTTTACAGTGTGGGCGGCACTCGAAATTGCGCCAGCCCCGAGGAACAGGAGACTCTTGAACAACGCGTGATTGAAAGCGTGCAACAATGCGCCGACGAGTGCCAGGGCTGCCCATACGGGGGCGTGATGCGCTAGAAAAATCAGAGAGGATCCCAGTCCCAAGAATATGATGCCAATGTTTTCCACGCTGCTATAAGCAAGCAGCCGCTTCAGGTCATTCTCTGCGATCGCATAGAGAATGCCGAGGAGACCACTGACAGCACCTATCGACAGAACGACGTATCCACACCACCATGGGCCGCCGCCGAGGAGGTCGAAAGCAAAACGTACAAACCCGTACACCGCGGTCTTCAACATGACGCCAGACATGAGAGCGGATACGGGACTGGGAGCAATGGGATGGGCCCGGGGCAGCCAAAGGTGGAGGGGAATGATACCAGCCTTGGTTCCAAATCCCAGTAACGCTAACACGAAAATCAACGTCCTGATTCCCGCCGGTACGGCACCGCTCGCGGTCCGCATCGATGCAAAGTCCAAACTGTGCGAATAGGGCAGGAAAAGGAAGAAACTCGCGACCACCGCGGCGGCGCCCGCATGCATCATCAGCAAGTAAATAAACACATTGTGACGCCGCTCAGTCGAATCCCCCTCCATGAGGATTAGCCCGGCAGAGAGGAGCGTCATTAGCTCCCAGCCAATGAGAAATGCAAAACCAGTGGATGCTGTAACAACGATTATCATCGATAACAGGAAGAGCGAGAAGAAAGCCCAAACCCAGCTCCGGCGTTGCTCGGCATAGTGCTTGTCGAAATATGAAACCGCAAAAATCGAGACCGGGACTGCCACCGTACAGATCAAAAGCAGAAACAGCGCACTGAGTCTGTCGATTCCTAGCGCGAATGGAAAAGGGGTAAAGCGAGACAAGTCGACGACGGCATCAGACTCTCGCCAGAAGCACAGCACAGCCACAATGCAACCTACGACGTTGGAGCCAACGATCAACGTGATTGCGAAGACACGCGCTGTCTTCGCCTGGCTCGTCATCAGAACGAGTGGAGCAACAAGACCCAGCGATGCCAAAAGAAAGATAAGACCCATCTCAATGGAAACTAGGTGCATCGCGCACTCTTCACGAAGACCCCTTTTTCAGCCGAGCTAGGTACAAACATGTTCCTTCCCTAACGTCATCCGACCACAGCAGCATGCCCAATGATTTGACCTCGCCAGAGGCGGTCGAGATCGGAATGATGATACTGAGCGCGCGTTCAACTTGTCATCGGAGCGATGCTCCAAGCAAGGCACAGTAGCGCAGATTTCATCGAACGACCCAAGGCCCTAAAATCGGACGCGCAAAGAACACAGAAATTCCTTATCCCGCTCAGTCAATGCCGGGGCTTCGTCAAGAAGATACAATGGCTGAAACATCCCCGAGCCAGGGTTCAGCACGAACAGGCAATGCGAATCCGTTTCAATCACCACAATGTCTTCCGGGTCAGCAATCGCCAACCGCACCATCAACTCACTCACTTTCATTACTGCTTTCATTGCTGCCCCCTTGGCTCTTGTGCGGGGCCAACCGCGGGCTTCCGCTCACGGGCGATTAGCAGATACATGCTCGAGAGAGTCCCTCAGGACGCCATCCCTGAGCCGCCCTGTCGCGGAGTAACTTCCTTCCGCGAGTTCACCGGCGCTTTCCGCTTGATTCTCCCGAACTGGTTGCAAATTAGTGGCAGTGGGAACCTTGGCCCCTGTAGAAAAAAAAGGCGCCGTCAGAAACTCGCAGACCAATAAACTGCTCGCAAAGCCATCTACTCTGGCGTACCCACCAGCAGATTCTCGAGGCGACTTCTGTGTCCGATGGAGCCAAAAGTAGTTGGCACGCACCCTGTGACTCAACACGAACCCCAGGCTTCCCAAAGAACGGTCAAGAAAAGCGGAGATGGCTCGGCAATCTCTCGCAGACCGAGGACGAGTGCTGCGGCGGCTGCCGTCATCTCGAGGGCGAGCCAGAACATGGAAAGCGCGAAGAAAAGCGCCAGTCGAACAGTAAACGGGAGCACTGCGGGGAGTAAGTTCTTCCGGTGAGCTGATACCGAATTCTTGATGTTGCACAAACGATCAAGGCGGGAGGCGACCCAAATGCGCCAAGTGGGCCGACTACGTGAATGCCAGCTCCTTGTTGCCATAACCTACCTCGTTACCCGCTCGTCTGGCAAAGTCGGAGGTCTTCTACCCGCGCGAACGCCTGCTCCAAACTGACGCTCTGTTTCCGGGCGAGTCGCAAGGCCACCTGTAAGTCGTGAGCTTGGCGGGAGGAGAAGAATCGCCTCCCGTCCTTCAGTTTCGGGCGGAGAAAACCATTCGACTCAAGTGCTGCGATTTGTGCTTCGCTGATACCGAACTTCAGAGCCAACTGCGCGGGAGTGTAATAGTCTGCCATGGCTTCCTACCGACGCTCCTTCGGCCTAATCTCGAATCAAACTTCGATCAGGATATTTCGTGGAAGGCATATGCGAATATTTGCATATGTTTAGCAAAAAAATATCCTTCCGAACTCTAGGACGCTGCATCCATTTGCTGCAGCATGTCGCGCACACCGACCAGATGATTGTTGAAAATACTCTTCGCAACATCGAGAAGCTTGAAAAGGGTCCTATCGGAAACGGAGTAATAGACATTGCTGCCAGATTTCCGGCCGACCACAATATTGCGCACTCGCAGAATCGTAAGCTGCTGAGACACGTTCGCCTGTTCAATTTCTAGAGCTTCGCTGAGCTCATTCACGCCCTTCTCGCCATCGCGAAGGCAGTCGAGGATCCGAATTCGGATAGGATGTGCGAGAGCCTTGAAGAACTCCGCTTTGAAGTTGGCAATCTGCTGTGGCATGTGCAACCTTCTTTTCACACATAGTCTGATATGCGAATATATGCATGTCAAGTGAATTCATTGATATGCGTCTCGGAGTATAAAAGAGCTAGAGAGTGAATCCAGTCTCAGCGTCTTTCGATTCGGAGGGAGCAATGAAGATTTATCGTCGCAGGTGTCTGCCACTCTTCATGTCTATATTTGTGCTTCTGCTGCTCGTAGCGGACCGGATGGCTTGCGCGCAGGAATTGGCAAGCGACTATGGGGAGGTGCTGAATTACCTCGGAAGAAAAGGGGACTACGCTGCGAACGTGCTGAAGGTGAACATCCCGCGGAACGACCTGCACGTGAGCGTCGCGGGGGTGGCGACGCCGACCGCATTCGGGTTCGGCGGATGGATTGCGATGACCAAGAGTGAACGCGGGAACGACGTAATGATGGGCGATCTTGTGCTGTTGCAAGAAGAAGTGAACCCGGTGATGTCGGCGCTGCTTGAGAACGGCCTTGAAGTCACCGCGCTGCACAACCACTTCTTCTGGGAGGAGCCGCGGATCTTCTACATGCACGTGCACGGATACGGCAAGGCGGTGGATCTGGCACACCGCGTGAAGCCCGCCCTCGATCTGATCGGTCACGTGGGACAGATTCCCGGGCCAGACTCCCATGCTGCTTCGCTGCAAGGCATGATCGACACAGAGAAGATCGCAGCGATTGTGGGACACAAGGGCGAAACGAACGGGCCCGTTTACAAGATTACGGTGGGGCGCAACGATCTAGACGTGAAGGAACATGCCGCGACGATCAATGCACGGATGGGCTTGAATACGTGGGCGGCGTTTTATGGTTCGAACGAGACAGCGATTGTTGCCGGGGATGTAGCCATGCTCAGCGGCGAAGTGACACCCGTGCTGAAAGCTCTACGCCGGAATGGAATCGAAGTGGTGGCGATCCATCACCACATGATCGGCACTGAGCCAGCAGTGATCTTTCTTCACTACTGGGGAAAAGGACCGGCTGAAAAACTGGCAGCGGGATTTCGGGCGGCGCTTGAGGAGTTTGGAAAAACCGGCGCGGCGAATCACTCGATGGGAGAAAAGAAGGCAGGGCGTAGAAGGCGGAGGACAACAAATGAAATGGATTACGCGTGAGCACGTAAGAGTAGATCGAGTGGCTTGCCCGTGGCTGATCAAGAAGTTCGTCGACCCGCAAGCCGAATTTTATTTTGTGCCCGCCGGGCAGGTGATGAAGCAAGCGGAGAGATTGCACGCAATTCCATTCGATGTCCCGAGCGTCGAGCTGGGACATCACGGGAAGGAATGCTCGTTCGAAGCGATATTGAAGAAATATGGGCTCACTGCCGACCCAGCGCTGAGCCTGCTGGCGAAAATCGTGAACGGCGCGGACACGGACAATTCGTTATGGAATCAGCCGGAGGCTGCGGGCCTCGAGGCCGTGGCGGAGGGATTTCGGCACCTGGGGCTCAAAGACGACAACGAAATCAATTCCGCCGAATGGATCGTCTACGATGCGCTCTATGCGCATTGCCGGGAAATGACAACCAAGCGAATGGAAGTTTCGACGCGTTGAATGGAAGTGCCGTTGAGACCGTCCTCGGCGGCGCGCCCCCGGAGTGAGCTATCCCGGAAACGATTGGCATAGCGATGCGCAAGCGACTCGCAGGCTTCCTCGGATTCGAGCGCAATGTCGGCGCGGCTTCTGGTGCAGTGTTTTTGTTGGGGCTGGGCGAAGAGCTGTGGAAGAAGTTCCTGCCAAAATATTTGCAATCGCTTGGCGCCAGCGTGCCGGTAATCGGCCTGTTCGGAACTGCGGAGGATTTCTTTGACGCGATTTACCAGTATCCGGGCGGATGGTTGGCCGATCACTGGGGCAGGCGTAACGCTTTTCTAAGTTTTGTCGCCGTGGCCTCCGCAGGCTATCTGATCTACTTCTTCAGTCCCTCCTGGCCGTTCCTCTTTTTGGGGCTCAGCTTCGTTTTGGTTTGGCAGGCGATGGGATCGCCCGCTATGTTTGCGACCATTGGCGATGCC
>JBAWGF010000084.1:0-4932 GCA_049592615.1 Candidatus Acidiferrales bacterium
CGGTTGGTGGAGGGCCACACCTGACCTGATTGCGGCTCGAGCTTCACCGATTTGGCGTTTGAAACTCCGTAACACAACTGCGCCGATTCTCCGCGCCGGATAAATCCGGGCATCACATAGAAATTCAGAATCCCGAACTGGTCGCCGCCGAGCGATTCGAAGGCTTCTTTCGCTTCGATTCGCTTGTGCTCGCGCGCCTTCTCTTCGATTTGGCGTTTCTCCTGTTTTCGCATGTAGAGCATCCCCCCGGCATAAACAGTTGCGAGCACGACGAGCGTCGAGGTGTAGATGAGCGGATTACGAAACCCGGAGAACGGCTTGCGATCTGGATCCGTGAACACTCGCGGTCTCTCCCTTGCGGTCCAACGTCAGACGGTCAGGCTGTCTGCACGCCGCAGCTCCGAAAATTTCCAGCTCCACAAAGCTGTGACGACGATCGCTCCCACGCCACCGATCACGACAGCCGGCACGGTTCCAAACCAGCTCGCCGTCAGCCCGGACTCGAATTCGCCGAATTGATTGGAAGCGCCGATGAAAACCATGTCCACCGCATTCACGCGGCCGCGCATTTCGTCCGGCGTCGCGATCTGAATCAGGATTCCGCGAACGATGACGCTCACCATGTCCGCCGCGCCGACGAGAAACAGCGCTGCGAGTGAAATCGCAAAGCTGCGCGATAGCCCGAACACAACCGTGAAGACGCCGTATCCCGCGACGCACCACAACATCGTCGCACCGGCGCGGCGCCGCAAAGGGCGGTAGGCCAGAAACACCGACATCACCGCCGCGCCTGCTCCCGGCGCGCAGCGAAGAAGACCGAGCCCCCACGGCCCGGTCTGCAAAACTTCTCGCGCGTAAACCGGAAGCAACGCAACCGCCCCGCCGAGCAGCACGGCGAAGAGATCGAGCGAGATCGACCCGAGGATGAGCTTGTGGCTCCGGATGTAGCGCACGCCGGCCAGCACGGTCTTCAAATTGACCGGGTCGCGCGGAATCGAGCGCGGCGACAGGTCGATCCGCAGAATCGAAATGAACGCCGCCGCCGCGACCGTCATCGCACCCGCATAGACGGCCGAAGGCCCGCGGAAGAATGCGTAAACCAGCCCGCCGAGCGCGGGGCCGAGAATCGTCGCGCTCTGAAACGCGTTCGCATTCCATGCGACCGCGTTCGGGAAATGCTCCTCGGGCACCAGTTGCGGCAGGATGGCGCGGCCCGTGGGTCCGGTGAACGAGCGCACGACTCCGAGCAACACCATCACCGCGTAAATCAAATTGACGGAGCGCGTGCCGTGCAGCGCGATAGTCAGCAACAGTCCAGAACACAGCGCGTATCCCGCGTAGCACGCCAGCAAAAGCTTGCGCCGGTTGAAGCGGTCCGCTGCGTGACCCGAGACGAGAAAAAGAAGTATGCCCGGAAGAAATTGCGCGAGGCCCACGAGGCCCAAGTCGAGCGGCCGCTTCGTGATGTCGTACACCTGCCAGCCAACGGCGACCGATTGCATCTCGACGCCGATGACGACGCACCACCGCGCGATGATGAAGAGCGTAAATGCGCGGCTTGAAAATGCAATGCGCCCGGCGGGAGTGTTCGTTACGGGTGGGGTCGAAGGCGCAGCCATCGCCACTACTTTGCCACAAGATGCGCATCTCGACGAGGCGGCGAATGACCCTCCGCGATCGCTCAGGGCAAGCCAGTGAATGGTGACCGGCGACCCGAGATCGCAAAACACCGCTATTTGTTGCGATTAGAAATTGATCGCGGCTTTGTTTTGAATGAGTTCCAGCGATTTCTAATTCAGATTTGTTGCGATTAGAAATTGAGTGCTGCGTTGCGGGGCGGAGTGGGCTGGAAGTCCCGCGGCGCGCGAAAGGGGGCCAGAAAATTTCCGGGCATTGGTGTCGATTAGACGGAGCGCCGATCGTTTGTTTCCAAGGAGTTGGGTGTGTTTCTAATCGTCCGGGGTGACGGTTAGAAATGGGTTGTGGAAGGCTCGGAATGGGCGCGGATGCGGCGTCCTTTGTTGTTGTGAGCGCGTTTTGATTTGTTCGCATTGTCTTCGATCCACGCTAGCACGTGGCGCGCGTAGAAAGGCTCGTCCAAAAGTACAGAATCGGGCGAGGACTAGTACACCTGTACGAAGGGAGGAGGCAAGGAAGCAGAGGAGGTAGATGAGGAAAAGGAGTTAATTGATTACTGTGGCGGACGCGTGATTCAGCACTCCAATAAACTGAGGATCACCTTCACGGGCGACTCGGTACTCCATGGAAAATTGTCAGACGCTTGAGGCTCGTTCCTTGCCCTGAGCCTGGAAACAGTGTGCATATGCCAAGGCGTGACAGACATCACAAGCGAGAGTGAGTCTGGTCACACCACCGCGAAGGTAGTTGAGCTAGCGTGGAGATGATCGATGGAACCGGTCGGCAACATTAGACTTGTCCTGGAGGACAGCATGGAACGCCAATACATATATCGGGTCACGGGGGCGGCAACCAAAGTTCGCAGCGGGACGGTAACCGCTGACGAAATTCAACCGACGATTTCTTTCAGCGCGCCTCCTGAATTTTACGGACAAGCGGGGCAGTGGACACCGGAGCACCTGCTCATGGCCTCGGTGGCAGGTTGCTTCATCAGCACATTCTCGGGGATCGCGGAGTTTTCAAAATTTGAATTCATTTCGCTCAACCTCGAAGTCGAGGGGGTGCTCGAAAAAGGCGAAACCGGCTGGCGTTTTACACGGATCCTTCTGCGCCCCCGGCTGAAGATCGCACAGAATGACAGGGACCGGGAACGGGCGAACCGCCTGCTTGAAAAGGCGGAAAAGACCTGCCTCGTCACGCGCTCACTGAGCTGCCCGACCGCCCTCGAGCCGGAGGTAGAGGTCGTGGAAGAAATAGTGGAATCCGAAAAAATAGGCAGCGCGATTCCGATCAGCTAAGAGAGGGGACTGGATTCTGCGGGGGCATCAGCCGCGCCGGTGCGAAACAATGTCAAAGGACACGATTGAATGCGTGCAGGAAGCCCAAACGCCCTGGCAGACGATCGTCAAGTCCAGACAGGGCCAGGCTGTCGAACCAAACCTGAGAGACTATGAAGAAACAAGAAGGAAATTTTCCTGGGATGGTGCGCGCCGGCTGCTCGATGGACTGCCGGGAGGCCAGGGACTGAATATCGCGCACGAAGCGATTGACCGGCATGCGAATGGGCCGCGGGCCGGTCAATTGGCAATTCGCTGGCTTGGCAAGAATGGCGAGGTGCAGGACTACACGTATGATCAACTTCGGAAACTCACGAATCGTTTTGCCAATGTGCTTCAGACTCTCGGAGTAGAAAAAGGCGACCGCGTCTATCTGTTGGCTGGGCGAATTCCGGAGCTGTATATCGCGGCATTGGGAACGCTCAAGCATCGCTCCGTTTTTTGCCCTTTGTTCTCGGCGTTCGGTCCCGAGCCGATCCGTGCGCGGCTCACAATCGGCCAGGCGAAGGTTCTGGTAACAACGCAGTCGCTCTACGAGCGGAAAGTGAAGGCGATCCGCGCTTCGATGCCGTTTCTCGAGCATGTCTTGTTGATTGGAGATGACCACGGCGCCACGGACGTTCCTGGGACAAAGAGCCTTCACCGGTTGATGGAAAATGCCCCCGACACATACACGATTCAGCCGACTGATCCAGAGGACAAAGCTCTTCTTCACTTCACAAGCGGAACAACCGGCACGCCGAAAGGCGCGGTGCACGTTCACGGAGCCGTGGTTGCCCATCACGTTACCGGCAAACTGGCACTGGATTTTCATGACGACGACATCTTCTGGTGTACCGCAGACCCAGGATGGGTAACCGGCACTTCTTACGGAATCATCTCTCCGCTGACGAACGGGGTTACGAGCATTGTCGATGAAGGTGATTTTGACGCCGACCGCTGGTACGGAATCCTTCAGTCGCAAAAAGTTACGATCTGGTATTCCGCGCCGACAGCGATCCGCATGCTGATGAAGGCCGGGGCCGAGATCGCGCGCAAATACGATCTGCGTTCGCTCCGGTTCCTTTCCAGTGTGGGCGAGCCGTTGAATCCCGAAGCAGTGATTTGGAGCAGCGAAGCGTTCGGCATCCCCTTTCACGATAACTGGTGGCAGACGGAAACCGGCGGGATCATGATCGCCAACTTCGCGGCGATGGACATCCGGCCCGGTTCCATGGGCCGGCCGCTGCCCGGCATCGACGCATTCATCGTGGAAAAAAAGAAGGACGGCTCGGTGGAAGAGATTCGAGGACCCGGCGTGCAGGGAGAACTTGCTTTGCGCCCCGGTTGGCCTTCCATGTTCCGTGGTTACTGGGACAATCCCGACCGGTACGCAAAGTGCTTCGCGGGCGGCTATTACCTGACGGGAGATCTCGCGAGGAAGGACCGCGACGGTTACTTCTGGTTCGTCGGACGTCAGGATGACGTGATCAAGTCTTCGGGACACCTGATCGGACCATTCGAAGTAGAAAGCGCCTTGATGGAGCACAAAGCCGTGGCCGAGTCGGGTGTCATCGGAAAACCCGATCCGATGGCGTTCGAAATCGTCAAGGCTTTTGTTGTGCTTCGCAAAGGATTCGAGCCCACCGAAGAATTGAAGCATGAGTTGCTGGGTTTTGCTCGCACACGGCTGGGAGCGGTGGTTGCTCCGAAGGAAATTGAGTTTGTGACATCAGTGCCGAGAACACAGAGCGGCAAGATCATGCGCCGCCTTCTCAAAGCGCGGGAACTCGGCCTGCCCGAAGGCGACATTTCCACATTGGAGCCAAGTTAATGGCTACCGCCACGATTTCGGAACGCCCTCCGGTTACTCGGGAACACGCGCTCTTTCTGCTGCGGGAAATGCTGCGCATCCGCCGGTTCGAGGAAAAAGCCGCCGAAATGTACACGCTGCAAAAGATCCATGGCTTTCTTCATC
>JBAWGF010000085.1:0-1878 GCA_049592615.1 Candidatus Acidiferrales bacterium
CTTCGCGGCATTCGCCAGGCCGCGGCCGCCGGACGGAACAGCGCTTTTTTCCACGCGCTCTTCCTGCAATTTCGCTGCGGCTGATTTTTGTTCTGCGCTGTGGCTCTGCGCCGTCTTCGTTGCGCGCGGCAGGCGAAACCAGAAACGCGTGCCCGCTTTCGCGCGCGATTCGGCGCCGATGCGGCCGCCCCAGCGCTCGACCGTCATTTTGCAGAAGTAAAGTCCAAGCCCTGCTTTGCCGGGGCGATCCTTGCCCTTCGCGAAGAGCGCGAAAAGTTTGTCGGTGGATTGGTCCTTCGGCAGGCCGGGGCCTTCATCGTCCACATACGCGAGGAGAAGATTTCCTTTTTCCTCGACGCCGACGGTCGTGGTGGTCCCGCGCGGGCTGTAACGCAGCGCGTTTTCGAGAAGGTTGCCGAAGATGCGGTCAATGCGCGACGCATCACCGACGGATTTCCAATTGCGCTCGAAGTCGAGAAGTGGATCGAGCTGAAGACGCACGCCCTTTTCGCTGAACGCGGCGGAAAGATTCTGAACCGCGCGTCTGGCGCATGCGGCGAGGTCGGGAGCTTCCGCTGCGTTTTCGGCTTGCGATTTCTGGCCTGCGAGGTCCGCGGAGAAGGCCTCGAGAATCCCGCGAATCATCTGCTCCTGGCGTTGCGATTCGCGTTGGCCCGTTTCGACGAAGGGGCGAAGATCGAGCGGCAAATCTCCGATGGTGAGGCAATTGAAACATCCGCGCATGGCGGTCAAGGGCTGGGAGAGATCGTGGACGATGCAGTGGAGCAGGATTTCTTTCTTCTGAATTTCGCGCATAAGCCGCTCGTGTTCGAGGAGCGAATCGCGGGCCGTTTGCAGCCATTGCTGCTGTTGCGCGTACGAGGACGTGAAATTCCGCACGAGCAGGACGCGTTTTTTGTCGAGCCAAAGCGCCAGTGCCTCGAGCGGCGTCTCTTTTCCGTCCGCGCCACGCTCGAGCCAGTTTCCGGAATTGGCGGCGCCCTCGGATTTCGAATTCCAGAATTCCTCGGCATCGATCAAGAAATTTTCGAGGAAGGGAGATTGTTCCGCCAGCCGGATTGTCTTTGTGCGGTTGACTCCGGCGCCCCAAACTTTTTCGAGCCACTCCGGGCAGCGGCCGATCGCGCGAAACGCGCCTTCGCCGAGATATTCGAAGAGAGCGAAACCCTGGTTCGCGAGGAACGACTCGAAGATCGGGTTAGATGCCATGGCCGGGTTCGCTCATTACAATCCGATTGGATTCTTCGCGCAAGGGTTTGAGCGGCACGGGTTACTTTGCCAGCATGGCGCGCGCCAAATCCGTGAACGCCTCTTCGACGAGTTCGCCCGTCTTTGCGCTGGTGCGCATCACGGTCCATCCGCGTCCCGCCAGGATTTTTTCCGTTTCAGGCTCAATTTCCCATTGATCCGCGAGGTCGCACTTGTTCAGAAGGAAAACGAAAGGAACTTTTCCCATCGCCTCGGTAACTTTTTCGACGAGCGCGACCCCCACTTCGTAGGTGGCGCGCCGCGTGCCGTCGGCGACAAGCAAATAGCCCGACATGCCTCGAAGATAGGACATCGGGAGTTTTTGAAAAGCGTCGTCTCCGAAAATGTCCCATATGGCAAGGTTCAGGTCCTCGCCGTCCGCGCGCATCTGTTTCTGGTCCACTTTGACGCCGATCGTCGTGTGGTAAGCCTCGTCGAAAATGCTTTCGACGAAGCGGCGAACGAGACTCGTCTTGCCGACGGAGAACGAACCAAGCATGCAGATTTTTTTCTGGCGCATCGGAATTGACCGGCTAGTTTACCGGAGAAGCGGGAGTAAACGCGACGCGAAACGTCACGCTGCGGTTGAGGCGGCGGCCTTCTTCGGTG
>JBAWGF010000086.1:0-10688 GCA_049592615.1 Candidatus Acidiferrales bacterium
CCGAATGTTGGGCCTAACAACACTTCGCAGCCGATTGGCAGCGCTCTGGGCGTGGTCGGAGGATGGGGCTGGAATTCGCCCTTCGAAATACTGCTGAACCATCGTGAGCGTGCGGCTGGCGAGGTTGCCGAGGCCGTTGGCGAGATCGGCGTTGTAGCGGGTGATGAGAGCTTCTCGGGAAAAATTGCCGTCCTGGCCGAAGACAGTCTCGCGCAGGAGGTAGTAGCGCAGCGCGTCGTTGCCGAGAACCTTCACGATGGGTTCGGGGTACGCGACGTTGCCCTTCGACTTGCTCATTTTTTCCTGCTCGAAGAGCAGCCAGCCGTGCGCGACGATTTGTTTCGGCAACTCGATGCCCGCGGCCATCAGAAACGCGGGCCAGTACACGGCGTGGAAGCGGATGATTTCTTTGCCCATCGCGTGGACATCGGCGGGCCAATAGCGGAAGTCGGGGCCGTCATGCGAGCCGTCAACGAACCCAATGCCGGTCATGTAGCTCGTGAGCGCGTCGTACCACACGTAGAAGACATGCTCCGGGTCGTCGGGCCAGGGAATGCCCCACTTAATTGATTTGCGGCTGATGGAAATGTCCCGCAGTCCGGCTTCGACAAAACTCTTCACTTCATTGAAGCGAAAATTCGGGACGACGAATTGCGGATTTTTCGCGTAGAGGTCGAGCAGGGGTTTTTGAAATGCAGAGAGGCGGAAGAAATAATTTTCTTCCGAGACAAGCTCGGCGGGGCGCCCGCACGTGGGGCAATCGGCCGGATCGGGCGTGTCGCTCACGTAGAGATTGTCGTAGATGCAGTAGCGACCTTCGTACTTCGCTTTGTAAATGGCATCGGGCGACTGGCGCTGGGTGCGGCGGACGAGATTCTGGACGGCGCGAGCGTGGCGCGTCTCCGTGGTGCGGATGAAATGCGTGTATTGAATTCCGAGCAGCTTCCACAGCTCGAGGAAAATCTTTTGATTGCGATCCACCAGCTCGGCAGGAGTGATTCCCTGCTTCTCGGCGGCGCGCTCGATATTGACGCCGTGCTCGTCGGTGCCGGTAAGGTAGGCGACGTCGTACCCGCACATACGCTTATAGCGCGCAATGACGTCGCAGACGATGGTGGTGTACGCGGAACCGACATGAGGGCGCGAATTCGCGTAGTAGATTGGAGTAGTGAGATAAAATTTCGGCTTCGTCATCCATTTGCCCGGGAAAGAAAGAAAAATGCAACCACAGATGAACACAGATGAACACTGATAAAGGCAAACCAATGGCTAAAAAGGCCGGACAGACAGAGACCATCTCGCCTTGGATAAGCTGCGCCATGAAGAAAGCCGGCTTCAGGGGCTGAAGCCCCTTCCCTTGGGCCGATGGCATGGCGGGGTTGAAACCCCGCCCTTCCGGCTCCGTTTATGAAATGCGCTGCCCTCATTTCGACGGTTCTCCGCGTTTCTGAAATTCGAACGAGGCCGCGGCGATCACCTGCTTCAGCGGAATGCCGCGCTCGGCCGCGATGCGCTGGCAATCCTCATATTCGGGAGACGCATTCAGAATCGAGCCGTTCATTCGCGAAATCTTCATGCGCACGTCGCCAAACGGCGTGACGACCGGAATGAATTCGCGGTCGAGCGTCTTGCGGCGGACTTCGTGCGTGCGCACGCCGATGGTGGTGGTCTCGCGAAAAACGAGATCAATCAGCCGCGCGAGATTTGCAGGCTCGCTCAGAATTGTGATGAGCAGGCCCGGGCGATTCTTTTTCATCTGCACGGGCGTGGAAAAAACGTCGAGCGCGCCCGCCGCGAGCGCTTTCTCGACGAAGTAGCCGACAATCTGCGGGCTCATGTCGTCCACGTTTGTTTCGATGACGGACACGGGCGCGCCCCAGTGTTCTCCCGCTTCGCTCACGGCATTTTCACCAATCAGAAGTCGCAAGACGTTGGGCTTCTCTGCGATGTCGGCCGTGCCCGCGCCGTAACCGATCGCGCGCAATGTCATCGCGGGAATCTGCGCGTAGCTGGTTGAGAGAGTGGTGGCGATGGCTGCGCCGGTGGGCGTGACGAGTTCGCGCGCAATTCCACTCGAGTATGTGGGCGCGCCGCGCAGCAATTCGGCGGTGGCCGGAGCCGGTACAGGCAACATGCCGTGCGCGGTTTTCACTTGACCGCCGCCAACGTCGAATGCCGAGCAGGCAAATTCGTCGATGCCAAGCTGCTCAAATCCGATGGCGGCGCCGACGATGTCCACGATCGAATCCACCGCGCCAACTTCGTGGAAATGGATTTTTTCGATCGGCATCTGGTGGACACTGGCTTCGGCTTCGGCGAGACGCGTGAAAATCTTTCGAGCGCGATCGGCTGCGCGTGGCGCGAGCTTTGCGTCGTCAATTCGCTTCAGAATGATCGAGAGGCCCCGATGATGATGGTCTTCGGTGGTTTCCACTTTGACGTGGGTGGCGGAGATGGCTCCGCGCTTCACTTTTTCGGCGGAAATCGTCCAGCCTTCGAGGCCAAGCTTGCGCAATTCGAATTCGATGGCGCGGAGGTCAGCGCCTGCGTCCACAAGCGCGCCCAGCACCATGTCGCCACTGACGCCGGAGAAGCAATCGAAATATGCTATGCCTAGTTTTTTCATGTAATTCGGCCGAGCCTTCTCGCTGCACGCGGGAAAGCGATAGTAGTCTGGGCTTTTAGTGGTGTCAATTGCGGCGCCAACGGGTGTGGCAACGGATGGCTCCGAGGGCGACAAAAGCTGTACCCAAAACAGGCACTATTTTTGGCTGTTAGAAATTGACTTGGCCTGTGTTTTGAATGGGTTACAAGGAATTCTAATTCGGATTTTTGGCGGTTAGAAATTCGGGAGAAGCTGGGTGTTTGTGCGCCCACGCTCGAGGGAGCGTGGGCTGAGGTTCGTGTTGTGTCTTGCTCCTCGGTGCTCATATTCTCCAACTAAACGCTAGCACATTTCTTGTCGAGCGTCTCGGGTGTGTTGCTGTGGATTTGGTTGGGTCTGCGGGGACTGCAAACCGGAGGCTTAACACAGAGGACGCAGAGAAGGCACGGAGTGCGCGGAGAAGGACGAGGAGCACAGACATAATTTTCTGTGCCACAAGACCGCGAACCGAGTGGGCCGGCGAGCTCGAATGTTCCGAGGACTCGCTTTGACAGGGCTTCGCGGTTTCCCTATATAATCGCGGGATTCAATTGACGCAAGGAGTCGCGTGTACAAAGAGGTCGAGGATCGGATTCGCAAGGCGCTGCGGCGCCAAATTCACGAGCGCTACAAGACGGATGTGCCGGTGGTGACGGAGCGCCCGCCGAAAATTTCGATGGGCGAAGTGGCGTCGCCCGTATGCTTCGAACTCGCGAAACGGCTGAAGAAACCGCCGCGAGCGCTGGCGCAGGAAATTGCAAACGGACTGCGTCCGATCGAGGGAGTTGCGCGGATCGAGGTCGCGGGTGGCGGCTACCTGAATCTGTTTTTCGATCGCGCGACGTTTTTCCGCACCGCGTGCGCGCAAGCGGGGCACGAAGCCGTTGTTGCCGCGCCGGATGCGCCCAAGACCGTCGTCGAACACACAAGCATCAATCCCAACAAGGCGGCGCACATCGGGCACGTGCGCAACGCGGTCCTCGGAGACACATTCGCGCGGCTGCTGCGGCACGCTGGGCGGCGCGTCGAAGTGCAGAATTACATTGATAACACGGGCGTGCAGGTGGCGGATGTGGTGCTCGGTTTTCTGCATCTCGAAAAGAAGTCGGTGGAAGAGGTGCGCGCGCTCGCGGCCGCTCCGCGGTTCGATTATTACTGCTGGGATTTGTACACGCGCGCGACGCTCTACCTCGAGGAAGACAAGACGCGGCTTGCTTTGCGCGGGCAAACGCTGAAAGAAATCGAAGAGGGCCAGGGCGACGCCGCGAAGATGGGAGAAGTGGTTTCGACGGCCATCGTGCACTGCCATTTGCGGACGCTCGACCGGTTGGGGATTGATTATGATTTACTTTCGCAGGAAAGCGAAATCCTAACCCTGAGATTCTGGGATGCCGCGTTCGAGCTGCTGAAGCAGCGCGGGACGATTCAACTTTCAACGACTGGAAAAACTGCGGGATGCTGGGTGATGCAACTTCCTTCCGAGCACGTGGCGGTCGAGGGCGAAGAAGAGCCAGCGGAAGAAGCGGAAGCGAAAATCATTGTGCGGTCGAGCGGCACAGTGACGTACGTCGGCAAGGACATCGCGCATCATCTCTGGAAATTTGGGCTGCTGGAGCGCGATTTTCATTACCGGAGATTTCACAAGCATCCGGACGGGCATGAAGCGTGGGTAACGGCGAGTGACCGCGACGATCCGGGTGCGCCGCAATTCGGACACGCGCATGATGTATTCAACGTGATTGACTCGCGGCAGGCGTATCCGCAGCAGGTGGTAGCAGCGGGGCTGCGCGGGCTTGGGTACAACGAGGAAGCGGATCATCTGAAGCATTTCGCTTACAACGTTGTCGCGCTGACGCCGCGCTGCGCGCATGAAATGGGATACGAGATTCCACCGGAAGAGGCGAAGAAGCCTTACGTGGAAGTGAGCGGGCGGAAGGGGCAGGGCGTGAAAGCGGACGACCTGATCGACACGCTCAAGACGAATGCCCAGGGCGAGGTGGATGAGCGGCACCCGGACCTTGGGCCGGCGGAACGACAGCAGACTGCCGATGCGATTGCCGTCGGGGCGCTGCGATATTTTATTTTGAAGTTCACGCGCAATACGGTAATCGCGTTTGATTTTAAAGACGCATTGAGTTTCGAGGGCGAGACGGGGCCATACGTGCAGTATGCGGTGGTGCGCGTGAACGGAATTTTGCGGAAGGGCGCCGAGCTCGATCCGAGTGTCGGCACGGAGGACGCAGCGAACGTGGCGCGGTTCAAGAGCGGCGAGTTGGATGCGATGCGATTTTTGTTGGCGCCGGGCGGAGACGATTTGTGGGAACTGGTGCTGCTGGCGGGATCGCTCGGCGCGCGAATTGACGGGGCAGTCGCCGCGCAGGAGCCTGCATTCATTGCGCGGTATGCGTTCGAGTTGGCGCAGGCGTTCAACGTGTTTTATCACAAGCATCACATCCTGTCGGAGAAGGATGCGGAGAAACGCGCGTTTCTGTGGCTTGTAACGGCCGTGGTGCGGGAGCAGCTTGTGACGGCGCTATCGCTGATGGGGATTAAGGCACCGGAAAAGATGTAAGCCCAGCCATGGCGAACATCCCGACCTGAAGCACGACGCTACATTTTCATCGCGAAATCAACGATCGAGCGGATGGCGACGCCTGTGGGGCCTTTGGCGAGCCAGGGGCGGCCGTCATCGACCCAGCAGGTCGCGGCGATGTCCAGGTGAACCCATGGTGTGTCGTCCACAAATTCCTTGATGAACCACGCGGCGGTGATGGCGCCGCCGCCCTTCCCTGTGCCGGTGTTGCGAATGTCCGCGATTTGGCTCTTGATCAATTCCTCGTATTCGTCGTCGATGGGCATGGGCCACATTTTTTCGCCCACGGCTTTCGCGCTCTCGAGGAATTTGTCGAGAAATTCGCGGGGCGTGCCGAACGCGCCGGCATTGATGTGAGCAAGGGCGACCTGGATCGCGCCGGTCAAGGTGGCGGCGTCAATCAGGTGCGTGCAACCGAGCTGGCGCGCGTAGAAAACTCCGTCGGCGAGAATCAAGCGTCCTTCGGCGTCCGTGTTAATTACTTCGATTGTTTTTCCGGACATGGCGACCTGAACGTCGCCGGGCTTTTGCGCGCGCGCACCGGGCATATTTTCCGTGGCCGGGACGACCGCGATGATCGGGATCGAAGGCTTTAGGAAGGCGAGAGCGCGCATCGCGCCGAGCATCGTCGCGCCGCCGCCCATGTCGTACTTCATTTTTTCCATATTTTCGGCGGGCTTGATGGAGATGCCGCCGGTATCGAAGGTGACGGCCTTACCGACGAGGCCCAGTACGGGCGCTCCGGGGCGCGGATTTTCCGGCGTGTAGCGAATGACGATCACGCGCGGGGGTTCGACGCTGCCCTGCGCGACGCCGATCAGGGCGCCCATTTTCAACTCGGCGATTTTTTTCTCGTCGAGGATTTCGACCTTCAGGCCGACTTCCTTGGCCATTGTTTCGGCGCGAGCGGCCAGCATGCGCGGGGTGAGACGATTTGAGGGCTCGTTGATGAGATCGCGCGCGAAATTCTGCGATTCGGCGATGATGCGGCCGCGGTCGAGCGCCGCGGAGGCTTCCACGCCCGCTTCGAATCCAGCGAGGATGACGGAATCCAATTCACGGTTTTTCTTTTTGTCCGTGCGGTACTTGTCCGATTCGAAGTCCGCGACGACGAGTCCTTCGACAACTGCCTGCGTGGCGGCGGGGCCGCGTTCGTTTTCACGCGCGAGGAACGCAAACTTCTTGACGCCGCGCGATTTCAGGAAGCGGAGCGCCGTCCCGGCGATTTTGCGGAGGTCGCCAGTCGAAAATTTATCCGGCTTCCCCGCTCCGACGATCAGCAGGCGCTTCGCGTCGAGGCCTTCGGGAAAATGAACGAGGACGCATTCGAGCGCCTTGCCCGAGATTTCTCCGCCCGCGGCGAGAGCGGCGATGCGGCCATCCGTGCCGCGGTCCAAATCGGCGAGGACGTCTTCGATTTTGACTTCCTTGTCAAAAATATAAGTGACGATTGCATCGGCCTGAATCGAGGAATACGGCTGTGTCTCCAGTTGGATCTGCATGTCTCCCTTTCGTTTTCAGCGTCGCCGATGACGGTACATTGCCTCGTCGGCTTCGCGCTTGGCTTCTTTTCGGCGTTCCGCTTCGCGCCGGTCGTGAAATTTTTTGCCGCGCGCCACCGCCAGTTCGCATTTCGCGCGGCCGTCGCGGAAGTAGAGTTTCAAGGGCACGATGGTCATGCCCTTCTGCTGCGTTTGAACCAGGAGCCGGTCGATTTCGCGCCGGTTGAGCAGCAGCTTCCGTTTCCGGAGCGGGTCGTGATTCCGCGGGCCTCCCGGCTGATACTCCGGGATGTGGCAGTTTACCAGCCAGACCTCCCCCGCGCGAATCTCTGCATAGGCTTCCCGAAGGCTCGCTTTTCCCTCCCGCAGGGTTTTTACCTCGGTGCCGACTAGGACCATTCCCGCCTCGAGCGAATCTGTGAGGTGGTAGTTGTAGGAGGCGGCGCGGTTCTGAGCGACGATCTTGACGCCTTCCCTGGGCGATTTTTTTTCGGATGATTTCAAAGCAAGCTATCATAGCCGCGCCGTGCAATTCCCTGCAAGTCACAGAATTCCCCGGGTTTCCGCTCATCCCGCGCCTGAGGCCTCCGAGGGACGACAGGATGTCTTATCGGCAATGCTAACTATCCCTTCACGGCAACTTCGAGGTTTCCTTGCTGCATCCAACATCGGGTGCTAGACTTGACCAGTTTTGAGGCGATCCCGCGCGGAGGCCCTCTTTTGCGCCGCATAGCTTGTTTGTCACTCTTGGCGTTTGTTGGCGTGTTCCTGGCCGGCTGCCCCAAGGGAAACCAGGAAGTCGATGCCGGGCGCAAAGCCGAGGCCGTCCAGGACTACGACACAGCCCTCGTCCATTACGAGCGTGCTTATCGAGCTTCTCCCACCAACGCGGAATACAAGCTGCGAGCCATGCGCGCGCGTTTCGAGGCCGGCCAATTTCACGTGGAGCAGGGGCGAAAGGCCGCCAAGAAGGGCGATCTGCAAGTAGCGCTTGCGGAATTCGAAAAGGCGCAGGCGATTGACCCGTCGAATGCAGCAGCCGATCAGGAAGTAAAGAAGACGATGTCCCAACTGGAGGCGCAGAGGGCTGCCGACGCGCCAAAGACGATCAATCCGAATCCCTCGGATGACGAAACCCTTCTATCAGTGCCACCTTCGCTGAAGCCGCTTTCCCGCGACCCCATCAATCTGAAAATGACGAACGACTCGCGTACCGTGTTCGACGCAATCGCGCGGCTCGCGGGCCTCAGTGTGATTTTCGACCCGGACTTTACGTCGCGGCGTATCACGGCGGAATTGCCGAACGTCACTCTCGAGCAGGCGCTCGATGCGGTGGCGCTCGAAAGCAAGGCATTCTGGAAGCCGGTGACGCCGACCGTGATTTTTGTTTCGCCCGATAATCCGCAAAAGCGCAAGGACCTGGAAGACGAAGTTGTAAGGACTTTTTATCTTTCCAACACACTTACTCCTCAGGATCTGACGGAAATCGTCACCGGGCTGCGCCAGCTACTTGATTTGCGGCGCTTGCAGCAGGTCAACGCGCAAAACGCAATCGTCATTCGCGACACGCCGGACAAGCTGTTGCTCGCCGGCAAAATTATTCGCGACATTGACAAGGCCAAACCGGAAGTCCTGATTCACGTTCAGGTTTTGGCGGCGAGCATCGACCGCCTGCGCGATCTCGGGATTCTGCCGGGCCAGAGCGTTCCAGTCGTTTTTTCACCGAGGACTTCCCTCCAGCCCAACAGCGGCACGTCAACCTCCGGCAGTTCGACAACTACTGGCACCGCAGCTACGGTCGCGCAAATCACTCTGAACAACTTGCGGCACATCGGGACAGCGGACTACGCCATCACGCTGCCGGGCGCCACGGCGCAGGCCGTACTGACTGACAGCGCGACGCGCGTGATTCAGGACCCGGAGGTTCGCGTCACAGACGGGCAAAAGGCCACGCTGAAAATCGGCGACCGAATCCCGATTGCGACGGGCAGTTTTCAGGCAGGTGTTGGCGTGGGAGTCGGAACTGGCGCGGGGGTGGTGAATCCGCTGGTCAACACGCAATTTCAATACATTGATACCGGCGTGAACATTGATGTGACACCCCGGGTGCACCCGAACGGCGAGGTCAGCATGAAGGTGACCATCGAAGTTTCCACCCAGAGCGGGACGCGCAGCATCGGCGGAATCGACCAGCCGGTCATCAGCCAGCGAAAAATCGAGAACGACGTGCGGTTGAAAGAAGGAGAAGTGAGTATTCTGGGAGGGTTGATCGACCGTACCGAAACGAAGAACCTCAACGGCATACCGGGTCTGGCGCAGATCCCCCTTTTCAAATATTTATTCTCGGATAACAAGAATGAAATTCAAGAAAGCGAAATCCTGATCGTCTTGACGCCGCACATCATCCGGATGCCGTCCATAAGCGCCGAAAACCTCCGCACGCTCGCGGCGGGTACGGATTCAAACGTTCGCGTGTATCGCCAGGACTCGGAAGCACAGCCCGCAGGAGCCAGACCTCCGGCGGCGAATCCGTCATCCGCGAATCCGCCTGCGAACGCGGCGCCGGCTGCGCAGCTTCATTTTGAACCGGCGCTGGTGGCGCTGAAAGTGGGCGAAACCACGACTCTCGGCCTGTCAGTTTCCGGCGTAAAAGATTTGTACTCGATTCCGCTGCTGATCCACTTCGACCCGACCGTCATTCAAGTGGAAGATGTGCGCAACGGTGGATTCCTGTCCGGCGGAACTCAGGAAATAGCGATCGTGCAGCGGATTGACGCGCAGCGCGGCGAAGTGGTGGTTTCCGCCACGCGCCAGCCGAATACGCCCGGGATTGACGGCACCGGAACACTCCTTGGATTTGTAGTGCGCGCCGTTGCTCCAGGCAATGCGAAGCTGCAGATACTTCAGATGAACGCGCACGATTCGCAACAGCGGAATATCCCGATGGTTTCCGGAGAAGCCGTGATCCAGGTGCAGTGAGGCCAGATGACCCTGAATCTTCGCAGCTTCGTTTCAGTGATACCCCGCCGCCGAATGTCCACTTCGTTTTTTCCCCGCCAGCGCAGAACCCGCGCGATTGCAGCGGGGATGACGCTGATCGAACTCGTCATCGCTTGCTCGATGTTGCTTGTCCTCGCCACCGCAGCGCTGCCGCTGGCGCGCATCAAGGTAAAGCGGCGAAAAGAAGAGGACCTCCGCTACGCCCTGCGGCAAATGCGAGATGCGATTGACCGCTACAAGGACTTGTCGGACAAGGGCCAGATTCAAGTGGCTGCTGGAACAGAAGGCTATCCTGTGGACCTCCAATCGCTTCAAAGTGGCGTTGCATTGACCGGCGCACCCGGGCGGCGCATGGTTTTCCTCCGCAAACTTTACAAAGACCCGATGACCGGCTCCGCCGACTGGGGAATGCGCTCGGTTCAGGATGACCCGGACACAACTTCCTGGGGTGGACAGGACGTCTTCGACGTGTACTCGAAATCCACCGGGACCGCGCTGAACGGGACGAAGTATTCGGACTGGTAATGCGTTTCTTTCCACAATTTGGGAAATCGATGCGGAATTTTCTTCACAGAGAACTTGGGACGCGCCGCGGTTCGCTGGCGCAGACCGGCTTCACGATGATCGAGCTGATCATCGTTATCTCGATCATAATGATACTTGCGACGCTGGCGGCGGGACGCTACTACCAGTCCGTAATCAGAGCGCGCGAAGCGGCGCTGCGGACGGATCTGCGGGTCATGCGCGAGGCGATTCAGCATTACACGGAAGATAAGGAGTGTGGCCCGCAATCAATAAGTGATCTCGCCGGGACGTATATTCAAGAAGTCCCGACCGATCCCTTTACCGGCGCGAAGGATTGGAACACGGATAGCACCGATTTGCTCTACAGCGCCGACCAGACTTGCAGCGGAATCACGAATGTCCACTCCGCGTCTGACAAAATTTC
>JBAWGF010000087.1:0-4060 GCA_049592615.1 Candidatus Acidiferrales bacterium
AGCTTCCCAAGCTTCGGACGTGGGTTCGATTCCCATCGCCCGCTCCAGAATCTTCACCCTTCGCAATCCCCAGTTGAGGCAAAATACGTTTCGCAGTCGGCGAGGAGCGACCAGTGACCTTTCCACATCGTGTCCGATATCTCTGCGCGACTTTCCTGCTATTCTGCACCGCGCTGATAGCTGGCGTTGCCGCGCGGGTTCATGGCCAGACGAATTCCGCACAAGCGCAGCAACGACTGGTAGCGATAACCATCGATGACCTGCCCGGAGCGATTCCCGGAAGCGACAAGGGAATGGGCGACCTGAAAGAATATCAGAGAATCAATCGAGCGATCCCAGCGATCCTTGCAGCGCATCATGTGCCTGCAATTGGATTCGTCAACGAACGGAAGGTGCAAGTGGCGGGCGAAAGAGACGCGCGCACGGCGCTGCTTCAAATCTGGCTCGATGCAGGGATGACGCTGGGCAATCACACATACTCACACGCCAGCTTTCAGACCATGCCGCTCGCCCAATTCGAGGACGAGACGATTCGCGGCGAAGTGGTCACGCGAGCGCTGATGACATCAGCAGGGAAACCACTCACGTATTTTCGTCATCCATTTCTCGAGACCGGACCGACACCCGAAGCGAAAGCCGCATTTGAGACATTTCTGAAAGAGCGCGGCTACAAAGTTGCGCCCGTGACCGTGGATAATTCGGATTGGATGTTCAACGACCTGTTCGGCCGCGCACTCGAGAAGAAGGACAAAAAGCTCGCGGCAAAAACGAAGGCGGCTTATCTCGAATACGAAGAAACCATTCGCGCGTATTTCGAAAGCGTGTCGCGGACTCTCTTCGGGCGCGAAATCGCCGAAATTTATTTGCTCCACGACAACGCGATCAACGTCGAATGCCTCGACGCACTGCTCACGCACCTTGAAAAGCTCGGCTACAAATTTGTTTCACTCGACGAAGCGCTGACCGATCCCGCGTACGCCACGCCCGACCAATATATCGGCGCGCAGGGAATTTCATGGCTGACGCGATGGAAAATCAGCTTCGGACAGAAAGCGGACTTCGAGCACGATCCCGATCCGCCAAAATGGGTGCTCCAGATGGATGAGGAAATTCGCAAGTCCCGCACGCACTGATTGCGCGGGACAATTGGTCCGCTGAGCGACATGCCTAATTTCATGCAATCGACTTCGGAATTGCTTTCTTCCATTTTCCCTGCGACTTGAGAATAAGTTCCACCACTTCGCGAATGGCGCCTTCGCCGCCGCGCGCGACCGTAACGTAATGCGCCGCTCGCTTCGCTTCCACGACTGCATTTGCAACAGCTACCGCAAGACCAGCGCGCTCGAGCAGAGGCAGATCGGGAAGATCGTCGCCGACATAAGCGACTTCTTCATCCGTCACTCCGGCACGCGTCAGAATTGCCTTATATGCCTCGAGCTTTTTCGCCTGGCCCTGGATGACGAATTCCATTGCAGCTTCGCGCGCGCGGCGTGCGGTGGCTGTGGAATCGCGGCCGGTGATCAATCCGGTGCGAATGCCCATGATGCTCGCGAGCTTCAGCCCCGCGCCGTCGAGAGCACTGAAGGCTTTCATCTCGACAACGCTTCCGTCGGGAAATCCCTGCAAGTACACGTGGCCGTCCGTCATCGTGCCGTCCACATCCACGAGCAGCACCTTGATGTTGCGGGCCCGCCGCGTGGCCTTTGGTGGGAACTTCAATTCACGGATTGCCATTTTGTGATTCCTAAAACAATTGCAAAGTCCACAGGTCGTGGACATGGACGACGCCTTCGAGGCGGCCGGCAGCATCCACGACAAGGACGGCTGTAATTTTTCTTTCTTCCATCACGCGCAGGGCGCTTGCGGCAAGCTCGGTACGCGGGAGCGTGACGGGGTTGCGCGTCATGCAATCCGCGGCGGTCAACTCGAGCACGTTTTCCCTGCGCTTCTGCATCACGCGGCGAAGATCGCCGTCGGTAATGATGCCGAGGAGTTTTCCGTCGGCCTCAGTTACGGCTGCGAGGCCAAGCCCTTTGCGGCTCATTTCATAAATCACGTCCGGCATTTTCGCGCCCGGCAAAACGCGCGGAACCTCTCCGCCCGCGTGCATCAGGGCGTCGAGGCGGCGCAATTTCTTGCCCAGGCGCCCTCCAGGATGGAGCGCGGCGAAATCTTCTTCCTTGAATCCGCGGCGTTCGAGCAGTGCGATCGCCAGCGCATCGCCCATTGCCATTGCAGCGGCCGTTGAAGCTGTGGGCGCAAGATTGAGCGAGCACGCTTCTTCCTTCACGGCGATATCAAGAACGATGTCGCTTGCGCTCGCGACGGTGGAACGTGAATTCGCCGTCAGGGCGATCAGATGAACACCCAAACGCTTGATGGATTCCAGCAGCTCGACCAATTCCTCGGTTTCGCCGCTCGCAGAGATCGCAAGCAGGACGTCATCGGCGGCGAGCATCCCCAAATCGCCGTGCAGCGCTTCCGCGGCGTGGAGGAAAAAAGAGGGCGTTCCAGTGCTGGCGAATGTGGCGGCCAATTTTCTGCCAATCAAACCTGATTTTCCAAGTCCGGTGACGACGACGCGGCCCTTGCATGCAAAGAGCATCTCGACTGCTTTTTCGAAGCGCACGTCGAGGCGGTCGATCAGGCCTGCAATCGCTTCGGCTTCGATTCGCAGGACGCGTTTGGCAGTCGCGAGGCTCATGGATTCTCTCTCACCGGGACCATTCGCGGACGAGCGCCGCGAGCCGAATAATTTTTTGCAGTAGCGGGCGAAACTGGCCGAGCGGCAACGCATTCGTTCCGTCGGAGAGCGCTTTCGCGGGATTGTCGTGCACTTCGAGGAACAATCCGTCCACCCCGATCGCAGTTCCCGCACGAGCGAGCGGTTCGATGTATTCCGGCTGCCCGCCGCTCGACTTCCCTTCTCCCCCGGGCAACTGGACCGAGTGCGTCACATCGAAAACAACCGGATAGCCCAGTTTCTGCATGATTGGAAACGAACGCATGTCCACAACCAGATTCTGATAACCAAAGGAAGCACCACGCTCGGTGAGAATGATTCGCTCGTTGCCGGTGCTCGCGACTTTCTCGACCACGTTTTTCATTTCCCAAGGTGAAAGGAATTGGCCCTTCTTCAGGTTTGCGACGCGGCCGGATTTTCCGACGGCGACCAGCAAATCCGTCTGCCGCGAAAGAAATGCGGGAACCTGGAGGATGTCGCAGACTTCCGCAGCGGGTTCGACTTGAGAGACTTCATGAACGTCCGTGAGGATCGGAAGTCCCGTGCGCTTTTTGATTTTCGCGAGAATGCTCAAGCCTTTCTTCAGTCCCGGGCCGCGAAAGGAAGAAACGGAGGAGCGATTCGCTTTGTCGTAAGAGGCTTTAAAGATGTAAGGGACCCCCAGCTCGGACGCGATGGCGGCGAGGCTTTCGGCCATCATCATCGCGTGGGCTTCGCTTTCAATCACGCAAGGGCCCGCGATCAGAAACAGTGGCGCATTGCCGCCGAAGCGTATCTTGCCGACCGAAAATCCGGAATTTGTCGCCATGAGCAAGCCTGACTCCCCCTGAGAACGGACAAGCCTATGCAGGTTTGCGGGCATTTGCAATGCCCGCGAAGTACGAAGGACCTCTCTTGGCATTTTTGTTGCCGGCGTCGCTCGGAGTGAAAAAACGAGTGTTTGCGAGACTCGAATTTACTGACGGGCTGAATTAACGCTTGTATTGATTGTGAAGGGGTTAAGTCCAATTCAGTCTGACATTGACTGACGGGCTGAAATGCAGGGATGAGTGGCAAGTGACGAATGGTATGGAGGCCCATTTGCGCCGCGTCAGGGCCGGGCAGGCCGCTCGGAGCTGCGAATCGCGTTCTGTTCATGCACATGACTCCACGATCCACCATGCGCAAAGGAAGGACAAATTTCAAGGGATCGAGTGGTGTAAGGATTTGTGGATGCCTCACCGCTGCCGCAGAGGCACGGAGACGCAGAGGGATGATGTTTCTGGTGGCATGCTGTGGTTGGGGACGTTACGTTGCCATGACGATGGCGGCGACGTG
>JBAWGF010000088.1:0-5049 GCA_049592615.1 Candidatus Acidiferrales bacterium
GTTCGTTCCCGGGCCCGATTCTGAAGCGATCCTCTCAGATTTCGAGACAAAACGTATGCCAATAGATCGACCAGAATGCCCGGCCACCCCCGAACTCGCAGGGTCGGAAGAACTGATCGAGCTGCAAGTGACTGCACTTGAAGCCGCCGCGAATCCCATCATCATAAGCAAGCGGGACGGCACAATCATCTGGGTCAATAGAGCTTTCGAGCAGCTTTCGGGTTACACGAGAGAGGAAGTTCTTGGCCAAAGCACCCGTTTACTCAAGTCAGGGCAGCAATCGCCCTCATTCTACGAAAATATGTGGAAGACGATTCTCTCCGGGCAAAGGTGGCAGGGAGAATTGGTCAATCGACGCAAGGATGGCACCTTTTACACCGAAGAGATGACAATTACTCCTGTGAAAAACGGGACGGGAGACATCACCCACTTCATTGCCATCAAGCTGGACATCACCGAACGCAAACGTCTTGAGCAACAGTTACTAGGTTCCCAGAAAATGGAGGCAGTGGGCCGCCTGGCAGGTGGCGTCGCCCACGATTTCAACAATCTTCTGGGGGTCATCATGGGCTACACCGAACTCGTCTTGGATGGTTTTCCATCTGACAACCCACGATGCCACCAACTACAAGAGATTAGGAAAGCAGGTATCCGCGCCACTTCACTGACGCGGCAACTCCTCGCCTTCAGTCGCAAACAGGTATTCCAGCCAAAGGTTCTGGATATCAATGCGCTGGTGACCGATTTCAATAAGATGCTTCGCCGCTTGGTCGGCGAAGATATCGAGCTGCTGAACATCCTCAAACCAGGACTCGGACAGATCAAAGCCGATCCGGGACAGATCGAACAAGTGATCATGAACCTGGTTGTTAACTCCCGTGATGCCATGCCGACCGGCGGCAAACTCATCATCGAAACCGCAAACGCAGACCTGGACGAAGGCTATTGTCGGTCGCATCCTTCTGTCCACCCGGGACACTTCGTTATGGTCAGCGTGAGCGATACGGGCATGGGTATGGACGCCAGGACTCAGGCCCACATTTTCGAACCGTTCTTCACTACGAAAGAGCTGGGTAAGGGAACCGGGTTGGGCCTGGCAACCGTGTATGGAATTGTTAAGCAAAGCGAAGGCTACATCTGGGTTTACAGCGAATTAGGAAAGGGAACAACGTTCAAAATCTATTTTCCGCGTATCGACGAGCCCACTCGAACCGTGGAAATCGCCCAAGGCAGCGTGGAATTCTTGCGAGGTTCCGAGACGATTCTCTTGGCGGAGGACGCCGAGGCTTTGCGAGAACTCACTTGTGCGTTCCTCGAAAAAAATGGCTACACCGTGCTCGCGGCGGAAAACAGTAAGGAAGCCATTGCGCTTGCCGAACGCCAGGAGCGGCCGATCCATTTGCTGCTCACCGACGTGGTGATGCCGGGAATGAGCGGACGAGAATTGGCCGATCGCTTGACAGCCAAATATCCCGGCATGAGGGTGTTATACATGTCGGGGTACACCAGTGACACGATTATTCACCACGGCGTTTTGGACGCAGGCATTTTCTTCATTGAGAAACCATTTTCTCAAGAGGCGCTGACGCGCAAGTTGCGCGAAGTGCTCGATTCCACAGAAAAGACCCATTCCGACTGACCGAATTTTCGCGAGCCTGGTTCCGGGAAACGAAACTCGAGATTCCGGCCGAATCGTTGGCCACTCTTCCCCAATTCCGTTGCGCACGAGCATGCCTTCATCCGCCCGGCCCGTGGCCTTCCTCGAGGCGGGTGAGCCAGCACTTAACGCTGCACCACTCACCCCAGGAGTTTGGTGAACTCACTCGATAACAACTGGTGTGGTATCCTGCACCCGCGCCCCAATGTCAAGAAACGAAATGAGCGGAGCGAAAGGATCGACCACCCGCCTTGACCCAAAACCTCTAGTATCCGGTGTGACAGAGAATGGGAGCGGTTCAAAAGGATTAAACGTCGTATAATCTCGTGCGCGCAACTGGGCAGCAGAGCATATGAACGTACAAGAACAAATCAAGAAGTATATTACCAGCCAACCGGAGCCAAAACGCAGTGACATGCGAGAGTTGCATCGGCTCACACTTCAAGTGTCACCAGAATGCAAATTATGGTTCTTCGATGGTAAAGACAGCAAAAATCATACTGTTTCCAACCCTACGATTGGATATGGATTTCACACAATAAAATATGCCAATGGAAAAAGTAGAGAGTTTTTTCAAATTGGTGTGAGCGGAAACAAAACCGGAATCTCCGTCTATATTCTTGGTCTCAAAGATAAGAAGTACTTAGCCAAAACGTATGGAAAAAAACTAGGCAAGGCGAGCGTGACCGGATATTGCATTCGGTTTAAAGCTCTAAAGGATATAAACATCGATACGCTTGAAGCGGCAATACGATATGGGCTTGCAGCTCAGAATGAAAAAGGCAAGCTGACGAAATAATTCCACTGTTAAACGCAAGCAGTTATCGATATAAAGGCGCTCCAGTATACGACCCCTACAGCCCTGACCCGCGCCACAAAGCCATTCTCTATAAAACGGGTCTCCCGCAATAGTCGTGCGGCTCTCTGTCAGCGCTCCTTGCCTCTCTCTGTTTGCCGTTGCCCACTGCGGAAGTATCACGGGGCGGGTGGCAGGTCCTTTCGCTGCGATCATTTCGTTTCTTGACATTAGGACGCTAGCGGATGATATCACACCAGCTGTTGCCGACTGAGTTCACCAAACCCGGGTGGCTGCCCGGCCCTTCGAGCCTTGCTCTCGAAGCCTCGGTGGATTTTCTTGAGTAGCGACCTGATCTTTCGCGGTACACCTTCAACAAACTCACACGAAGTGAATTTCGGGCGCGATTGAACACGAGGGGTGCCCGAGCCCTTCGAAGTGTGAAGGGTCGGGAGCATTTCTCAACATTTGGCTTTGAAGCATCGACTCTCAACTTCTTCTATGAAATTCCTTACACCATGAGACCCCTTGCGGCGGGTGGGCCACCCTTCGCGGTGCACCGTTGACAAACTCACACGAAGTCAATTCCCGGCGCGATTGGTCACAGGGGGCTGGTCACGATCCCTTCGGAGTGTGAAGGGTCGAGGGCATTTCTCAACGCTCGACTTAGAAGCACCGACTCTCAACTGCCTCTGTGAAATTCCTTACATCAACGACCCCTTGCCCGCCGCATGATACTATGCTATATAGATAAGCACTTAGTTAACCAAGCGAGTGAATCGCACCCCCAAAAACTGAATCAGGAAGTTGGCAGCAGGAGGCTCGATGTACGTTCGCGAGCGTGAGGGCAATGTCTGCCTGCGTCGCGGCAGACTGCCTCGGAGGGAGAATATGACTTTTTTAATCGTCACTCTGGCGATTAGAACGGATGGCAACTCATTGAAACCACAGGACGGGCACCATGTCTAATCGTCACTCCATCCGGGGCTCGAAAATCATGCTGCGTGCGCCCCTACAAAATTCTGGACCGCTCGGCCCCACGCCGCGGGATAACACCCGACGAAGTTTGTTACACCCTCGGCTTTTGGCCTCGCCGACTTCTGGCGGGCTTCACTCAATTTCTACTCGCAACAAAACTGAATTAGAAATCGCTGCAACTCGCTCAAAACAAAGGCGACGCCAAATTCCGACCGCAACAAATAGGGGGTGTTCCCATTCGGCCAGGGCTTCGATTTTCGGGTTTCGTTTTTCTTTCCGTTTTCGCCGCGCGCTTGATGAGCTCGCCACTGGCCGCGTCAGCATCCGTCGCCGTGCCGTAGGTCTCGCCGCATTCTGGCGGAGGCGAGCAATGCGGGGCCTCCCGTGTCGACAGTTAGTCGAGCTTGGGGGATCAGTCGCCTCCCAAGTCCTGAATAGGGCTCCCAAGTCGACGGTTAGTCGAGCTTGGGAGATCAGACAGGAGAGCTTGGGGGATGAGTCACTAGCCACTCGCTGCCGTTCTTGTTACTCTGAATCTTCGATTTACGCTGCAACATCGAATCGACGGACCGAAAATCGAGCGGGTCGCGCAAAGAGACCACCGGAGGAATTCGCATGGCAACCGCAGTGATGCCCAAGGCGTTCAAGAACTTCATTAACGGCGAGTGGGTCGCCGCCCGCAGCGGCAACGCTATCGAGAACCGCAACCCCGCCAACACCGGTGAGTTGATCGGAATGTTTCCGCTCTCCAACGAAGACGACACCAATCTCGCCATCGACGCCGCTGCGGCCGCGTACAACAAATGGCGCCTCACGCCCGCGCCGAAGCGCGCCGAAATCATGTTCCGCGCCGCCGAGATTCTCGTCCAGCGCAAAGAAGAATTCGCGCACGACATGACCCGCGAAATGGGCAAAGTCCTCGCGGAAACTCGCGGCGACGTTCAGGAAGCGATCGACATGACCTACCTGATGGCGGGGGAAGGCCGGCGCCAGTTCGGGCAGACGACTCCCTCCGAGCTTCCCGACAAGTTTGCGATGTGTGTGCGATCGCCCATCGGCGTCACGGGGTTGATTACGCCGTGGAATTTCCCGATGGCCATTCCATCCTGGAAGATCATGCCCGCGCTTGTGTGCGGCAACACCGTGGTCATCAAGCCGGCCGAAGACACGCCGCTTTCCACTTACAACCTCGCACAGGTGCTTGCCGAGGCGGGCTTACCCGGGGGCGTGCTGAACGTTGTTTTCGGGAAGGGAACTGTAGTCGGCAAGACGATTCTCGGAAACGAGCAGACTCGCCTCGTCAGCTTCACCGGTTCCACCGAAGTTGGACGCATCATCAGCGAGGCTTGCGCGCCGACATTCAAAAAGTGCCATCTGGAAATGGGCGGCAAAAACATCATCATCGTGATGGACGATGCGAACCTCGATCTCGCTGTGGACGGCGCGATCTGGGGCGGCTTCGGCACGAGCGGCCAGCGCTGCACTGCCGCCAGCCGCGTTGCCGTGCACAAGAAGGTTTACGGCGAGTTCGTCGAGAAATTTGTCGCGCGCGCGAAATCACTGAAAGTCGGCGACGGCCTCGACCCTTCGACCGACATGGGCCCGTGCATCAACGAGC
>JBAWGF010000089.1:0-1741 GCA_049592615.1 Candidatus Acidiferrales bacterium
GAAAAGGTCCGCATCACCGGCGCGGGCCTCGACGGACTGAAAGCTCCCCGCCGCGCGCTCGACGCGGAAAATTCCGGCACCACGATGCGCATGCTCGCCGGCGTGCTCGCGGGCCAGCGCTTTTCATCCACGCTCACGGGCGACGCATCGCTCCGGCGCCGTCCGATGCGGCGCGTTATCGACCCGCTGCGCCGGATGGGCGCGCGAATCGAAAGCCGCGATGGAGGACTCGCTCCGCTTCAGATTCATGGCGACGCACTCCAGGCCATCGACTACACGCTCCCCATTCCAAGCGCGCAGGTGAAATCCGCGATTCTCTTCGCCGGTCTTTACGCGGACGGCGTGACCACGGTGCGCGAATCCGTTCGTACCCGCGACCATACCGAACTCGCGCTCATCGAGTTTGGCGCAACAGTTCGGGGAGTCGAAGCCACGAAGGGCGCGATTCGAATCCATCCGCGTCCGAAATTGCTTGCGCGTAGGCTCGCCGTCCCCGGCGATCTCTCGGCTGCCATTTTCTTGATCGGCGCAGTGCTCATCCTGCCGGAATCTTCGCTGATGCTTCACAACGTCGGGCTCAATCCCACGCGCGCTCGAGTCCTCGATTTCTTGATTTCTCTCGGCGCGTCCATCCACGTCGCCTCCGTCGAAATGCGCGAGGGCGAATTGGTCGGCGACGTTGCCGTCAAGCATGCGCCGCTCGCGGGCGGAATTGTTTCGGGCGCGCAGGTGGCGGAGATGATTGACGAATTGCCGATGCTGGCCGCGCTCGGCCCGTTCACGGAGAAGGGAATCGAGATTCACGACGCGGAGGAATTGCGCGTGAAGGAAAGCGACCGCATTGCGACCCTGGTCGAAGGACTGCGCAACATGGGCGCAAGCGTGGAAGAATTTTCAGATGGCTTGCGCGTCGAGGGCCGCGCAGCCGGAAAGTTGCGCGGCGCGAAAGTGGACGCGCAGGGCGATCACCGCATTGCGATGGCTCTCGCCGTCGCGGCGCTCGGCGCCGAAGGCAATACAGTCATTCGCGATGCTGATTGCGTCGGTGTTTCATTCCCCGATTTCTTTGGAGTTCTCAATCGCCTGCGCGGAAAAACGTAATCGCCTGCTCAGTCAAATTGAAGTTCTCATCTGCGAGCGGCTATGCTTTCGTATTCTCCAGCCGCTCCCGGAAATATTCCTTCCAGCTTTCAGGCAACGCACCAACGCCCAACGCACGCCGCACCCCCATAATTTCGGCATCGCCATATCTCTTCACCACGTACAGGTGGGTGATTTCCGAGACAGGCACGCCGTTTTCGTCGCGAGCAATTTCCCGGATCTCATCGCCCGCGCCAACCTCTCCCTCGCGCGTGACGGCAAAATAGAAGCCCGTCCGTCCGCTCGCGAGGAATCGCTTCACCATATCGTCGGACTGGAACTTCACGCCGAGTTTGTAGCAAGGGAGGCGAGGCTGGCTCACAATAACCTCGGCAGAGCCGACGGAGAATCGGTCGCCAACATGCACGGAGTCTTCCAGCAAGCCATCCGTGGTGAAATTTTCTCCAAACATTCCCGGTGGCAGCTCCCTGCCCGGCAATTCCTTTTTCCAGTAGTTGTAGTGCTCGACCGGGTAGCAGTAAACGGCCTTGTCCTTTCCCCCATGGACGGTGAGGTCCGCCTGACGGTCCCCATCGAGGTTGAGCTTGCGCAAAGCCACTCGTCCCGTGACCGGCTGTTTGAAGATGGCCGTATTCACGAT
>JBAWGF010000090.1:0-10127 GCA_049592615.1 Candidatus Acidiferrales bacterium
TCCACAACTGCGAAAGCAAAAGGCAGCAGGCGCTTAGTTTTTGTGAATTCGCAGGGCCGATGAATCGCGAATATACTGCGGAAACGTCTATCCCTGAGGCTTGATTTTCTGGGTGCCCTTGGGCCAGTGGGGCTTGAAACGGGAATCAGGAAGCCCCGGATTCCGAACGATCTTGGAATAGCGAATGATGAAGTAGTCGCCCGAGCCAGTTTCAAAGAATTGCTGTTGGACAGGCAACCAGGATGACTGGTCGAGCCAAATCAAAATCTTCGAGATTTGATTTCGAACATCATCCGACTTCGGTGTCAGCTCGAGCTCGACAGTTTTCTTGTCGTCGAGCATGGGTTCTCCCTGCACCACGGTGAGATAGCGCTTCCTCAATTCTTTTCCCTCCGTGCCGAAACCCAGAAGCAGAAACTGGTCAACCAGTGCGCGATTTTTCCCGAGATTGTATTCCTCGACGCGCTTTAACCCGGGCGTGTATATGTACAGGTTATCTCCGGTCCGAAGAATCGTTCTCGCGTCGGGAGCCTTCATTTCCAGCAGCATTTTGTCGTCACGAACAAGGATGCTCCCCGTTTCGGTTGAGCGGTCGTTCACAACGACGGTGACCTTCGTGCGCTCGACGTCGGCCGAGAGGCTGTGAAAATCCTTGGCCTCTGCATCCAGTTGTCGCAGAACGCTTTCCAGCGTCCACGGCGCGTGATTTTGCCCGGCGGCGGCCCAGCCACACGTCCACACCGCCGCAATCGTCAAGCAAAAGGCAAGCGTCGCTCCCAGCCGTCTTCCGATCAAATAGTTCCTCCCCCCGAGAAGGAGACCGTCGAACGAAGTCCAGCAATCATAGCACAGGGGATTGGACGCATCGGACGAGTGACGGGTTCCTGGGTTTCACGGTTGATTGCACAGGCGTTAGGAGCAGGATTTAGGGCTTCACAGTGACGTCGTAATACACGACCCTGCCGTCTTCGGCACGCACGGGATCAATCCGGCGCACCTGAAACGTTTGTCCTTTCAATTCTTCGACTGTGCGGCCCAGGATGTCGTGAGTCTCGCGCTCGAGTTCAGGCGTTGCCCTCAAAGTTCGTTTCTCCAGAGGCAGAATCATGGCGTCAAGCCGGTAGGTGTGTGTGTGGTTGGTGGAGTCTTCGGAAACAAGCTGGACATCGGAACTCGCGAGCGCCGTGGATTGCTGCTGATCCTGGAACCAGCTTCGCGGCGTCAACAGGACGAACAGAACAATGGCCACGACCATCAGGTCATACGGCCAGCTGCCACGTTCGTAGGACCAGAATATCGTACGGACCAGACCACGCCACAAAGTGCGCATGTCAGTGGACGGCCGTTCCGTTCACCACGAGGCCGTCGCGCATATGCAGGATGCGATTTCCATAAGCTGCCGCTTCGGGATTGTGCGTGATCATCACGATCGTTTGGCCGAGGTCTTTGTTAAGCTGGCGCAAGAGCGCGAGGACGCTTTCCGAACTCTTCGTGTCGAGATTTCCAGTGGGTTCATCGGCAAGCACGATCTTTGGTTCGCTGATGATGGCACGGGCGATCGCCACCCGCTGTTGCTCGCCGCCAGAAAGCTCCGAAGGCTTATGGTGCAGCCGTTCGGACAGACCCAGAAGTTTTGCGACTACATCGAAACGATGAGGATCGAAGCCATTGCCGTGGATGTGTTGCGCGAGCGCGATATTGTGGTAGGCGTCGAGCGTCGGCAAGAGATTGAATCGCTGGAAAACGAAGCCCACTTTGTGGCGGCGCAAAAGCGTTCGCGCCGCGTCGCTCATCTCCGTCAGGTCGTTTCCATCGAGCAGTACACGCCCGCGACTTGCCTGCGCCAGACCGCCGATAACGTGCAGGAGGGTGGATTTCCCGCAGCCCGACGGCCCCATCACGGACAAAAACTCCCCCGGAAGAATCTCGACGTTTACGCCTCGCAGCGCCGGGACGTCGACGTTGCCCGTGCGGTACACCTTCCAGAGATTTTCAGTCTTGAGTATCGGCTCCAACGCCGGCTCCCGTGCGAGTGTCAGCGCAACTGCAGATGGAAATATTCTAGTCGTGTTTGGCATTTCTGCCTAGCGCGGAAGCAGGTGGATGCGCGCGAAAGACAGCGCCGGCGCGATTACATTCCCCGAAGAGTCAATGACGTAGCGTTACGGTGAGAAGCCGATACTATTCATAGGCGAGAGCTTCGACGGGATCTTTGCGGCTTGCGAGCCAGGCAGGATAGGAACCGCCGAGCAGGCCACCCAGAACGGAGATGAGCCCGGCTCGGAAAATCCACTTAACCGTTATCAGAATGGTCAGTGTGGGGAAAATCCTGATGAAGATGGAGCTCATGAGAAAGCTCAACCCGACGCCCGCCACGAGTCCGGCCGCGCAGAGAAGTGTTGTCTCGCTCAAGATAATCCTCACGATGTAGCCCTTCGAAGCGCCGAGGGATTTCAGGATGCCAATTTCGCGGGTCCTTTCGATGACGGTTGTGTACATCGAAAGAAAAATTACGAGAAAACCGATGGCCACGGCAATGGCGATCATGGTGTTGATAAAGGCGTCGAGGCCGGGCAAGTTCGACGAGGTCATCAGCGAAATAAAATCCTTCAGAGGCCGGATTTCGTACCGCGGCAGGAGCTGGCGGATTTCGTCCACGGCCGCAGGAGTGTGGTCCGTGCGATCGCACTTCAGGAAGAAAACCGAAGCCTTGTCGTGCGCGCCGGACATTTCCTGCAACGTGGACATGAGGACGAAAAGCCGCGCGCCCTTCCCGTGTTCGACGATGCCGGCAATACGAAAATCGTGCTCGAGAATGTGGAGTGTCTGCCCGACTTTCACTTTCTTCGACTTCGCGTAAATGTCGTCCACCAGGATATCGTTCGAATCCGAAAGATCGTGGCCGGAATGGAAGACAAAGCCCCCGGTAACCGCTCGAAAGCTATCGGAATTGATCCCATAAACGATGTCCAGTCCGTTGACGGAATTGAATTGCAACAGGACAGGCGCAACAGCCTGGACGTATTCAAGCTCTTGCAATTTATTGCCCAAGCGAATGGGCATCGGCGCGCCGCTGAAAGCCATGAAGACGGAGGCGGAAGGCGGTTGTACCATGATGTCTGCGCCGACTCCCTCGGTTCTCTTTGCCACCTCCGAGAGCATGCCGCTTGTGAGCCCGACGACGATGATCACCAGTGTGACTTCGACGGCGACGGCAATCACCGTGATGAGCGTGCGCATCGGCCGGTGCAGCACATTTTGGACAATCATGTGCCGGATCAAGGTTGCGGCTCCTTTGCTTCTTCGCCCACGGTCACCAATTCCGCTCCCGGCGGTTGCTGCAAGACGAACCGCTCCGCTGCGACCGGCTCATTGACGGTCAATTTATTGATCCCGATTTGAAGCTCATAATCGTTGCCGGGCCGGGTCAAGGCAATCTGACGCGCGAAAGTTGACGAACCCGCGGGCTGCCAATCGCTGTAGCGAACGTCTGAGTTCACCTTGCCTCCGGGGCCAAATGTCTCGACCCGCGCCACGCTCAAGTCGGTGCGATCAAACCAGATCTTCCTCGAAATCTCCCAATCGGCGGAACTCGCCGCAGTGGTTTGCGTTGCGCCGCCGTCGCCCTGCGACCGGACGACGGTCAGCACGTAGGAATGCGAAGCCGCCTCATTCGCTTCCTCAAAGAGCACAGGCACTCCCTCCGAAATCGGCTGCCAGAACAGTGCGTCGAGCAAATGTTGCGGGCGGAGATTCTCGATCGGCTTCGCAGCCTGTCGTTCGAGATTGGCCGAGCCAACTATAAACTTACTCTTCGACGGGATGAAGATGCGAAACGTCTTGCCATCGCTCACCATGTCAAAAACATTTTTGCCGACGACCGGCGCCTGTCCAATTACCCGAATGTTCGCCGGTCTTTCCGCCAACAGGAACCCGTTCACTTCGTGGTATTGCTCGATCACACCTGTATATGCCGAGCCTGCTGTCAGTTTCATCTTCACGGCAGCGTTCAGTGACTGAATCGCCTCTGCCTGACGGTTGTACCGGATGATGAGCTGCTCCCTCGTCGCCGATTGCAACGGCCGGGGCGCCTGTGATGGCTTTACGACCGTCTTCTTGCTAACGGAGCAACCGGCGGCAAAGGCAGCAACCGCTGCCATCGAAACTATCCAGGTGAGTCTTCGCACTCTCAGTGTACTTTGCCTCACAAAGACAAACACAGAAATTTAGCAGCCGCCCCCAGGGGTGTCAACGAAGGCTCCCTCGCCTGTGCCGTAGATTGAAGATGGTGCCCCGATAGAAGCAAGCCGGCAGACCTCCGGCTCAGATGTGATGCTTTCCCAATCGCTTGAAGCGGGACTGATTGCTGATAGAGAAAGGAAAGATGAATTATTCGGGGTCGATCAGTTCGATTGCGGCGGAGGGTTCGGTGCCACCGAGCGAAGTTAAGAGGCGGCGCAGTTTGCCTCGGTCCTCGAGGCCCATTCCGACCATTTCGAAGCCGGCTTGCTGCGAACGCACGAACCGCACTACAGCTTGCATGCTGATCGAGCGCAGCCCGGCGGGAATCTTTAGCGTCGCTTCGGTCCCGACGGGAAGCTGAAGATCGCCGCTCAGGAGTCCTCCTTCGAGACTCAGTACGGTGATGGCGGAAGAGTGTTTTCCCCGCGCGGTTGTGATTACAGCGGGGATGTTGCGCGGCAAACGAATACGCCGATAACGGCGGTGACGCACAAAGTCGCGTTCCGGAATTGCATCGAGCGGCGCCAGCCCCATCACTTTTTGATCCAGGCCGGACTGCGGCAGGAATTCCTGTATCCATGCCGGATCGAGTTTCATCAGCGCTTGTGCCGCCGCCATTCGAATCTCTTCAGGGTAAGTCCAGCCGAAGGTTTTCCGAGCCTCGAGAAAATGGCGCAAGTGCCCCGCCGCGGCGGGTGCGCGCATACGGCCCAATGCTTCAATCGCCTTCACGCGAAGGTAATCCGAACCCTGCGGCAGCATTTCTCCCTCGGCCAATCGCAAGAGCTTCGATGCAGTCTCGGGGTCTCCACACATGCCAATTTCATCAAGGGCCAGCGGGAGAATCATCGCATCGAATAATTCCAGCGATTCCGTGAGCAGCTTGCCGCGCTCGGCCGCCCCGGCTATCGAAAGCTGCCGGACGACGGCGTCATGGAAGCTGCGCTGGCCTTCGCGAAGACGGGCCGGGAGAATATCATCGACAGCCGATGGATCGAGCCGGCTGAGCAGGCCGACGACGCTGGCGGCCTTCGCCGGCGTGTCGTTCTTGAGCATGTCTTTCAGGTGACGAATGCAAGCCGGTCCCACTGATTCCGCAAGACCGACGACATTTTCACGCTCGCTGCGGCGTCCCGAACGTGCCAGACGAACGGCGAGCTGCTCGGAAGCCGCTTGTGGAACGCGCATGAGGACGCCCACCAGCCCTTCGGGCATGGCCTCCGCCGTAAGCGCTTCTTCGATGAATTCCGGGACCCGAGTCTCGACGCCGATGCGCGGCCGCAGGCTTTGCACCCAACTCGGACGCAATTCTTCGAGATCGGCAAGCGAATCGAGCGCCTGCTGCATCGCACGATAGTAACGGCGGGAAGCTGATTCCTGGCTCAAGCGGACAAAGGCGGCGCTCAAGAGCGTCTGCAACTCCGGATCTTTTTCGTCCGCCATCTGGCGGCCGATTTGGACGAGCGCATCCTGCAAGCGCTGGCTCGCTGCCTTGCTATAAAGACCTGCGAGCTGTCCCAGGCCAATCGCTGCTTTCTTGCGCGCTTCGGCGTCCTTATTGCGCACGCAGGTGGCATATTGCAGCAGGATATCTCCGGCGGCATCCGCTTCGCCACGGCCGAGCAACTCTTCGACGTATTGCTGGACGTTTCGCGGCGGGATGCACCATGCTTCCGCCGACATCAGGACGTTCCGCTTGCCTGATTCGGGCACGGCGGCCCAGAACTGCCGGTCGAGCACATCGGCGTGAGATTCAACGGAAATTCCCGCGCTGCTCATTTTGTCTTCGCGCGCCTTCAATAGTTTTCTCAGCGTATCGAGTTCGTGACCCATGCGGTCAAACATCTGCCGGACGGCATTGACCTTCACTTCTCCGCGCTGGTAGCGGTCGATTGCGAATCGAATGGCGAGATCTTCCGCGAGCCGCAGAAGCATCGCTTCATCCACTTTGGCCGATGGTGCGGTTGCGGCGACGCCCGCGAGTGCCTGGCGCAGCGATACCTGCGCGTTCTGCGGCAGCAATGCCAGCTTCTGTTGCCAGGCTTTCGAATCCAGCTGTGGATTCTTTCCGTGCGCGGCCTCGCCGAGTTGTACGAGCAACTTCAGTAGGCTTTGCAGCTCGGCCTCATCGAGTGACGCGAGTTCAGCGGATGCGCCGGTCGAGCTACCCGGAACAAACACTCCACCTACGCTACCCACACCGGGGCCTGGAACAAATCCGGTTCCACCACCAAGACCAGTTCCTGCACCCGCCCCTCCACCCATTCCACCACCCGGTCCACCGCCAGTTCCTGCGCCCAATCCAGCGCCGGACCCTCCACCCATCCCTTCGCCCGATCCTCCGCCAGTTCCCGCACCAAACTCTGTCCCTGAGCCGCCACCGGTTCCAGGTCCACCGGGACCGCCATGCGCACCTTCTGCCGCGGCAATCAGTTGAATCATTTTTTCGGGACTTCGGAACCAATCCTGAAATTTATCGGCTTCGGTGCCGAGAGTCTTCACCGTGAGCTGCGCGGCGACGCGCGCATCGGCAAAAGCCGCGTCTTCTGCGACAAAACGGATTTCATTGAGGCGAATTCCGGGGGTTCCGCCTTGCCCTAGATTGGCTTCCAGGCGCTCCGAGAGACCGCCGCCCTTCGGACCGGTCTCCATGAATGCGCGCACAAAGCTGACGAAGTCTTCGCGGGTAACACGGGGGCTAAAACAGATGCTGGCGACGCCTGCCGTGGTCAACATGTCGGCAAAGCTTCGTTCAGCAGGAGTCGATTCGAGAGGTACACCATCCAAGAGGAGCTGGGAACCCGAGGCACCGAGCAGCAGCCCAGCTTCGCCGGCAACCAATACCGCTTCCTCTAATTCTTTCCAGGTTGAGTCGAACTGGCCGGCCGAGCGGTTATGCTCTAAACCATAGAGCCTTGCGAACTTAAGCAGCACGTTGAGACTGCGGACAAATGTGCGGGCGTTCGGAATTATCGACTCGCTGGACACCGTCAACTCACCTGGTAATTGCGACATCAGTTCGTTCTCAAACCAAGTGTACTAGAACGAATGGCGGGGGAAATGGTACGGATGTACCAAGTTTCCAAACATAATAAGGACGGAATTTCCACTACGCGGGCAGACGAAGTTCGACATCGATGCCTTCGAGAGCGGGACGGACCCGGCGGATCACTTCGCTGGCCCAAAGCTTCGCAGAAAGCAGTACGAGCGACCCATCAGTGAACCCGCACACAGCGCAGAAGAAATATTGGGGAAACGCCTTGTGATAGGCATCCACGCCGCGCCGCGCAAGCTCCCCTTCGAGAAACGCATCGCCCGCGACGAGAGGTCCGCCGGCGCGCGCCCCGAATGTCTCGTCCTGAAAACGATCGAGGAGCGACTCGAGCGCTACAGGATCAGGAGCGGGGATCACAATCGAGCGTCGGCTGGCATCGCGATATAGAATCTGATGACGCTGGCAGTAGTCGCGTACCCGGTCAAGGTGGCTAAAAAAGTCGAGCGCCCAGATTTCAGCACCTGCGGCGGCGCGGAGGACGCGTCCCCAGATGCGCGCGGCGTCAGGCCCACGGACTGGTTCACGATTTTCATCTGCCTCGGTGAGCTCGAGCCCCACTGCGCGAACATCTTCTCCCAGGTCGAGAGGCTCAACATCGAGCAGGTACACCTACTCCTCCTGGTCCTCTCGTCCGGAGAATCTTTTCTGGAAGTCCGGCGACTGCTTGCGAACTTCCAGCCAGTCGAAGAATGCATCGGGAGTCTCGAGCCAGATTGCAAACCAGTGTGCAATTTCCTCTTTCTCATCGCGCTTCGTGGCGTCCACTTTCTGGTTTCGTGCGATCATCTCGGCGCGACGCCGCCCGAGTCGCGCAACTTCGCGAACACGTTCGGCGGCGGCGCGCTCTCCCTCGACGGTAAATTTTCGGAGGAGTTCGTCGAGACGCACAAGGCACATCTCCGCCTCGACAAGGGTTGAAAAGTGCAAGAGGTCTTGAAATTCTTCTTCGTAGCGGCCCTCGGTGTCAGAGCGCGTGGACCAAACGACGCGCATGCCCGCTTCTTCGAGCACGCTCACGATATAGTCCGCCGAGGTTTTTCCCTGAGCGCCCAAGTGCGCGATCAACTGCCGGCGGATCTGTTCAATCTCTGCGGGCGTATAGCGTGGTTTTCCAAGCCCCTGCGCAACTTCGAGGATCATCGCCTTCTTCGTGGGCGATCCACTCTCGGAATGGCCGTTGGATTGAGCTGGATTCAAGACGGTCTCCGGTGCTTCGGCTTCTTAGGCTCGGCTTCCGGTGGCGGCGCGTCACCCGCCAAAAGGCGGCGATAACGAACGACGTTGCGATTGTGCTCGGCGAGCGTCTTGCTGAAAAAGTGCCCGCCTTGATCGTTGGCGACGAAATACAAGTAGTCTGTTTGAGCCGGCTCAAGCGCTGCGCGCAGGGACGCCTCACCGGGATTCGCGATCGGCCCGGGCGGCAGTCCTCGATGCGCATAGGTGTTGTATGGCGAATCAATGCGCAGATCGGCAGGCCGCACGGTTTTCTCCCGATGTCCCGCCAGCTCCATGGCGTATTGCACCGTCGGATCGCATTGCAACTGATAGCCGAGGCGCAAACGATTGTAGAACACTCCCGCTACGAGCGGGCGCTCAACCGGATTGGGCGTCTCGCGCTCGACGAGAGATGACAGGGTAACGACCTGTTCGAGCGTCAAACCTTTCGGAAACTTATCTGAGCTGGAAGGATTGAGCGTCAACCAGACGGCACGGAAATGGCGAATCATTGTGTCCGCGATCTGGGCGCAGGAAATGTGCCGAGAGAACTGGTACGTGGACGGAAAGAGAAATCCTTCGAGGCTCTGTGCCTTGGGCGCGAGGTCTTTTATGGAAGTGGGGTCGCCCGCTGCCTGGAGAAAAACATCGCGGGCGCAAATCCCCTGCCGGTCGAGCTCTCCTGCGATGTCGTACATCGTCCAGCCTTCGGGCACCGTCACGGTGTGAAGAAATATTTTCCCTTCCGCGATCTTCCAGAATACCTCGCGCGAATCGAAGGAGCGGTCGAAGTAATACTCACCGGCCTGGGGCGGTCTGCGGTGATGCCAATAACTGAAAAGCGCGAATGCCAACCGGCTGCGAATGATGTCGTTCTGGACGAGGATTCCGGAAACACCCCAGCGGGACGTCCCGTGAGGGATGTCCACAAAAACCTTTTCCGGACGGTGACCTCGATAAGGACGGCTGATTTGCGAGTCGAGCCAGCCCGCCGCCGCGCCCATGGCGGCAATCACAAGCAATGCCAATAGGCCAAGCCGGCGCATCGTTCGTTATTCCCTTTCCGCAGAGGAGTTCCGCGGGTTCGCGCGTCTTCGCTCGAGATAGTCACGGAGCAGGACGGCAGCGGCCACATCATCGATTGAGCTGCGTTTCCGGCGCGGCGACGAATTCGTTTCGGTCAATGTTTGTTCCGCTTCCCAGCTCGTTAGCCGCTCGTCCACTAGTTCCACTTCAATACCAAGCTCTTTGTGAAGACGCACCGCGAATCGCACGGCTTCATCCGCCATTTCTCCCGCCTTGCCGTTCATATGCAGCGGATGTCCCACTACGATGTGCCCGACTGAATGTTGGAGGCAGATCTCGCGCAGGCGGCGCAAATCATTGCGCCGGTTTGTGCGCACCAGAGTCGCATGTGGTTGCGCGGTGAGGCCCAATTCATCCGACAGCGCGAGGCCGACTCTTTTGCGGCCGTAGTCAATCGCGAGAATGCGGCGAGACTTACCGGACAAAGAGTTGGCCGCAGAAACCTCTCCACGCGTCGCACGAACAGTGATTGTCATCTTCCGCATATTATACGCGATGCTCCCTCATCCCCGCGAATCAGGAATGGGTC
>JBAWGF010000091.1:0-3420 GCA_049592615.1 Candidatus Acidiferrales bacterium
GGGGACACACCGGGGACACGTGGGACGCCTACTCCACAATCCCACCAACATTTTCTTGGAGGTTGAAACAGCGATTCGGATGGAGTTCTTCGACTTCAAGACCAAGTGGGATGATGCGACTTTTTAAGGCGGGTGGCCGAGCCAATCGCTCCGATCATTTCGTGTCTTGACATCAGAGCGCGCGCGTAGGATACCACACGAGTTGTCATCGAGTGAGTTCACTCAACGTTGAGCTGGTGCCCGTCGATAAGAGCGAAGGGTCGGACGAGATCGGGGATGACAACGAAGGTACAAAAGTAAAGAGAGGTCCTTCGCTCCGCTCAGGATGACGACCAAGTCAAAGGGCGACCTGCGCTTCGTCGCCAAAAGACGCAAGGCGTTACGGTAAACGAGGTGCCAAGGTCGTTTGCCGGGCGCAGCATGCTGCGCCCCTACGAGAGAAGAGAGAAGTCGCGCGCCAGAAATTGACTTCGTGCAAGTTTGTTAACGGGGCACCGCGAAAGGCGGCCCACCCGCCGAAGGGCGGGAAGCGAGTCAGTCTCGCCTTCCTCCATTGGATTCATCTTTCGAAACACAACTAAAACTGACCTTTCGTCCAGTATTTTCGTGATGAAATTTGGTGTAGCCTGCTGGAGTGCATGAAAGGCGCATCATGACTTGGCAGCGGCATGTTACCCCGCCTGCTATCGCACGATTCAGAAGCCGCGCAATCATTCTTCTGGCTGCTTTGCTCTGCGAAGCGGCGCTGGCAACTTCTCTCCGGTCACAAAACATTGTGTCTTCAACGTTAGGGGATCGCGCCGACCGCAGCGAAGCGCGAATGCTGGAACTGATCAACGGCGATCGCATGGCGGCGTCGTCTCAACAGGAAACAAAAGGACGCGCGCGCCCTCTTCAGTGGGACGCGAGGCTCGCCGCAGTCGCCCGCGCACACTCCGAGGAGATGGCTCGCAACGAATATTTTGGTCACCAGGGTTTGGACGGAAGCACGCCGGCTGCGCGCGTGTCGAGGGCCGGAATCCAGTGGCGCTCCACCGCCGAGAACATCGCCAAAACGAGCGATGTGGTTCAAGCCGAAGCACACTTCATGAACGAGCCGAAATTCCAGCATAACCACCGGGGAAATATCCTCAACCCGAACTACACTCACGTCGGCGTTGGCATCGTCAGGGGGCCAGACGGCGCGCTCTACATCACGCAAGAATTTGCAGAGCTCCGTTAGGCCTGGTTAACGGGCGGGCCGCTTGCCGGGCGCCGCAACTCATTGCGCCGCGGGAAAGGGGCATCGCCTGCCGACTCTGGTGAGTTGCCCGCCGTTGGATTTCTCAGCTTACGTTGATTTATTCAACGCGATTTACGGCTTAGCCGGGCGCGTCGAGAGGATTCGACCACTGCATCCCCCAGATTCCAAGGGGGATGGGTTGCGGCCTCGTTCGACTGGATATTGGCCCCTGGTTTGCAAATAAGGTTTCAAGAAGCCCTCTAATGGGCAAGCTCAAGAGAGGAGAAAGCACATGGCAACCAAGAAAGCGAGCAAGAGCACCAAGCGCTTGAAGAGGGGGAAGAATCTCGAGGCCACCAAGCCACTAACGACGCTGACAAATGCGTGTTGCAATGGTACCCACATCAAACAAGCCACCATCTCGGTGTAGGGACACGGGGTGCAGCGTCCCTCCACGCCTTGCGCAAAGGTTGCGGGTTTTGCATGTAGTCGTGAAGAAGCCGCGCGGGAGCCGATACGGGCTGGAACACCTGCAAACTTCCGCCGTCTTCGAATTTTGAAATTGGAGAAAAAGCTGGCGGTCAAAAGCCCGCCGCGACGCCGAGCGCGGCGTGGGTTACTGCGCTTGGGTACTGCGGACTGATAACTTCCCTGCTTCCCAGGCTGCGATGCCTCCGGCAAGTTCACAAACAGAATCAAATCCTCCGCGCTGCAACAAGCTGGCGCCGATGGACGACCGGTAACCGCCCGCACAGTAGACTAACAGGGGACGGTTGTTCGGCAGTGTTTTCAGATTTTCCACCAGATGATTGAGCGGAATGCTTAAGCTACCTTCAATGTGTTTTTGTTCCCGTTCGCGCGTCGTGCGGACATCGATAGCCAGCGGCGGCTGCCTCGATGACAGGAGTTCCGCGGCGTATTGCACGCTGAGGCGTTCAGTGAAGGCGACCAGGTCGGGCCGTGATTCCAGGCTGCGTAGCCCGTCCTGCAAGTATCCGGCCACGTGATCGAACCCGATACGTCCAAGCCGAAGGGCCGATTCGTTCTCCCGGCCTGGGTCCGCGATGATGACGATCGGATGCGTTCGATCGAGCACGGTTCCGGCCCACGTGGCGTATTGGCCGCCCAGGCCGACGTTGATGCTGCCCGCAAGGTGCGCTGCTGCAAATTCGTCGGGGTCACGCGTATCCAGAATCTGCGCGCCATCCCCTTGCAATGCCAGCAGAGCATCGAGCGTTAGCGGTTTGAGTTCGCGCTCCAGCGCTTGATCGAGCGTAGGCCGCTCTTTGCTGTTCAGCACGGCATCATAGACGAAATAGGGAGGAGCCTCGGGTTGGTCGGCGGTTACCAGCTCGATGAACGCTTTCTTGCTCATCGGCTGCAGGGCGTAATTCAAACGCCGCTGCTCTCCCATCGTCGATACTGTCTCCTTACTGATGGCCTTCCCACAGAGTGACCCGGCGCCGTGAGCCGGATAGACCAGACTCGCATCCGGTAACGGCAATAATTTGGATTGCAAGGAATCGAAGAGCAGGGCGCCAAGATCCGTAGCGGACCAGCCCAGCGCTGCACGAAGATCCGGGCGTCCAACATCGCCAACGAACAACGTGTCGCCTGTCAAGACAGCGTGCGGTTCGCTTTCGCTCCGATCGAGATCATAAACAAGTATCGAAATCGATTCGGGAGTATGACCCGGTGTTTCGAGCGTCTTAAGTCTCACCCGTCCGAACTCGACCGCGCTGCCGTCGCCAAGCGGCACAAACCGGTATTCTGCCTGCGCTTTGGCGCCCAGGTAAATTGCTGCGCTCACACGATCCCGGAGCTCCAAATGTCCCGCCACAAAATCGGCGTGCAGATGGGTCAAGAACACGTGCTTGATTTGCAGCTTATGTTCGGCCGCAAAAACCAGGTACCGCTCGATGTCACGTTGTGGATCGACGACCGCAGCTGTGCCCGTCTCCTCGTCACCGATCAGGTATGAGGCGTGGGCGAGGCAATTCAGGTAGAACTGCTTGAAGATCAAGCTACACCTCTTCGCTTCAAGTCGCGAACACTATACCAGCTGGGATTTGCGATTCGGACTTTGAGTTCGCAAATCGAATGATTCCACTGCCCTCGAGTCAACGAATTTGGCGCACGGCGCACCTTTCGCGTCTGCGTCTTATCTGGAAGTTTGAGAGTGCCGCACTCTTTGCGTC
>JBAWGF010000092.1:0-2951 GCA_049592615.1 Candidatus Acidiferrales bacterium
TCCGTGTTCTTTGTACATCGTGGACACTCCGAGGACAGTGGATTTGAAACAGCTGGACAAGTCCTCCTCCGCGCACCGCGTGCGAGCGTCAATCTAAGTCAATGCCAACAAATCACAATTCGCTCACAACAAAAAAAGGCGCCGCAATCCGGCCCATTTCGGGCCTTCCGCTACCAATATCTAATCATCACCCCGGACGATTAGAAATCCCTCCACCTCCTTGCAAACAAACGCTCGGCGCCTCGTCTAGTCGTCACTCGATCCGGGGGATTTTCTGCGCCTTTCGAGCGGAATCGAACCCCCGCGTCGCACCGTCCCCGTACCGGAACGCATGGGCGACCTACCCTTGGCGTACTCCCTTGCCAACTCACGCACTCATTGCAGGCTGCACCTCCTTCGTAGTAGTGTCTCCCGATGCCCAGGACCAAGAGGCGAGCGTCCCCCCGGCAGGTCATCAAGAGTCGCAAAAGGAGAGGTAGGAAAATGGCAACCCCGGCCGAAGCGAAAATCCCGAACGCCAACAATGAAAATCAGGGTCAGAACGTAGACAAGATACGCGACATCCTTTTCGGCTCGCAGATGCGCGACTATGAAAAGCGATTCGCGCGCCTGGAAGACAACGTCACGAAAGCACTCGAGACCCTCCGCGAAGAAATGACCAAGCGGCTGGACACTCTGAACGGCTTCGTGCAGCAGGAAGTGGAATCATTGAGCGCGCGCCTGAAAACCGAAAAGGGCGAGCGCATCGACGGAATCAAGGAAGTCTCCCGCGAAATCAAGGACGCCGCAAAAGTGATCGAGAAAAAGCTCGGCCAGCTCGAAGAGCAGATGGCCGACGGCCAGAGCGAACTCCGCGCGAAGCTTCACGAGCATGCCAAGTCAACCGTGGCCGAGATGGAGAAACTGCGCCGCGAGGCCGCGGCGGCGCTCGACCGCGAAGTCCAGGCCCTGCGCAACGAGAAAACCGACCGCATGGGTCTGTCCGACCTGCTCGCCGAATTTTCTCTGCGGTTGAAAAACGATATGGATCATCCGGAAAAATAAGCAGCGGGTAGAGCGAATTCGCCGAGGCTCCGCGGGATTCGCGATGAACCCGCCGAGACAAAACTTTCACCTTCCAACATGCCTGAGCAAGCGCAACGCCGCGCCCCCGAGGGGCAACCGAACGAAAACCCGCCGAACGACCAGCACGCCCTGGAAGAGCTTCGCAGTCTGATCGTCGCTCCCGAACAAGAAGGCCTCGCGGAAATTCGCGACCGCCTCGGAAACCTCGAGCGCCGCGCCGAAGATGTCAGCAGCGTTGTCGCTGAGGCAATCCAAATGCGCCGCGATGCGGGCGACGACCGCGCTCTTGCCGACGCGCTCGGCCCCACGATCGAAGCAACCCTGCGCGATTCCGTCCGCCAGCACCCGCACGTTCTCGCCGACGCGCTCTTTCCGGTGATGGGTCCCGCGATCCGGAAGTCCATCACGGAAACGCTCCGCTCGATGCTCGAGTCGTTCAACGAAGCGCTCGAGCACAGCCTTTCCCTGCGCGGCATCCAGTGGCGCATCGAAGCGTTACGCACCGGCAAGCCCTTTGCCGAAATCGTTCTGATGCATAGCCTGCTCTATCGAGTCGAGCAAGTCTTCCTGATGCATCGCGAGACGGGCCTCGTTCTGACCCACGTCACGCCGCCCCACGCCACTGGCAACGACCCCACGATGGTCGCCGGCCTGCTTTCCGCTCTCCAGAGTTATGCCCAGGATGGATTCAATGCGTCGCGCGATGAGCTGCTCGACCATTTCGGCGTAGGCGATTTCCGGATGTGGGTCGAGGTCGGCCCGCGCTCCGTGATTGCGGCTGCATTTCGTGGACATCCCCCCGAAGACTATCGCGTGCGGATGAAAGAGGTCCTGGAAAAAGTTGAAGAGAAATTTGGCGCGGCCCTCGAGCGCTTCAAGGACGATCCTGGCCCTTTCCGTGCCGCGGGCGACCTAATCATGCCGCTGCTCGAATCGCGACTCAAGGAAGCGGACCATTCCACCAAAAAGAGGCCGTACGCGCTGATCGCCGCTGCGACGTTGGTCGTTCTGCTCGCCGGCGCGTGGTTTGCCTACGCGTCCTATCATCGCCGTCAGTGGACGCATTTCGCTCAGACGCTGCGGCAGCAGCCGGGAATTGTCGTCACATCCATGGGCAAGGAAAATGGGAGATATGCGATTCGCGGGTTCCGCGATCCCCTCGCCGCCGACCCGAAGCCTCTTCTCGCGCAGGCCGGCCTTGACTCAAACAAAGCCGATTTCCAGTTGGCTCCGTACTATTCGATGGATGACGCGATGGTCCTGAAGCGCGCGAATGAATTGCTCGCGCCTCCGGCCGGTGCAACTCTTTCCATGAAGGACGGCACATTGCATGCCACGGGTGTCGCGCCGCCGAAATGGATTGCGATGCTTCGCGAGCGCGCGCCATGGATCGCGGGCGTGAAAGACGTTGACGCAACGCAACTCCTAGACGCGGAACTCCTGGCTCTCAACCGTGATAAGGCCGCGATCGAAACCATCGTCCTACTTTTCCCGCTCGGCAGCGCTACGCTTGAAGCCGGACAGGAGAACGCACTTTCGCAGGCTGCGAAAAACATCAGCGATTTTCTGGCGGAGGCTTCGCGCCTCAATCGCAAGGCGCAAATCGAACTCGTCGGGCACAGCGACTCGACGGGCATCGAGGCCACGAATCTCCCCCTCAGCCGCCAGCGCGCCGAAAAAATCCTGAGCGCTCTCATTCGCGCGGGAATCAAACCTTCGAATTTCCATCCTCTCGGCGTTGGCACGTCGCAACCCCTGCGGAGCGAGGACACCGAAGAAGGCCGCCGCCTCAACCGCAGCGTGACGTTTCGCGTCGCGTTTACTCCCGCTTCTCCGGTAAACTAGCCGGTCAATTCCGATGCGCCAGAAAAAAATCTGCATGCTCG
>JBAWGF010000093.1:0-8388 GCA_049592615.1 Candidatus Acidiferrales bacterium
GAACTGTTCGCGCACTCGTTGATCCAGCGGATCGCTGTCGTAGGCCTTGTCTCCGATCAGTCGTTCGGGCGTTTCGCGGAGGAATCGGCGCTCGATCGTGAGTTCGACGAGGGTTGCCTCATTTGGCCCGAGCGAACATTCCAGCGGCGGGAAGCAACGGCTGGGAGCGATCAGCAAGCAGGGCAACTCGATCCCTTGAATTTTGTCCTTCTGCTGCGAATGGCAAATGGTGGAGTCATGTGCGTGAACGGGACGCAATTCATAGTTCGGAGCGACTGCCCCACACCCGCCGCGCCAACTTCTAATCGCCACCGATCCGAATTAGAAATCGCTGCACTTCATTCTCGTGTTCATACTTGCTCGTGCTATTTTCCCTGCGTTATGTTGTGCCTTAAGCTCCCAACCCTATGACCTTTTCGCCCCGTACAAACGCCTTGCGGAAATATCGTGATTTGCTGAAATTCTGCGTCACTGCCCGACATTCAGTCCTGTCTCTTGGTACCTGCTTCATTTTATGCAGAACCCCACGACTGACATCTCTAGCCCGGGGACCGATTGGGGTCCGGTAAGGAACAAAAACTAGCGAAATCCGTCGAGCATCAACGAGAAGCAAAAGAGGGGGTAACTAAATGGAGAACTAGCCTATTATCTTATGAAATCTGGGGTTAAACAAATGTCTTAACCGCCTTATCAGGGGCGCGCTCTAGCCACCTGAGCTACAGGCCCACGGTTACATCATCAATTCAGGAGTAGAAACATGATAGGGGCGCTTGCCTAGCGGGTCAAGCCGTGAGCAGGATATGATTTAGCGACCTTCCCGATCTCTTCGGGGCGTTCTCGCCATCTGAGCTATGGGCCCACCATTTCTGCGATGAAGCAAGGCATTCTTCTCGCTTTCCACTTGTCCGTTCCAGCGACAAGCTCATCCCACAAGCGACCATCTCCGCCAACTCAGAAGTGCCCTGAGAACTGCTAAATTCCCCTCTATCATAAACTTCCGCCTCTTCTTCGAGAGGCCTCCAATTTGCGCTCGGGTCTCGGGGCAATCTCTGTGGAGGTGTCTCGATGTGGACCCTCTGGCAAGACCTCAAGTACGCCGCGCGAATGCTTGCCAAGAACCCCGGGTTCACAGCCATCGCGATTGTGACCCTCGCGCTCGGCATTGGCGCGAACACAGCCATATTCAGCGTCGTCAACGGCGTTTTGCTCCACAGCATGCCGTACGGCGATCCCGCCCGGCTCGCCATTATCTGGAACGATTACGGCAGCGAGGGCCAATCTTTGCCCTCCGTCTCCGCTCCCGATTTCAAGGACTATCGCGAACGCGCCCGCACGATGGAGGTTGCCGCAGCAACCGGGACGGGTGGCGGAACGCTTCAATTCGACGAACCCGGTGGCGGCAGCCGCCCCCGCCAGTTCGACATGGCCACGGTGACGACGAATTTCTTCCCGCTCTTCGGCGTGACGCCCATGCTTGGACGCAATTTCAACGATGAGGAGGGCAGTTTGAACGGCCCGCCCGTCGTCATCATGAGCTACAACCTGTGGCGCCGCAGCTTTCACTCCGATCCTCAGCTCGTCGGGAAATCCATCCAACTCAATGGTCAGACGGGGACCGTAATCGGAATTCTCCCTCCGCAATTCAAGCTCCTGCTTCCCGCGGAAGCTCTGTCGCTGAAAGATTCCGATCTGTGGGTTCCGCAACGGATTAATTACGCGCTGCCGCCGCGCAATCTAACCTTTCTTACGGTATTCGCACGGCTCAATCCCGGCGTGAATTTTGCGCAAGCGCAGGCGGAGATGGACCGCATCGCGGAACAGTTGCGCAACGAAAATGAAATCCACAAACAATCCGGCATGCGAATCCGCGTCATACCGATGCAATTCGATGTGGTGAAAAATGTCCGCGCCACGCTGCTGACTTTGCTCGGCGCGGTCGCGTTCGTCCTTCTGATTGCCTGCGGCAACGTCGCAAATTTGCTTCTGGCTCGCGCCACCAGCCGCGAACGAGAGATGGCGATCCGCTGCGCGCTCGGCGCTTCCAGAGCGCGGCTCGTCCGGCAAATCTTCACAGAAAGTCTTTTGCTTGCGATTGTCGGAGGACTCGCGGGCTTAGTACTCTCTTCCTGGGGATTGGATCTGCTGCTCGTGTTGCGTCCGGCGGGTTTGCCGCGCGTTGACGAAATCCACATCGATAAGGCCGTTCTCGGATTCAGCTTGAGCGCATGCCTGCTGACCGCTCTTCTTTTTGGGCTGATGCCTGCAATGCAGGGCGCGCGCTTGAATTTGAACGACACTTTGAAAGAAGGGACCAAAGGGATGGGCGCGTCCCAAGGCCAGAGTGCGCGCCGTCTCCTCGTTGTGAGCGAATTCGCGCTGGCGCTGGTCCTTCTGATCGGCGCGGGCTTGTTGATTCGAAGTTTCATCGCGTTGCAGCGCGTTCAGCCCGGGTACAATTCCCAGAACATCACTACGTTTCGGCTGACGATTCCTTTCAATCGCTTCCCGCAGAATGACGACCGCCTGAGGTTTATTCGAGAGCTCGAGCAGAAGCTGGCAGCATTGCCCGGTGTTCAATCGGTTGGGAGCATCAACCAGCTTCCATTGACGGGCAGCGGCTCGCAGATGCCGTATGCGTATAACGCGGAAACTTCACAAAAGTGGGAAAGCGTTTCCGCAGACTGGCGTCCGATCACGCCGGGATTTTTGCCGACCATCGGCGCGCGCCTCCTCGCGGGACGATTCTTCACCGATGCGGACGACGCGAATCATCCCCTCGTTACCATCGTGGATGAGACGTTGGCGCGCAAAGCGTGGCCCGGTGAAAGCGCCATCGGGAAAAAGCTGGAAGTCGAACTGCTGTCCCAGCGGAACAACCCGCGCGTTCAGTCGATCGTCGTCGGAGTCGTGGCGCATCTGCGCATCCATGATTTGACACGCGATGTCCGCGAGGAGATTTACGTGCCCGAAGCTCAGGAGACGTTCAACTCGATCGGAGTGGCGGTCAAATCGACCGGCGACGTTGGCAGCATGCGAAGGCAGGTGGAAGAAGTCGTCCGGTCGCTCGAACCCACGATCGCGCTTCGTGACCTAAAGCAGATGGACGACTACGTGGACGACGCGCGCGCCCCGATGCGCTTCAATTTGATCCTCATCGGGATTTTCGGCGTCATCGCGCTGGCGCTCGCTTCGGTCGGGCTGTATGGCGTGATGGCTTACACGGTCAGCCAACGCGCGCACGAACTTGGCATTCGCATGGCGCTCGGCGCCGCGCCGCGCGACGTGCTTCGGCTCGTCCTCTCGCAAGGCGTTCGCTTGACGATCCTTGGCGCGGGCCTGGGTTTGCTCGCTTCACTCCTCTTGACCCGCGCCTTAGCCAATCTGTTGTTTGGAGTCAGTGCCACCGATCCGCTCACATTCGCGGCCGTGGTGTTGTTGCTCGTGGCCGTCGCTCTCACTGCGTGCTACATTCCGGCGCGACGAGCGATGCGCATCGATCCGATGGTCGCGTTGCGGTATGAATAGAGAAATCTGAAACAACTGGAGAGCGGATGAAAATGAGATTGCCAATCCTTGCCGCGATTCTGGCGGTTGCACCGATTGCAGCCGCGCAGCGCCTGCCCGAACTTGCCACACCCGAGCACTACCAGCTCACTATCGCCACGGATTTCGAAAAGGAAAAATTCTCGGGCGATGAGACGATTCAAATTCGCGTGCTCAAGCCCACGTCGAGCATCACCCTGAATGCTGCCGAGATCACGTTTGCAGAAGTGACGATCGCCTCAGGAGGGCAGACACAAACTGCCAAAGTTACGCCGGATGAAAAAAACGAAATGGCCTCATTCGCCGTGGAAAAGCCTCTCCCGGCGGGGCCCGCGACGATTCACATCCGTTACACGGGGATTCTCAATGGCCAGCTTCGCGGCCTCTATTTGAGCAAGGCCAACGGCCGAAAGTACGCCATCTCCCAGCTCGAAAATACAGACGCGCGGCGAATGTATCCGTCATTTGACGAGCCGGCCTACAAAGCGACGTTTGACATCACCGCTATCGTGGACAAGGGCGACACGGCCATCGCGAACGGCAAGATTGTTTCGGACACACCCGGCCCGGGAGAGACCAAGCACACGCTGAAATTCTCGACGACGCCGAAAATGTCGTCCTATTTGGTCGCCCTCGTCGTGGGCGATTGGCAATGCTCGGAAGGAAGCGCGGACGACATCCCGATTCGTGTCTGTGGAGTTCCCGACAAAAAGCCTTACGCCGCGTTCGCGCTCGATGTCGCCGAGTACACCATGAAATTTTACAACCGCTACTTCGGGATCAAATATCCCTACGGCAAGCTGGATATCCTTGGCGTCGCGGATTTCTCCGCGGGCGCCATGGAAAATACGGGCTGCATCATTTCCCGCGATTTTATTTTCGTGGATCCCAAGGGATCCTCGTACCAACTTCGAAAAATCATTGCGAAGGAGCTGGTTGCACATGAGATGGCGCACCAGTGGTTCGGCGATCTGGTCACGATGAAGTGGTGGGACGACGTCTGGCTGAACGAGGGCTTTGCCACATGGATGTCGTTCAAGCCCGTCGAAGCGTGGAAGCCGGAGTGGAATTACGAGACCGACGGCGTGCGCTCCGCCACGGGCGCAATGGGAACTGACGCACTCAGCTCAACCCGCGCGATTCAGGCGCACGCCGAAACGCCTGGCGAGATTCAGGAGTTGTTCGACAGTCTCTCCTACAACAAAGCAGCTGCCGTGCTATGGATGGTTGAAGGCTACGTCGGCGAAGAAACTTTCCGGAAAGGCGTCAACTCCTACCTCGCGAAATATTCCTATGCAAATGCGACTTCAGCGGATTTTTGGAATGAGATCGCGCAGGTCTCGCACAAGCCGGTGAACCGCATCATGTCCGGATTCATCAAGCAGCCGGGCGTGCCGCTCGTCACGTTGAAAACGGCTTGCTCCGGCGGAAACACGAAAGTCACGCTCGCGCAGCAGCGCTATTTCAACGATCGCTCCCTGCTCGATGCGGGCTCGAAAGAACAGTGGGAGATTCCAGTTTGCCTGAGGTCCGGCAAGACCGAGAAGTGCGAGCTGCTGACCTTGAAAGAGCAGCAGATCGAACTCCCCGGATGCACGTCGGGCGTTTACGGCAATGCCGGTGGCCGCGGCTATTACCGCTCGAGCTACGATTCTGAAAACGTGAGACGCCTCACTGCTTCGGCCGAGCGCGACCTCTCGCCCGGCGAGCGCTACATGCTCATTGAAGACGTGGTGGCGCAGGTTGTCGTAAATCGCCTCCAGGCCGGCGATTTCATGACTCTCGCACGCGACATGAGCGACGACGCATCCACGGCCGTAATGGACGACCTCCGGGACGAGATGGTTTTTGCCGGCGACTATCTCGTGAATGACGCGGACCGCGCAGAGTTCCAGGCATGGGTGCGCACTACATTCGAACCTGTCGCGGAAAGAATTGGTTGGACTGCGGCCGCCAACGAATCCGATGAGACGCGCGCCCGCCGCGGCGCCTTGCTCACCCTGTTGGGGCGGGTGGGGCGCGACCCGAAAGTTATTCAGCTGGCGCGCGAATTGGTGAACAAAGCGCTCAAAGGAGAATCGACGGATCGCACACTCCTCTTTGCCGCGCTTCCCATCGCCGCGCGCGATGGCGATGAAGCGCTCTACAACGCCATCATCGGCCACTTCGCGCAGATCAGGACGCCGGAAGAATTTCTGCTGTGGGGGCAGGCGCTGTGCCTGTTCAGCGACCCTTCCTTGCTTACGCGGACGCTCAACTTTGCCGTTTCTCCGCAGATGCGCGCCCAGGATGCCCCGCAGGTGATTGGCGCCGTGATATCCAATCCGGCGGGCCGGCAACTGGCGTGGGATTTCATCCGCCAGCATTGGACGGAGGTGGAAGCCAAGCTCAGCAACTATAGCGAAGGCTCGATTGTGAGCATCGGCGGAGTTTTCTGCGACAAGGCCAAGCGCGACGAATTTCAGGAGTTTTTCACCGAACACAAAGTTGCAGCCTCGGAGCGCACGTTTCAGTTGACGCTCGAGCAGATTGACACATGCATCGATGTCCGCACGCATCAGGAACCGAATCTGCAATCGTGGCTCGAGCATCAGGGCGCTTCGCGTGCAGCCGCGGGCGGATCACGCTGAGTTCCGCCCCGGTGCACTTTCGCACGGCGCCAGCATGACGCGCCGCGCGCGTGGACCCCGATCGTTGCGCTGCCCTACGAATGACGCGGGGCAGCGAATCGCGATTTCGCTTTTTGGATCTTCACCGGTCACTGAAATTTGTAGGGCGCGGAAAGGAGAGTAAACGATGACAAAGATGGAGCGCATACGAGAATCATTCGCCGGCCCAATCGAAATGGAGTATCTCCGCGAACGTGAGCGCGCGGGGTGGCATTTGGTCGGCGTCGAATGGGAGCGCGAAAGTGAAGGGGCGGAGCCGGAGCAGCAACCGCGGCTGCAAGAAGCTCCCTTCGGAACTCGCGTCTCCGGCGATTGCGAACGCCTTGAGGACAATCCGGTGGAAATGCAGTTCCTTCTCTCGATGATGGAACTCATCATTCAGGACATCTCGTTGACGAAAGTCGCCGAAGAGCTCAATCGCAAAGGCTTCCGCACTCGCAAGGGAACCGAGTGGGGCCCGGTCGCGGTTTTCAACATGCTGCCTCGCCTCATCGAGCTGACGCCGCATATTTTTGCGAGCGAAGAGTGGGTCGAGCGGCGCAAGCATCTTTCGCTCGTCTATTGATCACAATCTCGCGCGCCACAGCGAGCCAGCCCAAATTGTAAAGGCGAGGCCGGGCGGATCGGGCGCGCCCGGCTTGTTTCCGGAGAACTCACGATCTGGGGCGCCACGCTCGATGGGAAGATTACTTGGGGGAAATATACGCTTCAGAATCCCCAAATTGCTTTCCTCGAATCCGTCCCAACAGGACATTTCGGGTACCGATTCCTTCACGACTATGCAGTTTCCATCGACTCCAAAAACCATCGAATCGAATTTTCGCAAATTTGAGCCGCTCTTGAGATTTGTCGCCGCTTCGCGGCAAACCCTCCTTCTTCTTTCATCTAACTTTTGCAGGGCGTAACATGGATGTGGGTGTTTCGACTGAGGAGGCTGACATGAGCCGGCGATTTTATGGGTTCGTTTTGCTTCTGATTCCCACAGTGATTTTGGGCAGCGCACTTTCTGTATTCGCTCAAGAGAAGGCAAGTTCGGCGGAAACGGTGCCGATCACCACGGTCGTCACCGTTCTCGGCCCGAAATTTACTCCGCCCCCCGCCATCGGTAAGGAGGACGTGATCGTCCACGAAGCTAAGAATCGCCTGAACGTCACCGGATGGATTCCCGCGCAGGGAGACAAGGCCGGCCTCGAATTGGCCATCGTGATCGATGATTCCTCAAGCACGGACCTGGGCCTTCAACTCAGCGACCTGACAACCTTCATCAAGTCTCAGCCGAAGACAGCCGGCATCGGCCTCTTTTACGCGAGCAACGGCACCGTGCAGGCCGCTTCGCAATTCAATACGGACCATGAGGCGGTTGCCAAATCGCTGCGGCTGCCTTTCGGGGTCGGTGGCGGAATTTCGAGCGTCTATCTTTCGGTGATGGACCTGATGTCGCGATGGCCCGCCACTGGCATGCGCCGCGAAATCCTGCTCATCGCCGACGGGATCGATCGCTTCCGTGGTGACATCCCGACCAGTACGGACGTGCAATCAACCATGGACCGTGCGCAGAAGGCCGGCATCATGATCCACACGCTCTACGTCACCGGAGTGGGCCGCGCCAGCCGCAATATGTTTCGCATCAACCTTGGCCAATCGAATCTTTCGCGGATCGCGGATGCCACCGGCGGCGAAGCCTTCTTCCAGGGAACCCAGACTCCGATTTCGTTCGGGCCGTATCTCCAGCAGTTGGAAATGGTGCTGAAGAATCAATTCCTCCTCACGTTCTCGATCCCTCGCAGCAAAAAACCCAAGGGAGAACTTCGCCCGATCCGCGTGCGCACCGAGCAGCACAACGTGGAAATCTCCGCCGCCGAAAAAGTTTTCGTTCGCGGCCCCGCAAGATAGCGCGCGCAAAAACAAAAAGCTCCGTCCCGTTTTACCGGGACGGAGCTTTCGTTCGTCTAATGGCTCTTTGACTTCGGATGAGACAAACCAGAACCCGTTTATCCTGCGAATCCGCCTGTGGCGGTTTCGAAGGGCTAACTTGAGAACCGAACGTCCCGGGTCGTGAGATCCGGGATGGAGAGTCGTACCTGCCACCGAGGCAGGTCGTGCTCCCTTTTCTTTTAGAAAGGAGGTGATCCAGCCGCAGGTTCTCCTACGGCTACCTTGTTACGACTTCACCCCA
>JBAWGF010000094.1:0-9846 GCA_049592615.1 Candidatus Acidiferrales bacterium
AACGCAAACGGTTCCTTCTCGACGTGCGCCACCGGTGGACCAACGCTGGGCTCCGGCGCGCTTGCAGGAGTGGGGCCCTTCTTTGAGGGTGCCTTGGGCACCGGCTTGCAAACATTGAGCGCCGGACTTCTCGATTACAACAACGGCGTCGCCAATGCCGTCTATCACGGCTTGACGATCTCGGTGATCGAGAAGTGGGGAAAGCTTTTCAATCTAAACGCCAACTACACCTACTCGCATGTAATCGACAACGGCAACTTCACGACGTTCATTAACCTGCCTCCAAACCAGTTCGATTACGCCGCGGAGCGTTCGAATTCAAACCAGGACGTTCGCCACCACTTCGTAACAAACTTTACGGTGACGCCGCCGGAAAGCAGCTTCTTGCGGCATTTCACTCTCAGCAGCATCATCACGCTGCAGTCCGGCAGGCCCTTCACGCTGTTCTACGGCGCCAATACTCTCAACGACATCGCGGGTGGCGCAACGGATCGCGTGGCTGCGCCGCTCTCGGGCGACTGTCCTACCGCAAGCAATTGCACAACGATGGTCTCGCGAAACACTTACACCGGCGATCCCTTCTACTCGTGGGACTTCCACCTTTCACGGCTCATCCATATTTCGGAACGCATGAAGCTGGATCTCAGCTTCGATGCTTTTAACCTCCTCAACCGGCCAAACGTGGATGAGGTGACGTCCATTTATGGCTCGCCTGTTTTCTGCGGTGGAGGAATTCCTCGCCACTACAATGACGCCATGAGCCGCGCAATCCAGGCCGGAGCTGCGTCCACTGCTTGTCCAAACGGTGGGATCAATGTGCCGGGCGGGAGCATTGCACCAACTCCCATCGCCGCCGATTTCCCGGAGTCATCTGGCGCTTTCTTGTTTATTCCGTCGAACCCCAACCCGAACTTCGGTTTGCCGAGGACGATGCTGAATCCGCGGCAGCTCCAGTTCGCAGTAAAGTTTATTTTCTAAGTCTCTCGTGAGGCTCTCCTCGGCGGGGGTGCGAAATGTCGCGCGCAATACGCGTCCACCCCCCTCCCCCGCCGGCGAGGACCTCTTGTGAGCACGACGCGCTCGAGAGCAACCGTTCGATGAACCGTTTGAGGCAAGTGGACCACTGCAGGAATCCAGAATCGCTCCCGCCAAATTTTTAGGATGAATTTCGAAGGGTTCGGACTATTATCGCGGGACTTGCCGGCGGAAATTCCATGACCCTGCATTCAGGTCACACTGGCACTGGATTGCAAAATCATTTTTGACCCGATCTTCCTGGGAGATTCGTTCATGGGAACATTCGTCTTGGTGCACGGCGCCTGGCACGACGGAGCGGCGTGGGAGGCGACGGCCCGGCATTTGAGTGGCAACGGGCACAAAGTTTTTGCTCCCACCATCGCAGGCCACGGAAAATCGGCTGCTAAAAATGTCAATCACGCGCAGTGTACGAAGTCGATTGTGGATTTCATCGTCGGCCACTCGCTCACCGATTTTGTTCTCGTGGGACACAGCTTCGGCGGCACGATCATCTCGAAGGTGGCGGAAGCCATTCCCGATAGGATCCGGCGCCTCGTCTTTGCCAATGGTTTTGTACTGAAGGGCGGAAATTCCCTGACTGACGAGATTCCCCCGCACCACGCCGCCTTGTTCGACCAGTTGTCCCGCGAATCGGCCGATGGCACCGTCATGCTGCCGTTTCCCATCTGGCGCGACGCATTTATCAACGACGCCGACCTCGAAACGGCCAAAGCGGCGTATGCAAATCTTTCGCCTGAGCCGTTCCAACCCTGCAAAGACAAGTTGGATATGAAAAAATTCTATTCTCTGCAAATCCCGAAAAGTTATATCAACTGCACGGAGGATATGGCGCTTCCGCAAGGGGAATGGGGATGGCATCCTCGCATGTCAAGCCGCCTGGGACTTTATCGCCTGGTGCAGATGCCGGGAAGTCACCAGGTGATCTTCACGAATCCGAAGGGATTTGCGGAAAAGATCGTCGAAGCCGGGCGCGATTAGGATTGCCGCGCAGGTGGTGAATGGAAAAATGCCGAAGCTGGATGCAAAGCCGGAGCCCATCGATGTCGATTTCAAAAAGTCGGCCATCGTTGTCGTGGACATGCAAAACGCGTTCGCCAGCAAAGGCGGCATGCTTGACATCGCAGGAATCGACATCTCCGGGGCTGAGAGAGTTATTCGAGCCGTTCAGACTCTTCAGCAAGCTGCGCGGCGCAAGGGAATCCCGATTGTCTATTTGCAGATGGGCTACAAACCCGATCTCAGCAATAGCGGCGGGCCCAGGTCTCCCAACTGGCATAAAGAACTTGGCATGCATCTGATGAATCAACGCCCGGAACTGAGAGGAAAAATTCTGACGGAAGGCACGTGGGACTTCGCCATCGTGAATGAGTTGCGGCCGGAGGGCGACGACATCGTGGTTGTCAAGACCCGCTACAGCGGCTTCGCGGGAACGTCTCTCGATTCTTTACTGCGCACTCGTGGCATCACTCATCTCTTTTTTGTTGGCATCGCCACAAATGTTTGCGTGGAATCCACTTTACGCGACGCCTATTTCCTCGATTACTGGCCGATACTTCTGGTGGACGGTGCGATGCAGGCGGGTCCGCCGAGCGCGCAGGAAGCGACGCTCTTCAATGTGGAATCGTTTTTCGGCTGGACCATGAAATCGGAAGAGCTTTTGAAAAATCTCAATTCAACGGCGGGGTGAGGTCCTCGTGTGGACGGTTGACATAGACGTTGGCGGAACTTTGACGGACGGCATTTTCACCAATGGTGAAAAAGTCCTTTGCGCCAAGGTCGATACCACGCCCCACGATCTCACGGTTTGCCTTTTCGACTGTCTGGCGCAGGCCGGAGCAAAGCTCGGATTTACGGACATTGGCGACTTCCTCGAAAACATCCACCTCATCCGATGGTCCACCACCATCACTTCAAACGTCCTGGCTGAGCAGCGCGGGCCCCGAATCGGCGTCCTCGTTTCGAGCGGCAACGAGCGAAATTTGTACGGCGCAGAATCCCGCAGCATCGTTCTGGACAAGCTTCTCGCTGAAAAGGACGTGATCGGACTCGACGGGGCCGCTGGTGAAACCGAGATCATGAACGCGGCTCGTTCCCTCCTCGAAAGCGGAGTTCGCCGGATCTGCATCAGCTTGAAGGGATCCCATCGTGACTCCGAGCGGGAAATCTCGATGAAGCGCGTGATCGATCAGCAATATCCCGATCATTTTCTCGGCTCCGTCCCGGTTCTCGCCGGAAGCGACATCTCGAAATCGTCGGACGACCGCACACGTACCTACTCCGCGCTGATCAACGCCTATACGCACGGCGCGCTCGCCGCCACATTATTCAAAGCGGAAGACGAACTGCGCGAGACATCTCACTACGCCGGTTCGTTTCTCGTGAGTCACATCAATGGCGGAGTTGCCGGCATCGTGAAGACAAAGGCGATTGACACGATCGAGTCCGGCCCGATTCTTGGCATTCATGGCAGCGCCTATCTCGCCAGGGCGTATCGGTTGAACGACGTGATTGCGATGGATATCGGAGGGACCACGGCGAAGGTCAGCGTCCTGCGAAACGGCGAGCCGATTTACCGCAAGCCGTCCGATTTCTTCGGCATTCCTGTCGAGATCTCGCTGCCGGATCTCCGTTCGATTGCACTCGGCGGCGGCAGCGTCGTGAAAATCGCAGGTGACGCTGGGGCGCCGTTGATCCAACTTGGTCCTGAAAGCAAAGGTTCGTACCCCGGCCCCGCGTGCTACGGACTCGGTGGGGATCAGCCTACGCTTACTGATGCGTTTGTCGCCGCGGGACTCATCAACCCTGAATACTTTCTCGGTGGCACAAAATCGATTGACGGCGAGCTCGCGAGAAAGACAATCGAAGAATTTGTGGCGCGTCCGTTGCACTACTCGATCGAAGAAGCTTCGAGCGCGGTCATCAACCGCGCATTTGAACTCGTGGCGGAAATGATCGTGCTCGCCGGCAAGGAGCTTAAACTCGATCTCTCGAAATTCACTTTATTTGCTTATGGAGGTAACGGCGGCCTCTTTGCTTGCGGTGTGGCGGAAAAGGCGGGGCTCGATCGTGTCCAGTTGTTTTCGCTGGGACCTGTGTTCAGCGCCTTCGGTTCGTCTGTCTCGGACATCTGCCATGTGTATGAGCGCACCGTATTCGACACCCCGATTTCGGACGCTGGCATGACTCGGATTCGCCAGACGATAGAAGAATTGAAAGCAGAAGGGATCAAAGACCTGCTCGGCGAAGGCATTCGGCCGGATGACCTGAGTTTCGAAATTGAGTTTGAAGTCTCGAGGAATGGTTCACGTTCGATCCCGGTGCGAATCCCTGAAACATCGCTTACCAACGCCCGGGGATTGCAAGCGGCGCTTGCCGCCGGACTCGGAATTTCCGCAGGGGCGCAGAGCGGCGACGTCGCCATCGAACTGATTCGCGTCCGTGTGAAAAAGCCGATGTCAAAGCCCCAGCTCGTGGAGCGCCCGCTGCAAGCTACTGAATCATCGCACGCTCGTGTGGGTTTGCGGCGGGTTCACTGGGGCGGTCTCGGTGGTGAAGCTCCGGTTTATCGCTGGGAATCTTTGCAGCCCGGCAATCTTGTCGAAGGACCCGGGGTGCTCGAGGACGCGAACACCACTTATTTCATCCCGGAGGGTTGGGTAATGGTGATTGACCGCTTCGGAAACGGGGCACTCAGCCGGCGTTTAAGAAAATCTTAGGCGGCACTAGGGTATTAAGGGGACGGGTATGGCTTCTGAACAAAAAAATCGCATTCGCATTACCGAGTATCTCGATCTCGACGTTGACGCCGAAAAGTGGATTTGCAACCGCTGCGATCATGCACTCGGCTCCGCGCGCGAAAATTACAAGAAGGTCTGCCTGCTTCATGACCGCGATCCGCGGGAAATTCATCCGCCGCTGGTCACCGGAGACTTCAGTTTCTCCCCCGATCCCCTTTGGGTCCGCATTGTTGAATACTACTGCCCGGGCTGCGGCACGCAGATCGAAACCGAATACTTGCCGCCGGGACATCCGCTCACGCACGACATCGAAATTGATATCGATCGGTTGAAGGAACGTTTGCGCTCCGGTGAGTTCGTCATTCGCGAGCATCGCATCGAGGTCGCCGAATGAATTCGATCGATATAGACGTCGGCGGGACATTCACAGACCTAGTCCTCAACGTCGGCGGGAAGTCCCTGATCAAAAAGGTTCCGACGACTCCGTACGACCTCTCCGTCTGTTTCTCGCGCGTCATCGAAGAAGGCGCCGGCGCCATCGGCATGAAGATGGAAGAGCTTCTGCCGTCCATCGACATGATCCGCTATTCCACCACGATCGCCATGAACCGCCTCATCGAAAGAAAAGGCCCGCGCCTGGGATTGATCACCACGGAAGGCCATGAAGATGTTGTGCTGATCGGCCGCGGCGCGCAGTGGATCGACGGCACGCGCGTCTCCGAGCGCCGAAATCTCGCCATTCAGAAAAAACCCGATCCGCTCATTCCCCGCGACATGATCGTCGGCGTGAAGGAGCGCGTGGACTCCGGCGGCCACGTCATTCGGCCGCTCGACGAAAACGATGTGAGGAAGAAAGTCCGCTATCTTGTCGCGCAGGGCGCGCGCGGCTTTGTCGTTTGCCTTCTCTGGGGCTTTTTGAATCCCGTCCACGAACGCCGTGTGAAAGAAATCATTCGCGACGAATACAAGGAATATCACATCGGTTACATGCCGGTCGTTCTAGCGGGCCAGGTCGTCGGGAAACTCGGGGAATATGAGCGCTCGCTTGCCGCGATCCTCGACGCGTATCTCCAGCGCTCCATGCAGATCGAGCTTTCCGCCATGTGGGATAAATTGCGCGAGCGCGGCTACAAAAAGCCGCTGCTGATGATCCAGAGCTCCGGCGGCATCGCTGAAGTTTTCCGTACCACCGCCTGCCGCACGTTCAATAGCGGGCCCGTTTCCGGCCTGATGGGCGCGCATCACGTCGCAAAATCGCTTGGCTACGAAAACGTCGTCATGACTGATATGGGCGGAACGAGTTTCGACGTCGGCCTCGTCGTGAAAGACAGCGTCCGCAGCTACGACTTCCGCCCGATCATAGACCGCTGGATGGTCGGCATCACGATGATCAAGACGCTCTCCATCGGCGCGGGCGGCGGCTCGATCGCCTCGCTCAATCCGCTGCTACGCAATCAGGTGCAAGTCGGTCCGCGCAGCGCCGGTTCCATGCCCGGCCCCGCATGTTTTAATCTCGGCGGAACCGAACCCACGGTCACGGACGCCGACGTCGTTCTGGGCTACATCAATCCGGACTACTACTCCGGCGGCAGGACGCGGCTCGACAAGAACCACTCGATTCAGGCGATCCGCGACAAGATCGCGAAACCCCTCGGCTTGAGCGTCGAAGAAGCCGCCACGATCATCCGCAAGATCGTCAACGGCAACATGGCCTCCGCCATCATGAAGGAAGTGCATCTCCGCGGATACAGCCCGGAGGATTTCATCTTGTTCGTCGGCGGCGGAGCCGGCGCCACGCACGCCGAAGGCTACAAAGCCGACATCAAGAAAGCTGTGACGTTTCCGTTTTCTCCCGTCTTCTGCGCCTATGGCTCCTCGACGATGGACATCATGCACGTTTACGAAGCTTCAAAAAAACTCACACTCATGACTCCCGGCGTTCAGCAACTTACCGAGGAATACGCCGCATTCAACCAGACGGTCGAATCGCTCATGGAGCAGGCGCGAAGAGATTTGGTCGGGGACGGCCTCGATCCGAATCGCGCCTCTTTCATCCTCGAACTCGACATGCTCTACGGCGGCCAGTTCCACGTGAAACGAGCCCTTTCGCCGCGCCTGTCTCTCGAAAGACCCGAAGATGTTCGCGCCGTCTGCGACGCCTTCAACAAGGAATTCAGCGAAGCGTTCAGCCCGTTCGTCGTAAATCCGGAGGGTGGGATTTTTGTCGAGAGCTTCATCCTGAAAGCGATCGTCCCGACACAGAAAGTTTACATGCCGAGGATGCCGCTTGAGGGACACGACCCCTCCACAGCTCGAAAGGGCGAGCGGCCCGTTTACTGGCAGGCTTTCCGTGAATTCCGCGCGACGCCGATCTTTGCTTACGAATCCATGCGCCCCGGAAACGCGTTGGACGGCCCCGCCGTTCTCGAAGGCGAATACACCACCATCGTCGTTCCTCCGGCGATGCATTTTTCGATTGATGAACGCGGGCTTGGCATTCTTGAGGGGTGAGCCCGGCGGGATCGAAGGAGACTTATGCCGATTCCAACTTTAGCCGAAAAACTGGCGTGGCTGAAACCCGCCCCTGCGAAAGCGTATGAAAAGGAATGCGCCGCAAAGGTTCCGCAGGGCGACTATGAAATCGGCGTGCAAATTACAAACGACATTCTGGACGAAGCAATGGAAGTCTTCGTCCGCGCTTCGCGCAGCTACTTCGGCGTTTCCGGTGATTCGATGGTCGCCATCTTCACTGCCGGCGGCGATCTCATCAACGCATCGTGCGGCACCTATCTGCACGCCATCATTCAACCGATTGTCATCAAGTTCATCCTGAAGTATTACGAACAGAACCCCGGCATTCGCAATGGCGACATCTGGTACACCAACGACGCACTCTATGGCGGCATCCATAATCCCGACCAGGTCGCGCTCATGCCGATTTTTCACAACGGCAAATTGCTCGCATGGTCTTCGGCGGCGCTGCACACCACCGAAACGGGCGCCATCGAGCCCGGCGGCATGCCCGTCAGCGCAAAATCGCGTTACGACGAAGGGCTCAACATGCCGCCGATCAAGATCGGTGAAAATTTCGAACTCCGGAATGATTTCCTCGAATTCTATTCCGTGTATGGCCTGCGCGCGCCCGCTATGTTCATCTCCGATCTTCGCGCACGCTGCACCACGGCCGACCGCGTCCGCATCCGCTTGCTCGAACTTGTCGAGAGACGCGGCCCCGATTTTGTCGTCGGCCTGCTCCGCAAGATGTCCGACACCGCCGAAGCCGCCGCGAGAAAGAAGATCAAATCCTTCCCCGACGGAAAATTCCGCGCGGTCGTCTTCAACGACGCGATCGGATGGATGCCCGCTCTCGTCCGCGCCTGCTTTCTCACGCTCATCAAGCGCGACGGCAAGCTCACCTTCGATTTCCACGGCACGTCGCCGGAAAATCCCTCCTCCTACAACGTTCACCCCCAGGCCGTCGTCGGCCACATCGCCAATTTCATTTACGAATATGTTTTTCACGACCTGCCGATCTGCAGCTCCACCTTTGCGCCGATTGATTTCGATTTCCCCGAGGGCTCCATTGTCAACCCCAGCCACAACGCCGCAACCAGTTGCTGCGTTTACGTCGGAATGCAGGCGCGCTGCGCCACGCACAACAGCTTCGCGAAAATGACGTTTTCGAGCGAGGCCCTTTGGCGCCAGGTCGCGGCGTCTCCCGGCAGCCAGCACACCTCGCAGATTTGCGCCGGCCATTCGCAATGGAATCTCGCCGTCTCGGACGTCCTCTCGTTTTCGCTGAACACGCAGGGGCAGGGCGGCCGCGCATCCACCGACGGGATGGACGCCTACGGCTTTGCGTGGTGCGCCTTCGGCCGCGCGCCCGATTCCGAGCAAGTCGAAAGTGAGCTGCCCGTCACCGTCACACTCTCGCAGCACTGGAAAGATTCCTGCGGCCCCGGCCGTCATCGCGGCGGTTCCGGCGGCGTCCAACAATGGATGATTCACAAAGTTCCGGCGCTCGTCTCGATGTGCATGGGCAACGGCAGCAAGGTTCCGCTCGGCCAGCCGCTCTTTGGCGGCTACGCGTCCGCGCCCATTCCCGGCATCAGCGTTCGAAAAGCCGGCTTGCTCGCTCAAATGAAGCGTGGTGACCCGAAACTATCCATGGACCATCGCGAGATCCTCGAGGGGAAAACAATCACGGGCGATTGGAGCTACGAGCAGGTCGCGCGCCAACCGAAGGTTTTCGATGAGGGCGATCTGTTGTTTGGATTCAGCGGCGGCGGTCCCGGCTATGGCGACCCGCTTGAGCGCGACCCCAAAGAAATCATCGAAGACTTGCGGAAAAACATCATCTCGGACTGGACCGCGCAAAATATCTACCGGATTGCCTACGATCCCGAACGCCACAAGATCGACGCCGCGAAAACGAAGCAGCTAAGAGATGACGAGCGCAAGGCCCGCCTGGCGCGCGGTAAATCCTACGACGAATTCCACAAAGAGTGGAACCAGAAGAGTCCGCCGCAAGAAATCTTGCAGTGGTACGGTTCCTGGCCGGATGGCAAACCTCTCGGCCCAATCTTCCGCCCCTGAGCGATGGCTGCGAATTCCACGCCTCGCCAGATTGTCAAAGGGCTCTTGCAGGGGACCCCCCCGGCGCGTCCGCTTTTTCTGCCGATCGTCTTTTCACTCGGCGCGCGAGTCGAAAATATTCCGCTCCGCACCTATCTCACGAATCCCACAAAAATTTCAAACTCGCTTCGCCAAATCCGCGGGCCTCTGCGCTCCGATGGTCTCGCGTGTTACTTCGATCCATTCCTCGAAGTGGAAGCCCTCGGCGCGGAGCTGCGCTGGGAATCGGATGAAAAGCCGCCATCCATCCACTGGCCGCAGAGTTCGCCAAAAGGCGAAATCCCGGCCGGACTCCGCTCGCCCGAGGAAGCAGCGAAGAGCGGCCGTGTCCCGGTCGCCCTCGAAGTAATTCGCCGGCTCAATTCGCTCTTGCGCGATGAATCGATTCTCATGGCTGGAGTCACAGGGCCATTCACGCTCGCTGCGCGCCTCGCGC
>JBAWGF010000095.1:0-13832 GCA_049592615.1 Candidatus Acidiferrales bacterium
GAAGGCGTACGTGAAGCGCGTGAACGTGGACTATTACACCGACGCGATTCGATACACGCAGGTGCGCATTCTCGAGATGGCGGAAGAGGAGCGCATGGCAGGTCCGGCAGCAAAGGCGCACGGAGACGTGCTGGTGCGTTCGCAGGTGGTGGGATTCAAGAAGATCAAATTTTTTACAAACGAAAATGTCGGCGCGGGAAAACTGGAATTGCCGGAAAATGAAATGCACACGACGGCGTTCTGGATCACGCTCGAAAACAAACTGCTCGCCGGATTGCCCTTTGCGCTGTCCGACCGGCAGAGCGGGATATTCGGGCTACTGCACGCGCTCGAATCCATGGCGACGCTGCTCCTGATGTGCGACCGGCGGGATCTTGGGACGGCAGTCGGCGAACGGCCGCCAAGCCCCGGCATCGAAACCGAGTGGCAGGAATTTACGACGGCGACGAACGATCCGTCGCAGATGAAAGAATTCTTCGAGCCGAATTTGTACCTCTATGACGCGTATCCCGGGGGAATCGGATTCAGCGAACCTCTCTTCCGCGTGCACGAATTGCTCTTGCAGCGGACGCGCGAGCTGATTTCGGCGTGCCCGTGCGAGAAGGGTTGCCCTTCGTGCGTGGGCCCGGCAGGAGAAAAAAGCGAGCGAACGAAGGAAGCGGCACTGGCGATACTCGAGCGGCTGTGCGGCTAGCGAGATTGTGTGCCACAGAGACGCAAAGACACGGAGAGAAAATTGGGGCTGACCTAAACCGGCGATGAGTTCAACGACGCACGATAAATTTGCGGGGATCGCGGCCTTGAGACCCGGGAGGAAGCGCGCTGGCGAACCGCAGCGCGGCACAACGCCGGACATCCCAGAGGGTGCGGAGCGGCTTGCACAAATTCTTGGAGCGGCGACGCAGCGCAACCGGTTTGGCGAACATCTGGCGCTGCGGCGGTGGTTCCCCGAACCGAACGGCTGCGAGCCGAATGCGATGGCGATGCGTTTACTGGCGCCTGGCGCGCCGGAGGAAGTTGCAGATCCGGAGCAGTGGCTTTTTCTCGACACGGAGACGACCGGGCTCGCGGGAGGGACTGGAACGTACGCTTTCCTCGTGGGAATCGCGTGGTGGGATGCGGGCGGGCTCGAAGTGGAGCAATTTTTCATGCGGGACCACAGCGAAGAACATTCGCTTCTTGTGGCGCTCGCGGAACGGCTGGCCGAGCGGCAGGTTCTCGTCACATTCAACGGAAAATCGTTCGACTGGCCGCTGCTCGAAACGCGCTACCGGATGACGCGCTCGATCCGCCCGCCGGTACCGCGGGCGCATCTTGATTTTCTACACCCGGCGCGGAATCTGTGGCGCCTGCGGCTGGGTTCGGTACGGTTGCAGGATCTCGAACGCCACGTCCTCGGATGGAAACGCGGAACGGACGTAATGTCCGAGCTGATTCCGCAAATGTATTTTGATTTTTTGCGCGGCGGCCCGCCGGAGCCTCTCGTTCCTGTTTTTCATCATAACCAGATGGACCTGCGAGGGCTGGCCGGGCTTTCCGGGCGCGTGGTTTCTCTGTTGGCCGATGCGGAGACGCACGGAAGAGACGGGCTCGAACTATTCGGCGTCTCGCGGATTTGCGAGCGCCGGGGCGAAACGATTCGCGCACGAAAACTTTACGAGCGTTCGCTGGCAACGGAGCTTCCGCCGGAAACCGATCGCGCCGCGCGGCGGCAACTGGCGCGCCTCGCAAAGCGCGAGGGAGATCATTCACTGGCGAGAGACCTGTGGGAGGGGATGCTCGGGAACTCGCGAGAAGGTTTTGAAGCGTACGAGCAATTGGCGATCTATTACGAGCACCACGAGCGCGAGCCGTATCGCGCCGCCGCCATTGCGCGCAACGCGATTGCGGAGCTTTGCCGCGCAAACCGGCAGGGCATCATCGCCGCGAGCGCTTACCGCCAAAGCCGGACGAAATTCGAACACCGACTGGCGCGGCTCGAGCGGAAGGCCGGAAGAACGCTGCTCGACACGATGGAATCGGAATCAAAGAAGCTCGCGGGTGAATCCAATTAGGAGCCTCAAGTAAGGGGAAATTCAATGCCGGAACCGGATAGCGCCGCCGCAAGAACCGCGAGAACATCGGACGCGGAGGAAAAAATTATGGCAAGAGTGAGTGAACCGTATTTGCGCGAACAGCTTCAAAAACGCCGCGAAGAATTGACGACCGCGTCCGCTGCCACACCGGCGGCGGCTCCGTTCATGGACTTGCTTCAGGAAGTGGATTCGGCGATCCACCGAATGGATGAGGGAACGTACGGGATTTGCGAGGTATGCAACGATTCGATCGAGAAAGAGCGGCTGATCGCCGATCCGCTTGTCCGATTGTGCCTGGATCATCTTTCGACAGCCGAGCAGCGCGCTCTCGAACGCGATCTCGAACTTGCGGCGCGCATCCAACGCGGATTGCTTCCCGAGCCGCACGTGCGCTTTCAGGATTGGCACATTCAGTACGAATACAAGCCCGCCGGAGTTGTGAGCGGCGACTATTGCGATCTAATTCTGCCTTCGAACGGCGACGGCAAGCTGGTGTTTCTTCTTGGTGACGTGGCGGGCAAGGGCGTGGCGGCATCGCTTCTGATGACGCACTTGCATGCGATGTTCCGCAGCCTTTCGGGAGTGGGGTTGGAACTCGACAAGCTGCTGGAATTGGCCAATCGCGTTTTCTGCGAAAGCACGATTGCGGGACAATATGCCACGCTCATATGCGGACGCGCAGGCCGCGCCGGCGAACTCGAAATCGGCAGCGCGGGCCATTCCCCTGCTCTTCACGTGAGCAAGGGCGGTGTGAATCAGGTTGGCGCTACCGGACTTCCCCTCGGAATGTTTTCAACGAGCCGCTATACGATTCGCCGGGTGCGACTCGAGCCCGGAGACAGCCTGCTGCTCTTCACGGATGGAATTTCCGAGGCGCGCAATCCGAGCGGCGCCGAATATGGTGTTGCGCAGATCTCGCGAGCCGCGGGCGAAAGACATGGCTGGGTGCCGCGAGAACTCCTCGCAGCATGCCTCAAAGACGTACAAGGCTTTTCGGCTGGAACAAAGCAGGCAGACGACCAAACGCTGATGGTTCTACACCGCGCCGACACGGCCGGAATGGGACTCGCCGACTGAAATGTTCCCCGGCACCACTTCGGCGCCGCGCCGGCGGCAAAAGGCCGCGCGAACCTGAACGCGCCTGAGATTCTACCGGCCGATGACCGCGAGATTGAATCCAGATGAGCCGCGATTTAATCTTTCCAATTGAGCTGTGGATTTCGGAATGGTGATGGCCGTTGGAGCCAGCGCGGGAGGCCAGCCGATCGCGCGGTTGATGCTGTCGTACGTTTCGCGAGTTGCGCCTTCGACGGACAAGCACGTCGTCCCCACGCAGCGAAGGAAAACGCCGCCCGAATCGGTTTGGAATTGGAAGAAATTCGGGCGGCGGAAGAGATCCTTCCGAACTTTGTATTTCAGCTCGAGAACTTCGCTGTATTGACCGAAGAATCGCGCCGCGTCGTCCGCATTATCGAGAGAGACGCGAAAAACAAGCGGCGTTTCCTTCGTCTTCGCGTTTTCAAATGTGGCGTAGCGATCACCTGCCCATGCGGAAGAAAGCATGTCGGCGCGACTCTGACCGAGGAATTGTTTCAGGACTTCCGCGAGGCCAAATTCACCCAGGACGTTTTCTTCGAGGAGCTTCCAATCGGACGGGACGATACCCTTCCATTCCGGAAAGGAAACTTTTTCGGGCTTCACGCCGGAAAGATACAGCTCCGGATGAATGATCTGTTGCGTCGAGACGGGGGGATTTTCGAACAAGATTTTCAGATCGCTCCAGCCGGCATGGGCTTTCAGGAACGCCTGAGAAAATGTGGTGCCCGCGAGGTAGGGAAAAAGGAGCTCGTCGCGAATGAAGATTGGCGCTTTGCCGAGATTGGGGTCTTTGTCCATCTCCGCGAGCGCGCCGGTGCGGATGATGGCGGAAATGTCGGGCATGTCGCGGACGCTGATTTTCTGGTCCTGGAGCGAGTAATCGAACATGGCCGCGAGAGCAGAGCCTTCGCTGACCGATTCGCGAGCGAGCTCGGCGTCGTCATTCGGGCGCGCCGCCTTGATCCACGGATCGATGTGGAAGGATTGATCCTCGAGCGCGTGGGTTAATTCGTGCGCCATGACGGCGCGCTGTTCGTCCGCGGGAATCCAGTCGGCGATGTAGAACTCTTTCGCCTTCGGGTCGTAGAGGCCCGCCACCTGGTCGGTGAGCACGTCGATCATGAAGGCGTCGAGGGGAAATCCACTGGGAATCAAGCCGAAGGCCTCGAGCGTTTTCGCGTCGGCGTAGCGCTGCGCATCGTTCTTGTCTTCCTTTTCTTCGCGGACGAGGTAGGCGCGGATCTCTTGCTTCGAACGCAGGCTTTTCTTGAGCGGCTCTTTGATGGGCAGGCTCAAGAGTTTGCTCATTTGGCCGAGCACTTCATCGGCGGCCCGGAGGAACGCAGGGTTCGAGCCCGCCGCGGCTTGCGCGGAAGCGGCCGCGGGCGGCGCGACCGATTTCTGCGGAGAGGCAGACTGATGCGCGGCGACGGCGAGTCCGCATGCAAGAACCAGGAACAGCCCGAAGGCTCGCTTCATTCATTCTCCCGTTCAACTTTGATGAGAAAACAAGGATAACAGGTTTCTTCGAGGCTCACGCGCGGTTCGGGATGAAACCCTTTGAAAACCAAACCATACCGTCGAGGCGGTGTTCGAGGGTGAGATTCGCGAGGCCGGCATGCGTCAGCAAATCACGCAACTTCGTTTCCTGAAAGCGGCGATTGAACTCGGCAGAGGTGGCCCAGGCAATCATTTTGCGCGCATCGCGGCGATTGAGGTGGTGTTCTGAATTGTAGATCCGCACGCGCGGGATGGACATCGAGGCGTGAGGGTCGAGCGAGGCGATGAAGCCGCCCGGGCGGGTGACGCGGACCATTTCGCGAAGCGTTGCATCGGGATGCTCGACCCAGTAAATGACGCCGGTGGCAATCGCGCAATCGAAGAAAGCGTCGGCAAACGAGAGCTTATCGGATGCCGAGGATTCAAATCGTACCTCGACGCCTTCGCGCGCTGCGAGGCGCCGTGCGATGCGAAGAAGACGCCAGCCGCGATCCACTCCCGTAACGTCATAGCCGCGACGAGCCAGCGCACGCGCCACATGTCCCGGCCCGCAGCCAACATCGAGGATGCGAAGGCGGGGTTTTCCTTCGCTCGCGGGCGGCAAATTTAAGAATTCAACAAAATCGGACCTCAAGTCTGCTTCGGGGCCGGTCGCGAGCTTGCGGGCGTAGTAACCTGCTCCCAATTCGAAGAGAAGGCGTTTGAAAGGGTCGCGGAGGAGTCTCGATATCGGCGTCACAGATTGGCCCGGTTCAATTCGATGCACGCGCTGCAAATTGCGCGAGGTCAATCAAAAAGCACGGCATCGTTCCATGCAGGGAAGAACAAGTCAAGCGGCGGACAAAACGTTTGACGGGCGGCCGGGAGGAAGGGTCGCTTGTTCTGTTTGCAGAACAATGTATTATCACTTTAATATAGTATAGAGCCCCTTCCAGATATCAAACTTGGGTTGGGGGTCACTATGGTGCCAGGCATCTGTCTGCGACAGGTGCGAGAAAACCTGGGGCTTACGTACCGCGCTGTGGAGCGTTCGAGCTATGAGGTAGCGCACAGGCGAGGCCGTCCGGACTTTATCATCCGTGTGAGCCGGCTGGCGGACATCGAGAACGGCGGCGTAACACCAAGCCTTTACAAGCTGTACAGTCTTTGCGTCATCTACCACCTGAATATCTCCGACGTGTGCGGTTGGTACGATGTGCCGTTGGACGAGCCGTTGAAGGATGCCCTCGAACAGACCGCGCCGAATACTCACCTGGCAGGGATGCCGCGCAACGGAGCTTCTTCCCCGTGTTGCAAACCGCCATTTGACCCACGGCGCACGGAATTCCTCGGTTACAAGAAGCCTGAATTCGGACCGCTGGAATCGGCGCTACTCGATGGGCAGCAGCACCTACGATTGGGATTTATCGGCACGGAAGATCACTGGATGGAGCCGTTGCTGCGGCCGGGATCGGTGGTTCTGCTTGATCCGGCGCGGCGTCGCGTGGAAAAGGCGAGTTGGTCCAGTGAATACGACCGGCCAATCTATTTCGTCGAAACACGGGAAGGCTACCGTTGCTGCTGGTGTTCGCAGGCCAAGGATCGCTTAATGCTGCAGCCTCACCCATTATCGCCATGCACACCCGAAACACTGCGATTCCCCGATGAAGCGGAAATTGTGGGACAGGTGGTCGGGATGGCTATGCGACTGTCTGGAGCGTAGCGTTTTCGGCGACGATTAGACCCAGGATTACTCGCAGGTTCGAGAAAAACAGGTCGCGCAGGTACGGTGGTGCGCTGAACGGCACAAGGGAACGAAAAGCTTCCCCCTCAAGCCAGCGCGCAGCTACTTTATCCGCAGGAACGCCCGTCCCCGCAAGGTACGCTCGCAAATCCCGCTCCTGGTGCTCCAGGGTGGTCTCCAGAATTTTTTCCAACAGTTCCTCATGGCAGTACAAGAGCGCCTGATGAACGGACGGACCGGAGTATGCCTTCTCAAGCGCCGGATGACGGTAACAGCCTTCGGATGCGTCACGCAACGCGGCCACATAGAAGAGACGACCGAGTTCCGTCGGGATGCTCGCCAGCGACTGAGAAACAAAATCCTCGATGACCCGCTGATTCTGAGAGAACCGCTCCAAGGATTCCACAGTTACTCCTGTTCCGATTTCTGAATATTTACGGCCGCGCGAGCAACGGGCGCGAGCGCATCGGCAGACTCCTCCGCGAAAGGAGGTATCAGCCGATGAAAACAAACACTGCCGAATCAGTTTTGCCCGCGCCTGCCGTGTCGATGCTACTTGGGGTGGGCGTCGGAGTCAACAGCCGTTCGGTAAACAACACTGGCGCGACGGATGGAGCGGGAAGTCCTCCGATCCCACCGTGGCCGCCGAAGGGATAAGCGCTGTTTGCGGAAAGTTCTACTTGCGGAGTGCGGGTGGTATTATCCCCACGAATACCAATGCATTTCGCGACGGTTGAGCTTTTGCGATACGGGGTGGGGATTGCGCTCGAGGCGGGTGTGTGCGGCTTGGCCCTGCACAGGGGCTTATACGGACGCTTCCGCCTCTTCACACTGTATCTGTGCGCGCTGGTCCCCTGCGAGATCATACGATGGGCGCCGATCCTCGCCCACGGCGAGCGATCGGCGAGCGCCTTCTGGGCCTACTGGATCACGGAATGCATTCTCATTTTGTTGCGTGGAGCAGTAGTCTTTGAGATTTTTCATCACGTACTCCAATCCTATCCCGGCGTTTGGAGATTCTGCCGGGGGATTCTGGTTCTCGTCGGGAGCGTCGTTGTAATCACTGCTTTCAACACTGCGGAGGCGCGGGGGCCGTACGCGGTCCGCGTGGCGTTGACGGCCGACCGGGGATTTGAGCTGGCGATCATTGGAGTCATGCTGTTCGCGCTGATCATTTGCAGATACTACCGAATCCCCGTCGAGCGGCTCAGCGGTATGTTGGCATTTGGGATAGGGCTGTATTCCACCCTGCAAGTGGCCAACAACACTTTCCTCAATCACTGGCTACTCGCCTACATACCCTATTGGAAGGAGGTTCGGCTCGATTCGTTTCTCTTCGCGCTATTGATTTGGGTAGCGGCCCTGCGGAGACCTCTGCCCGCGCTGCAACCGGAGCCGGAGCTGCTCGATCCGCGTGTGTACTCCGAGCTGGCACCGGAAGTGAGCGTTCGCCTTCGCGAGCTCAATGCAAAGCTCGAGGAATTGAAGAAATGAATCTCTTTGTACCTCTATTTGCGATTGGATCGGTCTTGCTCCTGGTGGCGCTTGGCTGGCTTATAACAAGGCCGCTGCCGAGAGAAACGGCATTGAAACTGGGGAACAAGATCGAAGAACTGCTCCCGCTGCATACGCATCATTTCCCGCAATTGCGCCAATCGCTCGCGTCCGCAGACAGCCAGTACGTCCGGCGGAAGGCTTCAAAAGAAATCGAACGGCAGTGGCGTGCGGAACGGCGGAGAATCCTGCAAAGTTTTCTGGCTGGATTGGCGGATGATTTCGCGCGGCTGGATCGCCTCGCCCGGATCGTGGCTGCGCTTTCACCGAAATTCTCAAGGCGGGAAGAACTGGAGCGGATCTGGCTTAGCCTGCGATTCCGCGTCAATTACCGGATTGTTTCAACGATCATTTTTGCGGGGGGAATCGGTTCGATGCGTCAGCTCACCGTGCTGTCAAATCTGGTGGGAAATCTTTCGGCGCAAGCGGAAGCTGCGATGCAAAGGCTGGAGATTGCACCTCCGCAGCGCCACATGGGAGCCGGTTTCAACGCTTAGACGGGGCGGGAATCTCTGCGCTCAGTGTTTTCTGAACCGCTTCCCAAAAATCTTCCAGGGCAAAGGGCTTTTGAACAACCGGGCAACCGGACTCGCGGATGACGTCGCTTTCCTGCCCCTGGCGTGCGCTCGAAATCGTGAAGACGACGCGCGTCGCAAGCTCCGGGCGGTGCTTGGCAATCCACCGATACAAATCCTCTGCCGACACGTCACCCGGCATGGACAAATCCGTCACGACGACATCCACGGATTTTCTTCCGAGATAATCGATCGCATCGCGAGCGCTCTGCGCGGTTTTCACCGTGATACCGCGCGCGCGCAGTACTTCCTGCTCAATATGCAGAACGGCTTCCTCATCGTCAACAAGCAGGACTTTGCCGCTAGCGTTTTCCTGGGCGCGCGACAACTTCTCGACATGCCGTGAATGCTGAACCTCGAGGATGGGCAAATAAATCGTAAACGTGGCGCCGCGAGGGGGAGAATTTCGAACCTGAATTTCTCCGCCGTGCTCTTTGACAATACCGTAGCAGATGCTGAGGCCGAGACCCGTTCCCTTTCCGACCGGCTTCGTGGTGTAGAACGGATCGAACACGCGGTGCGTATTCTGCACGCCGGCGCCGCTATCCGTGAGGTCCACCTGCAGGCGATTCTTGACGACAGCGGTGCGGATCCACAGCTCGCCTTTTCCGCCCTTTTCAATAATCGCGTCAACTGCATTGTTCAAGATATTCAGAAAAACCTGCTGAAGCTGATTGAAATCTCCGCCGGTTTGCGGCAACTGCGGATCGAGTTCACGATGAATTTGAATGTTGTTCAGCTTCAAATCGTATTCGCGAAGAATGAGGGTGTCTTCGAGAATCTGATTGAGTTGAACGGGTGTCCGCTCGGGTTTGTGCTGCCGGGCGAAGCTGAGGAGATTTTGAACGATGTGATGGGTGCGCTGCGCCTGCTTGTAAAGTTTTTCGAGGTAGTCCGTCCCGCGCGCATTGGTGAGTTCCTCGGATTTCAGAAGCTGGCTATAGCCGAGAATTGCGGTGAGAGGATTATTCAATTCGTGCGCAACGCCGGAGATGAGCTGTCCCACCGCAGCCATCTTCTCGCTTTGCAGGAGCTGTTCCTGCGTGCGGCGCAGATTGTCGTAGGCCTCGCGAGTCTCTTCGAGCAGAAGCGACTTGTCGATGGTCGCTGCGATTTGGTTGCCCACCGCCGCGAGGAGGTTCAATTCCGCAGTCGAAAATTCCTGCAGCCACCGCGAGCCGACAACAAGGACGCCCATGATGCGGTCCTTGGCCCACAAGACCGCCACTTGGGATACACGGATTCCCTCTTTCTTTTGCACTTCCCGGAAAGCCTCCGGCAGCACAAGGGAAGCACCGGACAGAAGCGTGGCGCGCGCCTGGCGGATCTGCTGGAGCAACCCAGGCGATACCTCAATTGACGAGAATTGCCGAGCGAATTCTGACTTGTGCCCCACGGCAGCAAAACGCTTGAGCATGCGCGTTGATTCATCCAGAAGATAGATGGACCCCGTGTCCACGCCGAACAGCTCCGTGACTTTGACGAGCACGGCGGCCAGCACATCGTCGAGGGCGGAAGGCTGACCGAGCATTTCCGCGATGGCGTTGAGCGCCAGAAGTTCACGGTTGCGGCGGCGGATTTCCGACTCAGCCTGCTTCTGATCGGTGACATCGAGAAGGAAGCCCTGATACGCGACGATGGCTCCGGAATCGTCGCGCGTCACGAAGCTCGATTCGTGGGCCGTCCGGATTTCGCCATCGCGGCGGCGGAAGCGGAATTCAAAATCCGTCACGTCGCCGAACTCGCGCAGGAGGCGGTTCAAGCGGTCGCGTTCGGGCGGATCCTCATACAGAGTCGAAGGGATATCCACGCGGAGGAGCTCTTCACGGTTCTCATAGCCCAGAATGCGCATGAAAGCGTCGTTAAAATCGAGGAAGCGACCCGCGGGTGTGGAAATAAAGATGCCTTCCTGGACTTTTTCGAAGAGGGTGCGGAATTTGTTTTCGGCCTGGCGGCGCTCCGTATAATCCTTCAAAACGTGGATCGTGCCGAGGCGATTCCCTGCGGAGTCGTGGAAATCGGAATTCGTGACGAGAAAATAGCCGCCGAAAGTCGGATCGAGTTCTTCGGTTTTTCCGGCCGCTCCCTCGCAATAGGGGCAGCGACTCCAGCGAGCGCCGCCCTGATGAAGCAGCTCGCGCAAGAACTGTCCCTCGATAGAACCCGGCTCGACGCCCAAATGCCAGGCAAGCGCGCGGTTGACCCGCAAGAGGCGCCCGTCGGGCGCGTGGACGAAAATGAGATCGCCGATCGAATCAAACGTGTCGAGCCATTGCCGCTGAGACGTGGCTGCTTTCTCGAAGAGCGCGACGTTCTGAATTGTGAGACCCAGCAAGTTTGCGACGTTGACCAGAAAATGCTCTTCATCGCTTTCGAACGAGCGCGGCGTCCCGGAGCCGATGCCGAGCAATCCGAGCGGCCTTTCTTTTCCGGGAATGCGAACGAGGACGATCGATTCGAGTTTTTCCGATTCAATCCACGGTCGAACGACTTCCTCTTCCGATGCGTCGCGCACCACGAATGGAGTTTCCTGATGCAGTACTTTTCGCGCCAGCGGATCGCTCGCGGGCACCCGCCCGAATTGCTTGAGGAACCGTTCCCCGAAACCGACCGAGGCGTGAATGAAAAGCGACGCGGATTCTCCGGGACCATCGAGGAGGAACACGAATCCGTGACTCGCTGTGAGGCTCTCGACCAAATGGTGCAGAACCCCGCCGAGAGCTTCATGGACGCGAGGTGATTGGGTGGCGCCCGCCGTGATCAAAGCGAGGCGACGCAATTTTTCGTTGAGGTCCTCGGTCCGGGCGCGTCCCGCTTCGAGAACGAGAACGGCCATGGCGATTCCCATGGCGATTCCGAAAAGCCCGTCGAATGACACGCGAAACAAACCGAGCGCCTGGTTGGCCCACTCGGCACGGTCAAATCCATGCAAGCCGCGCCAGAGCAAAGTTCCGGCGAGGAGTTTCCAGCCGAATCCGCGGTGCTGCGCATTCGCGCGCCAGAGGGTCCAACCAGCAGAGACGCAAAGAAAACATTCGAATAGAGATTCGGCCCATTTTGCGGCTTCGGGGAGTTTTGCGACAACTGTAAGCCCCACGAGAGCGCTCGCGGCAATGACGCCCAGAGGCCAGAGCCAGCGCAAGCGCTTTCCCTGCCCCGTGCATTCGAGAATCGCAGCAAAAAACAGGGCGGTTGCGACCAAGGAGAGCGAGGAAGCGAAGCGTGGGTTATCGGGCCCGCCGCGCCAGAGCGAGATGATCCGCATCGCTCCGAGAATGACGTAGGCGGTCCAGCCAGCCATCCAATAGCGGAAGAATCGCGCGGGAAACCCCGGGGCCAGCAACCAATAGAGAACAAGCAAGATAAACGCGGCCGATCCCTCGATGAAGGCAACCGCGAGGAATCCCGGATTGGACACGAATGCCATGGCGCCTATTTCAGGGATCCATTTTCAACAGTCAATGAATAAGGGCGGAAACGGGGGTGTTGGGATGCCATTGCGCAAATTAGCACTTTCGCAGCGGGTTCGGCAACAAACCCCTAGACACCGTGTGCCCTGCCTTATAATGGTCCCACTGCGGAGCTTATGGTGGAAAAGGAAAAAATCCTTGTAGTGGACGACGAAGAGGCGATACGCGAAGTCATATCGACTTTGCTTGATTCCCAGGGTTATCGCTGCACCGTCCGCCAGAATGGCCGTCTGGGGCTCGATGCTTTCCGGAAGGATTCGTTCGACCTCGTGTTGAGCGACATCGTGATGCCGGAAATGGACGGTCTCAAGCTGCTGGCGGCCCTGCGCAACGAAGACCCGGACGTTCCTGTGATCATGGTCACAGCCATGCATGACATCGCGATTGCTCTCGAAGCCATTCGCTCAGGGGCGTACGACTACATCCTGAAGCCGTTCGAGAAAGATCAGCTCCATTTGAGCGTGCGTCGCGCGCTGGAACACCGCCGGCTGGTGCTTGAAAACAGGACCTATCAGAGCGATCTCGAACACCTCGTTGCGGAACGCACGCAGCAGCTCTCCATCGCGTTGCAGGATCTCGAACAATCCTACGATTACACGCTCGAAGCATTGGGCGGAGCGCTCGATGCCAAGGACGCGGAAACAGAAGGGCATTGCCAGCGCGTGACGGCATTCACGATCACGATTGCGAAGATCATGGGAGTGGACAAGGGGTTGCTCCGGCACATCGCGCGCGGGGCTTTCCTGCACGACATCGGCAAAATGGGAATTCCAGACTCCATTCTGCGCAAGCCGGGGCCGCTGACGAACGAAGAGCGCGAAATCATGCGGCGGCACTGCGAGATCGGCTACGCCGTGCTCGAGCGGATTCCATTCTTGAAAGACGCGGCGGAAATCGTGCTCTCGCACCAGGAATGCTTCAACGGTTCGGGCTACCCGCGAGGGCTGCGAGGGGAGCAAATTCCGCTGGGAGCCAGAATTTTCGCGGTGGCTGACACGCTCGACGCCATGATCTCTGACCGGCCGTACCGCAAAGCGCTGCCCATCTCCGCCGCGCGCGAGGAAATACGCCGGCACGCGGGGACGCAATTCGATCCGCGCGTTGTCGAAGTCTTTCTCTCGCAGCCGGACAGCGTGTGGCTCGCGCTGCATGAAAAAATCGGCGATCCCTTCCGCCTCGCTCAACTCGAGCACGCCTGACGATCCGACGAGGATCGTAATTCCAAAAACAAGCAGGAGCGAGCGAGGTTTATTCGGCCTGCATTTTATGCAGTGCCACAGGCATCTTGCGCAACACGGCGCAGCCGGGTAGTATCCTGCGGCGGAGGAAATACGGATGGCACTCGTTCCAATCAAGACGGCGTCCACTACAGGTTACTGCGATTGCATCCACGGCTGCTACGAGCTGGCCAGCCTGCGTGACGAGGAAACCGGCAAGGGATACTGCCCCGCCTGCGCCAAAGATCACCTGGAAATGAATCGCGGCATCGGCATTCCGCAGCCAGCGCCATCGAAGCTTCCGGAAAGCGAAGGACCACCACTCGATCTGCAAATTCCTGAGACAGCCGACCCACCGGGGCGTCTGCGCTGAAGACTTTTTTCTGCTTTAAGGAAATGCGAGAAGCCTTTTTATTCCCTCCGCAAAGTCCTGCTCCCGCGTAACCAGGCTCACGACAAGAAATCCGTCACCTCGGAAATCGTAGAAGTGACCCGGATGCAAATAGACGCCCTTTTTCTCGAGCAATTCGATGGCGAGATCTTCGTCCGAACGGGTGGCGGGCACGCGAAGGACCGCATTCCAGCCGCCTTCCACGATTAAACGGCCGCAAGACTTTTGC
>JBAWGF010000096.1:0-11017 GCA_049592615.1 Candidatus Acidiferrales bacterium
GAACACCGACAAACCCCGGCGAGCACTACACAGGTGTATTGATCCTGCGGCGCGCGAATTTGCCAGTGGACAAAGGATCCGTCCCCACGGACACGACGAGCCCGGCGTTGTGTTCCACCGTAGGAACCGGAATCGTGGTGTTCAACAACACGGCCGGCGCCACATCCTTCACCGACAATTCCACTGACACGTGCGGCGCGCCCGCAAACGGCACGACCTATTTCTACAAAGTCTTCTTGCGCGACAACCTGAATTACTACTCGACGCAGCCGATCGCAAATGGTTCCACCTTTACGGAAGAAATTGACGCGACGCCGAATACTGCGGCGGCTACGCAGAAGGTGGCCTCGTGGATCAATGCGACCTATTCGACAAACCTGGCGGCCCCATCTCTTTTCCCCGGTTCGGTCGTCATGCTCGGCGCGGGAACGAACTTGATATTTGGAATCGATCCGAATACGGGCCTTCGAAAATATCTTCCGCTGTCGCTCGGGGGGCCGGTCAACAGCCGGTCTCCTGTGATTGATGCGCCGGATTCGACGCTGAACCAAAACGTGATCTACGTGGGCGACGCCGATGGACTCGTTTACGGCATTGCGACGGATACCGGGCAAATTCTGTGGGCTGTGAATCCGACCGGTGTGACAACAAACAATTTTCAGGGAGCTCCGTCGGTGGAATTGAAGGCAATCAACAGCGCGCTCACGGACGACATTGTGGTTCTCGGCACGGACAACGGCGCCACAACGTCGGCCAATCAGATCCTCGGGATTGACGCCAATACCGGCGCGAATGCGTGGACGCCGATCGTGGGCAATGCGGGCGGCGTTTTGCCGATGGACATCATCACTTCGACCCCCCTGGTGGACTACGTGAACAACGCAGTCTGGGTGACGTCCCACAGCGCTTGCGGGACGGCGCAGCCGAGCTTGTGGAAGCTCAAGACTACGACGCCGGGTGGGGTTCTGCTCACAAGAAATCTTGGCGATATGGACGTCTCGCCAGTCCTGACATTTCCAAGCGATGTGCTCTTCGTTGCCACAGGTGGTTACGCTCTCAACGGGACGGGCCAATGCGTCACCGGCAACAGCACTCTCTACGCAATCAATCCAGTGACGGGCGCGACTGTGAACACGTTCGCACCCAGCCCCGTCGATGGAGCGATTGTCGGTTTCCCACTAGTTCTGGGCTTCTCCTCGCCTTACACGATTATTTTCTCGGGCAACGCGCAGGTGCACGCCGTCTCGTACAACAAGGCCGCGAACACGTTTACGACGCTGTGGACGGTGAACGTTGCCGGACCCGGCGCGCCGATCGGCTACACGAATTTCGGAAAGGTGTACGTGGGCTCGAGCGACGGATTCATTCACCAGATTGACATCGCGAGCGGCGTGGACGATTTCGATGAGTACGTGAATACGGTCAACACGGGCAGCCCGGCCGTGATCGGGGATGCGAGCCTCGATCTCAATTTGTCGCGAGTATATATTTCAACCACCGATCAACGCTCCTACGCGTTCCCATTCCCATTCTGATGAGGAGTGCCAAGTTGCATTCACGACAAGCAGTCGATAGTTCGGGATGGAGGAAGCTGCGGCTGGCCTGTAGCATTCTCGCGATGCTTACCGGGTCCGTCGGATGCCAAATGCAATCCATGAATTCGAGCGGAGGCGGTCCGCCGCTGCCTGCGAGCGCCGCCATTTCTCTCTGCGACGATGGCACACCGAATTGCCCGCCCGCCGCGTCATTCAGCGTCGCCGCGCTGCGCGATTTGATCATCCATGTGACATGGGAAAATGTCCCGGCGGGGAATCACGTGCAGACGCTCGAAATTCTTTCTCCCGGCGGCGACCCCTATCAATCGACGCAGACAGGTTTTCTGATTTCCGATGCCACTGGCGGATCGTTCTCGTCGAGCCGCGTATTGCCCGTTGTCGGAACGTGGATTCCGCAGAGACATCTCACCGGTCAGTGGTCCGTGCGCGCGTCGCTCGATGGACAACCGATCGCGACGCAGCCCGTGGAGTTCACCCCCTGATGAGCGCTACCCTCGCCGTTTCTCCAATTCGAATTCCCCTCGAAGAAGGCTCCGCAAACTTTTTGAGAGAGCCGGCCAGAATTGCGGAAAGGGTTCGAAGCCGCGAGTCTGCCTGTTTGCGCGTTCTCGGCGGCAGCATGTTCCCCTGGATTCGCCCGGGCGATTTACTGTTCGTGCGGCGATTTGCATTTCAGATGATTTCGCCCGGAGACATCATATTGTTTCAAAGGGACGAACGTTTTTTCGTGCATCGCGTAATCCGCAGGATTCCGGCGCGCGCGAACGTGGGCGCGCATGATTCTCTCATTACGAAAGGCGATGCGCTCGATGGAGAAGACGCGCCGATTTCGGAGGCGGACTTTCTGGGGCGCGCGATTCGAATTCATCGCCGCCGCCGGCACATCGATCTTCTTTCGCTCGGCCAGTCTCTTCTCGGCCGGATCATCGCTCGCGGTTCGCGATGGAGCGCGGTCGTATACGGTCCTCTGCGTTTCTGCAAGCGCCTTCTCTTCGCCTAGCGAACCGGTTGACAAACGAAAGCAGTTTGTGAGGCTATGTGTGTCGAACAGGAGGCGTGTCCTCATGATACCGACTCAGCCATCATGGCCTTTGGCTGCACTGCGAATTGTCATGGCCGTGTTATTCGTGCTCGCGTTTGCGATTCCATCTCGCTCGCAACAGACGGACAAAACTCCGCCGAAATCCACCGCCACCGCCAAACGAAAAGTGATCCGAACGAAAGGGCGCGCTTCGGTGTCGGGCACGGATGCCAACGTGAAGAGTTTCGTTATAACGAGCACGCTGACAGGCGCGGCAACGCTCGCCCCGAATAAGCTGAAAGTGAAAGCGGGAGCCACGGCGACGGGATTCTGCGCGGTTCATGTGGACAATTGGACCAGCGCCACCGTCCACATTTTTCTCGCGGGCGATTACGCGGGCTCCGTCACAGCCGGAAATGAAATTTCCATCTCGATTCCGAATGGCCCGAGCATCTTTTACGCGCGAATCGATCTCGACGCGACCACCTGGATTCCCCTCGGCCCGGAAAACATTGATTGCGATGGAATTTATTCCTTTACGATCACTCCTTGAGCAGAGCGCGATTCCATCGTGCCGAAGTTTCCCTTGACGGCGGTTTCGCAAAAGAGCTAAAAGGTTGTGCCATCCGAATCCTTGATTCGGCCTCGCTCACGTGAGGTGAGTGTTTGCCCGAGAAACAATGTAACGCTTTGTCCTCAGCCGATACTCAGTCTTTGAAGCCGCCTATTTTGGCCCCTAATTGCTGGCACAAACATTCCCGGGAGGAATGCCCGTGACAAACGCAGAGATGGACAGGCTTTGCATCAACACCATCCGGACTTTGGCGATGGACGCGGTGCAGCAGGCGGACTCGGGCCATCCGGGAACGGCTATGGCGCTTGCTCCGGTCGCATACACACTCTGGCAAAAGTTCCTGCGCTTCGACCCGGGCGATCCTATCTGGCCCAACCGCGACCGCTTCGTTCTTTCGGGCGGGCACGTCTCGACGCTTCTTTACGCCATGCTCCATCTCACGCAGGTGAAAGCAGTTAACCCAGAATATGAAGTTCCCGGACAGGTCAGCGTTACGCTCGACGACATCAAGCGTTTTCGCCAACTCAATAGCAAGTGCGCCGGCCATCCGGAGTACCGCTGGTGCTCGGGCATCGAAGCGACCACGGGACCGCTGGGGCACGGTCTCGCGATGAGCGTCGGAATGGCGATGGCTCGCTGGTGGATGGCGTCGCATTTCAATCGCCCGAATTTCGAGATGTTCAATTACGACGTCTATACCACTTGCGGCGACGGCGACATGATGGAAGGAGTCGCGAGTGAGGCAGCTTCGCTGGCGGGGCATCTGAAGCTCTCGAACCTCTGCTGGATCTACGACAACAACAAGATCACGATCGAAGGGAATACTTCCTGGGCGTTCACGGAAGATGTGGCCACGCGCTTCATCGCCTATGGCTGGAACGTCACGCGCGTGGGCGACGCCAATGACCTCGACATGCTCGAACGCGCCATGAACGTTTTCAAGAAAACCACCGACCGGCCAACATTGATTATTGTGGATAGCCACATCGCCTACGGCGCTCCGACCAAGCAGGACACGAGCGCGGCGCATGGCGAACCGCTCGGCGAGGAGGAAATCAAACTCACGAAACGCGCCTACGGGTGGCCGGAAGACAAGAAGTTCTATGTTCCCGACGGGGTGTACGACAATTTCAAAAATGTGACGGGCAGTCGCGGCCATGAAGCGCGCGAAAAGTGGATTGCTCTTTTCAATTCTTACAAGACGCAATTCCCGACGTTCGCCGAAGAGCTTTACCGCATGCAGCACCGCCAGTTGCCTGAAGGTTGGGACAAAAAGATAGTTCCGTTCCCGCCGGACCCGAAGGGTTTGGCATCGCGCGAATCATCCGGGAAAGTGCTGAACCAGGTGGCGCAGGGAGTGCCGTGGTTGATTGGCGGCGCGGCGGACTTGTTTCCCTCGACGAAGACGCGCATGACGTTTGACGGCGCCGGTGATTTCCTCGCGGAATCCTACGGCGGACGCAACCTTCACTTCGGAATCCGCGAACATGCCATGGGCGCAATTGCAAACGGTCTGGCGCTCTCGAAGATTCGCGTGTACGGCTCCACGTTTTTGATTTTCAGCGATTTCGTCAAACCGGCGATCCGTTTGAGCGCGATCATGGAAATTCCCGTGATTTACATTTTCACGCACGATTCCATCGGCGTGGGAGAAGACGGCCCGACGCACCAGCCGATCGAGCAATTGATTTCGCTGCGCGCGATTCCCGGCGCAATGGTGTGGAGGCCGGGCGATGCGAACGAAGTCGTCGAGGCGTGGAAATTCATAATGAAGTCGCGGCACACTCCGGCGGTGTTGGTCCTCTCGCGCCAGGCTTTGCCCACTTTGGACCGGATGAAATACGCTCCGGCAGCGGGCACGCAGAAGGGAGCCTACGTCGTTTCGGAGGCGCCGGGAGGAAAGCCAGACGTGCTGTTACTTGCCACTGGCAGCGAATTGTCGCTGGCCATCTCTGCGCAGGACCAATTAGTCAAAGAAGGCATCAAGGCGCGCGTGGTTAGCATGCCGTGCTGGGAAGTGTTCGAAGAGCAAGATGCTGAGTATCGTGATAGTGTGATTCCGCCGGATGTGACCGCTCGCGTGGCAGTCGAGCAAGCCTCAACCGTGGGCTGGGACCGCTGGGTCGGATCGTCCGGTGGCGTGGTCGGCATGAGGTCATTTGGAGCCTCCGCGCCCTTGAAGGAATTGCAGAAGAAGTTCGGGTTCACGGTGGAGAATGTCGTCAGCGCCGTGAAAACCAGTATGAAAAAAAGCGCGAAGTAAGGCGTCACAGCCGCAGGTAGCGCGCGAAGTTTCGGTTTCCGGAGACACGCAGATTTCGAGGGAGAGGCAAATCACATGAGCACTACGGCCCAATCAAGCACCGCTCCGCGCGGAGCAACGCAAAACCCGCTGAAGGCTTTGACCAATTACGGCCAGTCCGTCTGGCTCGACTACATTCGCCGCAGCCTCATCACCACCGGCGAATTGAAGCGCCTGATTGAAGAAGACGGTCTCCGCGGCGTCACGTCGAATCCGGCGATTTTCGAGAAGGCGATCACGGGCAGCACCGACTACACGCAGACGCTCCAGGAGCTCGAAAAACGCAAAGAGCTGGACGCCAAGAGCATGTTCGAAATCCTGGCCGTGCGCGATATTCAGGACGCCACAGACGTCCTCCGGCCTGTTTACGAACAGACCAAACGCCGCGACGGCTACGTCAGCCTGGAAGTCTCGCCGTATCTCGCGAACAAAACGCAGGAAACGCTCGACGAGGCGCGCCGCCTTTGGAAATGGGTCGCGCGCGAAAACGTGATGATCAAAGTGCCCGCCACTCCCGCGGGCATTCCCGCAATCAAGCAGCTCATCAGCGAAGGAATCAACATCAACGTCACGCTGCTCTTCGCGCAGGATGCTTACGAGCAAGTGGCGCAAGCCTACCTTGCGGGCCTGGAAGAATTCGCGAAGAAGAGTGGCGATCTGAGCAAGGTCGCGAGCGTCGCAAGCTTTTTCATCAGCCGCATCGATACGTTGATTGATTCGTTGCTCGCCGAAAAAATCAAAGAGGCGAAGCCGTCCGATCAAGGACTGTTGAAAGGGCTGCAAGGCAAAGTTGCGATCGCCAACGCAAAGCTTACATACATGCGCTACAAGGAATTGTTCAGCGGCCCGCGATGGGCGGCCCTTGCGGCAAAGAACGCACAGACACAGCGCCTGTTGTGGGCCAGCACCAGCACGAAGAATCCCAGCTTTCGCGACGTAATCTACGTCGAAGAGCTGATCGGCCCCGACACGGTCGACACGATTCCGCCCGCCACCTACGACGCTTTCCGTGACCACGGCCGTCCCCGCGCCAGCCTCGAGGAAGATCTCGAAGGCGCGCAGGACACCATGGAAACTCTCGAACGCGTCGGGATTTCCATGAAGCGCGCCACCGACAAGCTGCTCGATGACGGCGTGAAAATCTTCGCCGACGCATTCGACAAGCTTCTCGGCGCGGTGGACAAACACGTCACGAAAGGCGCCACTTCGGCCGTCAATAATCTCACCTACAAGCTCCCGGAAAATCTTGCGCAGGCCGTCAAGGCCACGCTCGAAGACTGGAAGACGAACAACAAAGTGCAGCGTCTTTGGGCGCGCGATGCCACGCTTTGGACCGGCACCGATGAGGGCAATTGGCTCGGCTGGCTCGGAATCACCGACGACCAGCTTTCGAATCAGCCCCGCTTCAAGAAAATCGCCGAAGATACCGCCGGCTTCAAGAACGCGCTGCTCCTCGGTATGGGTGGCTCCAGCTTGTGCGTCGAGGTCATGAAGCTCACCTACGGCTCGATCAAGAGCCGGCCGGAAATGTTTGTCCTCGACTCCACCGATCCGGCGCAGGTCCGCGACGTCGAAAGCAAAGTAGATTTGAGCAACACGATTTGCATCGTTTCGAGCAAGTCCGGCAGCACGCTCGAGCCGAACATTTTCAAACAGTACTTCTACGATCGCGTGAAGCAAAAGGTGGGCGCTGACGAAGCTGGAAAGCGTTTCATCGCTATTACCGATTCCGGTTCAAAAATGCAGCAGGTTGCCGAGCACGACGGCTTCCGCCACATTTTCTTCGGGCTTGCAAGCATTGGCGGGCGCTATTCGGCCCTCTCGAATTTCGGAATGATTCCCGCGGCGGTGCAAGGCGTGGACGTTCCGAGATTCCTCGATCGTGTGGAAGAAATGGTCCACGCGTGCGCTTCGGTGGTGCCTGCGGACCAAAACCCCGGCGTGATTCTCGGCGCCATCATGGGCACCCTCGCCAAGGCGGGCCGCGACAAAGTTACGATCTTTGCCTCTCCCGGAATTTCGGATATCGGCGCGTGGCTCGAACAACTGCTCGCCGAATCCTCCGGCAAGGAAGGCAAGGGCCTGATTCCGGTGGACCGCGAATCGATCGGTGCGCCCGGTGTTTACGGCAACGATCGCCTGTTCGCGTACCTGCGGCTTGAGACCGCCCCGGACGCCAAGCAGGATGCCGCCGTCGCCGCGCTCGAACAGGCCGGTCACCCGGTGATTCGCATCGCCGTCCCGGACATCTACGAGCTCGGCCAGGAATTCTTCCGCTGGGAAATCGCGATCGCCGTCGCCGGCTCCGTCATCGGCATTAACTCGTTCAACCAGCCCGACGTGGAAGCCAGCAAGACCGCCACTCGCAAGCTCACCACCGAGTACGAAAAAAGCGGCTCGCTCCCATCGGAATCTCCGATCCTCACAGACAAAGGCGTCAAGCTTTACACCGACGAGAAGAATGCCGCGGCGCTCAAGCAGGCCGCTGGCGGCAACGCCACCCTTGCTGGCTACATGAAGGCACACCTCAATCGCGTGAAGGCGGGCGATTATTTCGCTGTGCTCGGCTACATCCAAATGAACGACGCGAACGAAGCCAAACTCCAGGAAATTCGCCATGCCATCCGCGATAAGAAGAAAGTGGCTACCTGTCTCGGCTTCGGTCCGCGCTTCTTGCATTCCACGGGTCAGGCTTATAAGGGCGGACCGAATTCGGGCGTCTTCCTGCAAATTACATGCGACGACGCCTCCGACCTGCCCGTTCCGGGCCAGAAGTACACCTTTGGTGTCGTAAAAGCTGCGCAGGCGCGAGGCGATTTCCAGGTGCTCGCGGACCGCGACCGCCGCGCCCTTCGCGTGCATATTGGTTCGGACGTCGCAGCCGGTTTGAAGACTCTCCAGGAAGCGATCCAGCAGGCGCTTTCGTAGCCTTTAAATAGATTTTGCTCGGGAAGGGAGCGCAAGAAAATGCAAATCGGAATGATCGGCCTCGGAAGAATGGGCGGCAACATGGCCAAGCGGCTCATGCGCAATGGCCATAAATGCGTCGCCTTTGATTTGACCCCCGCGAACGTGGACAACCTGGTGAAAGAAGGCGCCACTGGCTCCAGCTCGCTCGATGACTTCGTGAAGAAACTCACGAAGCCCCGCGCGGCATGGGTCATGGTGCCCGCGGGCAAACCCACCGAAGACACGGTGATGGCGCTCGCGTCGAAGATGGAGCCCGGCGACATCATCATCGACGGCGGAAATTCCTACTTCAAGGACGATATCCGCCGCGCCACCGCGCTCAAAGCCAAAGGCATTCGTTACGCGGACGTCGGCACCAGCGGCGGCGTTTGGGGTATCGACCGCGGCTATTGCCTGATGATCGGCGCCGAGCCGGATACTTTCAAGCAAATCGAGCCCGTGTTGAAGACGCTCGCTCCCGGAAAAGGCGACGTCGGCAGCACGCCCGGCCGCCCGGCGAACCAGGGCACTGCTGAAGACGGCTATCTCCACTGCGGGCCTCCGGGCGCAGGCCACTTCGTCAAGATGGTGCACAACGGCATCGAGTACGGCCTGATGCAGGCCTACGCCGAGGGCTTCGACATTTTTCAGAACGCCAATTCTCAAGAAATCGATCCATCGCATCGCTTCAACCTCAACTGCGCGGACATTGCCGAAGTCTGGCGTCGAGGCAGCGTCGTGGGCTCGTGGCTGCTCGACCTCACCGCCATGGCGCTGATCGAGAATCCGTCGCTTTCGAATTACGCGGGCAACGTGCAGGACTCCGGCGAAGGCCGCTGGACGATTATGGCCGCGATCGAAGAGGCTGTGCCCTGCGAAGTGCTCTCCGCTTCGCTTTACACACGCTTCCGCTCGCGCCAGCAGCACACCTTTGCAGAAAAAATGCTGTCCGCAATGCGCAACAAATTCGGCGGCCACGTGGAACGCGCGGCCGGCGGCTAATCCGGAGGAACGCGAATGGCGGATGAATCCGTTTTCAGTCAAGGGACCGTCGGCGAGCCTACCGGCCCCTGCACCATCGTAATCTTCGGCGCCGGCGGTGATTTGACCAAGCGCAAGCTGATCCCGGCCCTCTACAATCTGGCCAAAGGGAAGCTGCTCCCTGATAATTTTGCGATTGTCGGCGTTTCTCGCGAGGAATTTTCCACCGAGATTTACCGCCAGCGCTCCACCGATGAAATCAAGCAGTATTCGACGAGCGGCATGGACCAGCAGTCCTGGGATTGGTTCGTCAAGCGCCTCTATTATTGCCACGGGAATTTCACGGACCCGCAATTTTACAAATCGCTTGGTGCATTCCTCGAAGGAGTCCAGAAGGAGCAGGGGACGCACGGCAACACCCTTTTTTATCTCGCGGTAGGCCCTTCGCTGTTTGCTCCCGTCGTGAATCAACTCGGCGCCGCGGGTCTGACCAAAATGGACAACGGCGCGTGGAAACGCGTCGTCATCGAAAAGCCATTCGGCACCGACCTTGCTTCCGCGTGCGGGCTGAACCGCGATATCGGCGAAGTCCTGAAAGAAAATCAGATTTACCGCATCGACCATTACCTCGGCAAAGAAACCGTTCAGAACATCCTCGCGTTCCGGTTTGCCAACGGCATCTTCGAGCCTGTCTGGAATCGCCGCTATGTGGACCACGTGCAGGTCACCGTCGCCGAAGAACTCGGCGTCGAGCTGCGCGGCGATTACTACGACCGCTCCGGCGCCATGCGCGACATGGTGCCAAACCACATTTTTCAGCTCATCACCCTGACCGCGATGGAGCCGCCGATTTCTTTCGAAGCGTCTGCCGTTCACGACGAGCAGACCAAAATTCTGCGCGCCATCCAGCCGCTCAGCCCCGAACAGGTTTTGGGACACGCGGTCCGCGGTCAGTACGGCGACGGAACTATCGACGGCAAGCGCGTCCCTGGCTACCGCACCGAGCCGAACGTCTCGCCGCAATCAGCCACGGAAACTTTTGTGGCCCTTTCGCTCCACATTGACAACTGGCGCTGGGCCGGCGTTCCTTTCTATTTGCGCACGGGAAAGCGCCTGCCGAAGCGCGTTACGGAAATCGTGATTCGTTTCCGGCGCCCGCCCTTCGTTCTTTTCCGCAAGACGTCAGTCGAAAAAATTCCGCCGAACGAACTTGTCCTCAACATCCAGCCGAACGAAGGAATTTCGCTCACCTTCCAGGCGAAGGTTCCCGGGCCGGTCGTCCGCCTTGGCGCGGTGGACATGAATTTCCAGTACAACGATTATTTCGGGTCCACTCCGACAACGGGCTACGAAACTCTCCTCTACGACTGCATGAAGGGCGATCCAACGCTCTTTCAGCGCGCCGACATGGTGGAAGCCTCGTGGTCGATCGTTCAGCCGATCCTCGACGTTTGGAAAGCACTCCCGCCGCGTGATTTTCCGAATTATCGGTCCGGCGCATGGGGACCCGAACTGGCTCACGAGATGTTGCGCCGCGACGGCCGCGAGTGGCGCGATCCCGCGAAGAAGCAGACGATCAGCCCTCGCGCAACCACCACCTCCGGCGCCGGACGAACCTAACCGGACTCTATGTC
>JBAWGF010000097.1:0-19063 GCA_049592615.1 Candidatus Acidiferrales bacterium
TGTCCGTTACGTCAGCACCACGGTCTGCCCGGTGAGATCGAAGCGCTTGCGGCACTTGATATTGCGGCAGGCAACCATGTCGTCCACGCGAACCATGTAGGAACGGGCTTTGGCATAGCGCGCGCGGTCATCGTCATTCGCGCCCTTGGGCAGTTGGTCCCTCTTCGTGCGCATCATCCAGCGGACCGGATACGTATTTTCCTGGCGGCAGTGGGGACAGGTCAGCGGAATCTGCTTCGTCTCTTCCTTCTCGGTATAGAAGTTTTTTTCGTCCATTCGCTCCTGCCCGACTACGGATTCTTCTGCAATTCATCCATGTTCACGAAGCGCATTCCCGCATCTTTCCAACGCGGCAGCCAATACTCGAGAGCCGCGACCGTATGACGCCGGTCGCCCGCGAGAACGCGATGGTCCGCATCGTGCAAGAGGACGATATCGCCTCCCCGCGTGCGGCGCAAGCGTTCAATCACCGGCCCGGCGGGCTGCGGCTTCCAGTCGTACGCCAGGACGGACCACATCGCGACGCCTGCGCCGCCGCGCCGCTGAATGATTGGTGCGAGCTGGGGTCCCCGAAAACCGTACGGCGGGCGCATCCAGCGCGGGGGTTTGCCGACCGCGGATGCAATTGCGTCGTCGCAATGGTCCAGCTCCTCGCGGATGCGCGCAGGCGAAAGGAAAATCAAGTTGGGGTGCGTATCGGTATGATTGCCCACCGTGTGGCCGCGCTCCGCGATTTCTTTTGCCAGCGCGGGAAATGCGCGAACGTGTTTGCCAACGAGGAAAAATGTCGCGCTCGCGCCGTAACGGTCGAGCAGATCGAGCAGTTGCGGCGTGACGGCAGGATTCGGGCCGTCGTCAAATGTGAGCGCGATCGCGGAAGCATCGCCGGTCCGGCGAATCGTGCGGCCGAATAGCTGCGCCGAAGGAGCCATCGCCGCCCACGCGAAGACCCCGCCCGCAACGGCGGCTGTCGCACCGCCCGCAGCCAGCATGGTTGAAAATATTTCCATCGCTCCTCCGAATTCTCGCACGCGATGACGGGCGCTTCCAGCAAAAGCTGCGAGGCGCGGGTGGGATTTGCCGGCACCGTCTGATAGGATGGCCGCCGGTTGCGGCACCGCGATGGCCTCATCACAAGCGGTTCACAAATCGTTTCCCGAATGGCTTCGATGGGGAGCCGCATTGTGGCTGTGTGTCTGGGTGCCGGTTTACTGGCACGCGTGGGGCGCCGCGAATTTTCTGCACTTGTGCGACATCGCCGCCGTGCTCACGTGCGTGGGATTGTGGACGAACAGCGCGCTTCTGATTTCGAGCCAGGCGATCACTTCGCTGGTGATTGATTTCGTGTGGACGGTTGACGCAGGCTCGCGCTTCTTTCTCGGCCGCCATTTTATCGGCGGCACGGAATATTTATTCAACGTGCAGTTTCCTCTGTGGGTCCGGCTGCTCTCGCTCTTCCATGTCGTCTTGCCCTTCCTGCTCCTGTGGTCGCTTGCTCGCTTGGGATACGACCGGCGCGGCTGGCGATTGCAATCCGCGATCGCGCTGGCCGCAATGATCGCTTCGCGTTTTGCTGATCCTACGAAAAACATAAACTTCGCTTTCACCGACGTCTTTTTTCACCGCGCCCTGGGATCGGCGCCGGTTCACATCGCGATCAGTTACCTCATCCTCATTTTCGTTGTCTATTTCCCCACTCACGTGGCGCTCATGAGGTTCTTTTCGGCTCCTCAAGAGAATGTAAGATAAGACCTGTGTAACCTCCGAGTGCTAGTATTCCGGGCCGAATGCTGGTTTCAATGCGCGCTGAATAGATGCGGAGTTCGCGATGAACCGATGGTTGTCGCAATTTTTTTGTTTTGCACTGCTGTTTGTTGCGGGAGCCACACTCTGGTCGCACGCCGCCGGCCGACCGCGCGGCTCCACGCAGGCATCCTCCAACTCATCTGCACCAGGAGCGATTCACCACATCTTCCTGGTTTCCGTGGATGGACTCAAGCCGCAAAGCTACACCGAGCCGGATGCCCACGGCCTGAAGGTTCCTCTGATGCGCGAAATCGTCCGCAATGGCGCATGGAGCGACGGAGTGCAGCCGGTGATGCCGACGGTGACGTATCCGTCGCACACCGCGATGGCCACAGGTGCGAATCCCGGAACGAGCGGCATCTCGACAAACGTCGCGTTTGATCCTCTCGACAAAAATTCGGAAGGCTGGCAATGGTACACGGAAGACATTCGCGTGCCGACAATCTGGCAAGTCGCGCGCGAGCACGGCCTGCGCACGGCGCTCATTCACTGGCCGGTCACGGTGGGCGCGCAAGCGGACTTGAACGTGCCGGAATACTGGCGCGCGAGCATTCCAGAAGATTTGAAGCTCCTGCGCGCGCTTTCCACTCCGCTCAACATTTTGCCGGATGTGGCAAAGGAATTTCCGGAGGTGGCCACGGATTTGACGCCGCCGAATGGGACCGACGCCGCTTTCACGGATATTGCGTGCTACGCCATCGAAAAATGGCAGCCAAATCTTCTGATGCTTCATATTGCCGCGGTTGACCATTGGGAGCACGAGAAGGGCCCGTTCAGCCCGGAAGCTATCGACGTGACGGAGAAAGCGGACGCGCAGATTGCACGGCTCATTGAAGCCGCAAAGAAAGCCGGCATCTGGGACGATTCGGTGCTGGTGATCGTGTCCGATCACGGGTTCGCGCCGATCGCGAAGGATTTCCGCCCCGGCGTGCTTCTCGCCGAGCACGGATTGGTGAAACTGAATGCGAAGAATCATCCGGAAGAGTGGAAAGCCGCCGTATTGAATGAGTCTGGCTCGGCATTCCTCTACGTGAAAGATGAAAAGGATGAAGCGACCCGGCGCGCACTGCTCGATATTTTCAAACCGCTCGCGGGGAAACCGGGCAGCAGCATTCGCCGCGTCATCACCCACGACGAAATCGTTGCGTTCGGAGGCGATCCGGATGCGTTTCTGGCGATTGAGGCTGCCGACGGAACGCGGTTTGTGACGGGCTATACGGGAAAGCTGGCCGGGCCGTCCGAGAAAAAAGGGACGCACGGATACTTTCCAGATCGTCCCGAGATGCGCGCTTCGATGCTCGTCTATGGCCCGGCGATCGGCGCTGGGAAAATCCAGAATGCGCGGCTGATTGACGTTGGCCCAACCGTGGCGCGGTGGCTTGGCCTCGAGCTCACAAAGGCCGAAGGCAAGCCCCTCGAGATTCCGATGCGGACTGCGTCGCACTAGCGCGCGTGTGATTCGCGTCGATCCCTCGTCACTTTTCATGCGCGGCGTGCGTAGTCATTTCCGGCTGGTAAAAGCGGCGCAGAGGGCCCCATGATGAAGGCAACGGACTTCGAGTTTCGGAATCGCTTCTGGGTCATCGGCGCGTACTTCTTTGTCGCGTTTTCGCTTTACAATCTTGATCGGCTCAACGTCGTACAGTTTCTAATCGACCGAACAGTTGGCCGGGGCGCGCCGAATGGGGACGCGATCGCCCGGGCCGCTTTCGCTTTCGCGGCGTTGCTGGTGTTCGCGGCGGCGCTGATTCGCACCTGGGCGGCGGCCTATCTCCGCAGCAATGTGGTGCAGGATCCGAACCTGCACACCGAAGCCGTCGTCGCCGACGGACCGTACCGCCATCTCCGCAATCCGCTCTATCTCGGCACCATTTTGATCGCCTGCGGTATCGCATTTCTCGCGAGCCGGATCGGGGCTGTGGTTCTCGTCGTCGGTTTGACGCTGTTCTGTCTGCGGCTCATTGGTCTCGAAGAATCGAAACTCGGACAGCAACAGGGCGAAAGCTACCGTGAATTCTGCCGGCGCGTGCCCCGGCTCTGGCCTTCGATAAGCCCGCGCTTGCCCGCGAGCGGCCTCGATCCGCGATGGCGGCAGGCATTCCTCGGCGAGATTTTTGTGTGGGGATTCTTCGTGGCGCTCGCGGCCTTCGCCATCACGCTCAAGATTGTGCTCACGTGGGTCATCATGGCCCTGGCACTCCTGCTCTACATCGTGCGGAGCTACATCCTGTATGGGCGGAATAAACGTGCCGCAGCTTCGAAGTGATTTTTGCGCGGAGATGAAGAGCTGCCCCGAAAAATCCGAGGCAGCTCTCCCGGGGCCTAGTGCTGCGATGTAAGCGCGGGGACTAAAAGACTGGACTGCGGAGTGCCGAGGCCGGTGACATAGTCATAGCCCGTCAAAGCCTGGCACAAAACGCCGCAATTGCCGTTCGTGCCCTGCGTGACCGGATGGAAATACGTTCCGATTCCCGGCTTCGCGAGGGTATAGAGAATTGTATTCGTGCTGTTCAGGTTTGCCTTGCGCGCCGCAACTCGCGTGGAGTTCACGATGGCGAGCAGAGCGGCCCACTGAGGCGTCCCGGCGCTGGTCCCGCCGACCTGGAACCATCCGGATGCACCGTTGACTCCGACTGAATCATAAATCGCGTATCCCGTGCCCGGATTGCCGTTGTAGGAAACGTCCGGAGCGCCGCGGCGCCCGCGCGAGTCGTAGGAAATCCCGAATGTCGCCTGAAAGGCCGGCTCATATTCGTAAATGCTGAATCCGCCGCCGCTGCCGCTCCACGCCGTCTCGCTCAAGTAATTTCCGTTGGAATCGACATTCAAAGTCGTGCCGCCGACGCCGATCACATACGGTGACGCGGCGGGATATGCGACGCCCGTGCCAGTGTCGCCCGAAGCGGCGAGGAACGTCACGCCGTTGGAAGAGAAGTGCGTATCGCTCTTCGCCTCGCTTGAAAACTCGCCGACCGTCCAGCTCATGGATACAACGGACGCGCCGTTGCGCACGGCCACGTCCACGCTCGCGAGCAGATCGGCAAAGCTGTTCGTCTTGGCTTCGACGAGAACGATCGTGGCTTGCGGCGCGATTGCGTGCGCCCATTCGATATCCAGCGCAATTTCGACCGACCAGTTGGCGTTCGCGACTGGCTTCTTTCCGGTCTCGTACACCTTGCGGAAGCAGCCGTTGCTGCTGGTGCAGGCCGGCAACCCAAACTGCTTGCTGAAAACGCCAAGATCCGCTTCTGCGTTCGGATCATCGTAGGCGTCCACAATCCCGATGACCTGCCCGGCACCCTGATTCGTTATTTTGTCGAACCCATAAGCGTGACGCACCTGTGCGGGCGTAAGAGCCGATTTGGGAGGCGCGGTAAGGTTTGCGCCGGCAGCTCCATGAAGAACGTAATGGGGGCGCATGAATGTGATTGGGTCGTTGCCCACTTCTTCTATGGTTGGCAGCCGCGGCAGCATGTGCTGCGCTTGGACTGGCTGGCAAAGAATAAAGGCGGCGATCGACAGCATCAAACCGCGTGCGGTGTTCTTGATTCCCTCAGTTCGCATTTTGGGTTCCCCCTGGTTCGTTTGCTCCCCCTGCGATTCGGGAGCGTTGCGTTGCAGCAGTAACTCGCAACGAAACAAGGGTACTGGCCGGATCGGGCTAGCGCCTATGGGCCTACGCTCCCAATTTTTTGGTACGAAGGTTTTCCGGCGCGAATGTACGGAAACGGAGCAGAGAGGAAAGGATCAAAATCGCCTGTAAAACAGGGCCTAATTCGACTGGCGGATGGCGCGGAGGTCAATGCCGAGCTGCTGACACTTCTTGTAGAGGTGGCTGCGCTCGAGGCCAAGCGCCTTCGCCGTGTTAGTCATGTGGTTGTGATTTCGCTTCAGCTCAGCGAGAAGCGTCTCGCGCTCGAATGCCTCGACGCGCTCAACGAGCGTCCCCGCCGAAAGCGCTCCCGTTTGGGTGAGCGAAGGAAGGCCCGTAGATCCCGCGCCCGCCTGGGGAAGGGCGCGCGCGGCCGTTGCAGCCTCTACGATGTCTCCCGGCGCGAGCAAAAGGACGCGCTCCACCACGTTGCGCAGCTCGCGCACATTGCCCGGCCATGTGTAGCGCTCCAATTCCTCGATGGCGCCGGGTGAATACGTCTTCGGTTTCCAACTGTTTTGCTCGGCCAGTTGCCGGACGAAATGTTCCGCTAAAACGCGGATGTCTTCGCGGCGCTCGCGCAGCGGCGGCAGGACGATCGGAAAAACGAAAACGCGATGATAGAGGTCTTCGCGGAAGCTGCCCTGGCGAACCTGCTCTTCGAGATTGCGGTGCGTCGCCACGACTACGCGCACGTCCACGGCGATCGGCTTGTCGCCGCCCACCCGCTCGATTTCGCCCTCTTCGAGCACGCGCAGGAGTTTTGCCTGCATGGCGATGGGCATGTCGCCGATTTCGTCGAGGAAAAGTGTGCCGCGATGCGCCTGCTCGAATTTTCCGACGTGCCGCGCGGCCGCGCCCGTGAACGACCCTTTTTCGTGGCCGAATAGCTCCGATTCCATCAGCTCGGCGGGGATCGCAGCGCAATTGATCGAAATGAACGGGCCGTTGCGCCGCGGACTTTTTTCGTGGAGCATGCGCGCAACAAGTTCCTTGCCGGTTCCCGTTTCACCGCGGATGCAAACGCGCGTTTCGCTCGCCGCCACCTGGTCCACCTGCGCCATCACCTCGCGCATCGCCGGGCTGGCCCAGATGATGTGATGCCGGCCCAAACGCCGTTTCAGGTCGCGATTCTCTTCTTCGAGGCGGGTCAAGCGGAGGGCGTTTTCGACGGTCAGCAGCAATTTATCGGTCGAGATTGGTTTCTCGAGAAAATCGGTGGCGCCGAGCCGCGTGGCCTTCACGGCCATTTCAATCGAGGCCTGGCCGGACATCATCACAATTGGCGAAGCGACGCCGATGTTTTTCAAATCTTCAAGAAGTGCGATCCCGTCTTTTCCGGGCATCACGACGTCGGACAGGATCAGGTCGAAGCGCTCCGCCTTCGCGAGTTCGAGCGCGCGCTGCGCGTTGTCGCAGACGGCGGCCTCATGCCCCGCGAGGCGAAACGCGCGCGCGAGCGACGCGAGCGTATTCGCGTCGTCATCAATGATGAGGATTTGAGCTTTTGCGGGCAAGTGCGGCTACGCCTCTTCTTTTACCCTGGCGGATTCTTTTTCGGAGACGCCGGGAAAATTCACGGCGTGCTGCGGCGGCCGGCTGGGAAGCTCGATGTGGAAGGACGTGCCGACGCCTGTTTCGCTTTCAACCGAGATGCGCCCGCCGTGATCGCTCACCACAGATTGCACGATCGCGAGACCCAGGCCCGTGCCGTGCTGCTTCGTCGTGTAGTACGGCGTGAAAAGCCGCTCGCATTCCTCGGGCGTGAGGCCGCTTCCCGTATCCGAAACCTCGATGTGCACGTCGCCATTGTGATTCATCGTGCGCAACATCAGAACGCCGCCCGCGGGCATCGCGTCCATCGCATTTAATACAAGATTTTCGATCGCCCGGTGCACCAGCGCCATGTCCGCCTGAATCACCGGAAGATTTTCTTCGAGATGCAGCTCCGGACTGATCGGCGGGCGCCCCACGGCGCCGAATTGCGCTTCAAACAGCTTCACGACGTTGCGCACCACTTCGTTCAAGTTCACCGGCCCCAGTTCGGGCTGCGGCATTTTCGCGAAATCGCTGAAACGCCCGACGATTGCTTTCAAATTCTCGATCTCCGAAAGCAGAATGCCGGTGGACTCTCGAAAGACTTCATCGAATTGTTCGGGATTTTGTTCCCTCGCGCGCTGGAGATTTTCGACCGTGGTCTGTAACGGAAAGAGCGGGTTCTTCAATTCGTGCGCCAGCCGCCGCGCCACTTCGCGCCACGCCGCAACGCGCTCGGCCTGCAGCAATCGTTCACGCTGCTCGATCAATTGCTGCGTCATTTGATTGAAAGCGCGCGCGAGTTGGCCCATTTCATCGCGGCCGCGAACGTCCACACGCGCATTCCAGTTTCCTTCCGTCACTGCATGCGCGCCTTCCGCGAGTTTCCGCACCGGCCGCGTAACGCGCGCCGCCGCCCACCAGCTCAAAAGCAGCCCGAGCAGAAGACCGACGGCGGCGACGGCAAGCGCCAGCCAACGAATGCGCCGCTCGAGCGTGACGACTTCGCGCTGGGAATTTCCCACCAGCAGAACGCCGAGCAATTCTTTCTGGCGCCCCTGAAGAGGAAGCGCGTGGAAAACTTCGGCGCTCGCCGGATCGATCGTCCAATTGATCGTGGTGGTCTGCTCGCCCGGCTGCGCGCGTTCCTTTTCCACGAGCGGCGCGAATCGCTCGGCTTCGATCACGGGATCGGACGCGGATATCAAATCGGTTGGCTGAAATCCCGCATCGATATTCCGGTACAGAAGCGCGCGCATCCCGGCGGGAAGCACGAGGGAGACGAGAAATTCCTTGCCGAGCCGCTCACCGCCGACCACGTAGAGATCCTTTTCGCCCACGCGCAAGGTTGCGACAGACATCAATGCGAGCGACGGCCCCAACGGCGTATCCATTTTCATCAGGAACGATCCGAGAGCGACCCAGTCCTGCGGCTGCGTGACCCAATCCAGTTTGTAGCCGAAACGCTCGGGCCATTCAGCCGAAGAAATGATTGAACCATCGCCACGGACGAAATCGAGAAAGTTGAGCTGATGCGACTGCGAAACGCCGCGCGCGTCGTTGACGTACACGGAGGCGTCGCCCTTCGGAAGGCTGAGGTCCACCGCCATGTGGACCGTCCCTTCCGCGTCGGCAATTCCCTGCACGCGGTGGACGATGTCCTGGCCGCGGCGCTCGAATTCGCTCTGGAATTGTGCGACGAGCGCGTCGCTGTGCTGGCGGTTCAAATCATCGAACGCGCGGCGCGTGACGATGGTTGTGGCCGCCGCAATCAGAGCGACCGATGCCAGCAGCGCCAGCGTGAAAATCCAAAAGAGTTTCGAGCGGAACGTCACGGCGTTCCCCCTTCGAGCCACACGTCCGCGAGCGGCCATTCTCCCCCGGCCGCCGGGGCTTTCCAGTTCCTCACGCGCGCGCTCAAGCCATAAACCTGCGGCAGCCACACCAGAGGAACCACGCGAAAGCTGCTCACGACGGCACGTTCGCGGTTGTAAATTTCCTCGGGCGACGCAGGGTCAGGCAAAGGAGTTGCGTCAATCGCCGCTTGCGGCGCGAGAATCTCGATAAATTTTCCAAGCGCCGCGCGAGGCGCCGACGACGGCATCCGCAATCGAACGAGCAGCGCATCGGGGACAGCCCGCGCGGGCCCCGAGGCCCGGATCGGTTCGAGCGTCAATGAAATTCCTGCCTCTCGCGCGTTCACGATGATTCGCGCCGCGACGGTTTGTTCGAGCGGATCGGCGAAATCATATCCCAACACGAACTTGGACGACGGAGCGATTTGCGACCACAGTTCCTTCGCGCGCGAGGCATCCGCAACCGTCAAAAATAAAAACGCGGTGCCGCTCGACCATTGCGGCAGAAGCCCGCCCGCGGGCTCGCCTTCTTTCTGGAGAATGAAATTGACGATGGCAGCGCGGTCGATCGAGCGGGCGATCGCTTCGCGAACGCGTGCGTCGTCCGCCGCGGGGCGTCCCGGGACAAATACAAGCGCGAGAAGTTCATCCGATTGCGAAGTGCTCACGCGCACGCCGTGCTCGGCGGCGAGGCGCGCATGCTCCGGAGGAATTTCTGCAAAATCCGTCTTGTTGAGTTCGAGATCGAGCAATCGATCGCGCGCGGCGCGTCCCATCTGGATTTCGATCGAGTCCACGAAGGGGCGCCCTCCGGGGAAGTCATTATTCGCCGCGAGCGTCACGCGCTTGCCGGGTTCCCACGCGGAAATGCGGAACGGGCCGGAACCGGCGACGCCCGAAAATGTTCCGTCTGGATTCCGGTGATCGTATAGCAGTTCGTCGATTTGATCCTTCGCGGCGGCCTCTTCCGGATTTGCAGCAGCCACGGCCGGGTCGAGCGAATTCACCACGGCGCCGATTTCCACCAGCAGCGTCCCGCCATAGTGCGGCCGCCGCGCAGTCTCCACGCGCGGCGCGGCTGCCAGCGCCAATCCGAGCGCCACGCTAATGGCTGCAAGTTGCCGTGACAATGTAGGCCTCGTAATTTTTCGACTGAAGATTTTCCACCACGGCTCGCGCAACGCCTTCCGTTCCCATCCACGTGAGCGACGTCACCGGCCCGCCGAATTCAACCGGATTTCCCGACGCCATCGCGCCGTGGCCTCTTCCCGTTCCGATTTCGTAGCCTTGAATAAAATCGGGGTGCGTCCAATCGCTTTTTCCGGTCGCAAGCACCACCGGCCGCCCATCGCACTCGAGCGAAACGCCCGCCGAGTCGCCGCCCAGATCAAGATTTGCCGGAAGCGGCGTGTTCCCCGGAGTCCAGGATTGTTTCGATTGATCCACGTAATCGCAATCGATCGTCGAAGGGTGTTCGAAGTCGCCTTTGCATTCCATTCCGGGCAGCTTGACAGTTCCCGCCGCCGGGCCGTGCGAAATATCAATTTGTCCGCGCGGATCGCGCAGCCACGGCCGCAACGGCGACAGGCTGACTGCCTGATTGATTTGCCATTGCGCTTGCTTGCGCACGTAGAAGACGAGACGCCTCGGCTCGAGGACGATCATCGTGGGAGCTTCGCCGGCGGGCGCAGGCGGAAGAATGAAATCGAGAATCGTTTCCGCTTGCTCCCAGACAAGTTTTTCATCGAGAACAACTCCACCGATCCTTTTGGCGCTTCGCGCTGCCTTGGAAACAGGGAAAATCGCGACCTGCTCGGCCGCGCCGCGGCGAATCTCCGCGACGATCAAAAACCCCTCGACATTTTCTGAGAGCGTCACATGGACACTGGTCTCCGCAGAGGCCGCGCCGGCCAGTTGAAAACGGCGTCTTACCAAATTCGTCTTGAGCCAGTCGTCGATGGCGGCGACTTCGTCCGCAGCGAGAGTAGAGAGATTGGTCACGACAAGATCGATCCTCGCTGGCGGCGGAGAAATTGAGGCGACTCTGTCGCCAAGTTCGCGCAGCTCATTCTCCCACTCCATCGGAGGCAAATTCGTGGTCTGCAGAATCGCTCGCGGCGCCGTCAAGAGCTGCGATTGAATTGGGCGCATTCCGGCGATCCCAGCGAGAGACGAGAAAAGAACGATGATTGGCAGAAGAGGGAAAAATCGGCGGGACAGCCGCATTGTTTTGCGTCGAACGCGCAGCGCGTTCGTGACCCGTCATCATAGCACACACGGAAATCCTCGAATCTTGCCCGACCCTCTCTGAATTTCCATACGACGTGGAAACGGTCTCATCGTGGATTCCATCGAGCCGCCGGCAGGGTGGCTTGACGGCGGCGGTCGTCAAGCCACCCGCAAGGGTTTTTGCCGGCGTTACTCCCGGACCAGCCGGTATTGCGCCCGGGCCCGGACAGGCGAGCCGGGCGCGGCCGGCCGGGAATCTCTATTTCGACCCGCCTCTCATCGGCGAGTCCGTAACCGCAGAAACCGATTTCATCACGTCGTTCGTGAAGAAATATTTTCCGTCGTTCGGCACCATCATGATCTGCACGCGATCCGACAGGCGCTGCGCCACCGTGTATTGCACCAGGAGCGGATTCGTCTTTAGCGCGGCGGCCTCCAGTTGGAGTTGTTCCGCCTCGGCTTGCGATGTCACGCGGATGTTGTGCGCTTCGGCGTCGGCCATCAGATTGCGTTTTTCCATCTCGGCTTTTCCGTCGATGATTTTGGCTTGCGCGGACGCTTCGGCGTTCTTTACCACCAGGATATTTTGAGTTTCGGCGAGAACCCTATTCCGTTCGGCTTCGGCCTTGCTGTCGATCACTTTTGCCTGAGCGTTCGCTTCGGCCGTCTTCACGTGTGCCGCCGCTTCCGCCTCGGCATTCTGAATGGTCGCTGCCTTGCGCGCTTCGGCCTCGAGCTTGGACTGCTCGATCTGCTTCTGCTTCAGCGGGAGCGTGTATTGCATCGCGTCCGATTCCGCTTTCGCCTGGATCACGCGGGCCTGCGCGTCGGCCTCGGCGCGTTTCACTTCCCGGATTTTTGCGGCTTCCGCCTGCGACTCCGCAATCTTCACGCGCTTCTGTTCGATGCTGGCGTCCACCACCGTGCGGTCGTCCTCCTGCTCCTTCAGCAGCAGCCCTTCAAGCCCTCGGGCGTATTCCTCGGGGAGTTGCACTTTGCGCAGCAAGACTTCTTTCACGATGATGGCGTCGCCGCCAAGCCGCGCCGTAATGGCCTGCGCCGCGCGCTGTCGGAATTCCTCGCGCTTGACGGAAAAGACATCGCGAACGATATAGTTCGGCGCGAGCTCGCGGAAAACGCTGGTGACGACGGGCGCAACAATTTCTTCGTCGATCGGCTGCGGCAAATTTGCCTGGACGTAATCGAGCCGCTGCGGATCAATCCGGTAGCGCACGCTCACAGCCAGGCCGATCTCGAGACCCTCGCGCGCTTCCACCGTAAGAATCTCCGCTTTCACATGCGGGCCCTCCGCGGCCGCCGTGGCAAAGACTCGTTCGCGGATATCGAAAAGTTGGACGCGAGTGATCAACGGGAAAATGAAATGGATCCCGGGATAGAGGGTGCCGGGGCGCACGCCGGAAATCTGGCTGATGCGCACGCCGGCTTCGCCGTCCGGAACCACCACGATGCTCGCGCCGGTAAGCGAAGAAATCGCCGCCACGGCAACGAGCTTCGCCGCAATCGTCCAGCGAATCGCGCGACGAACTTTTGGTCGCGGAGCGGGAGGTGCGAGCGCTGGAGTGTCGCCCGCTTGCGCAGTCTGATCGGTGCGCTCGCCTCGGCGCAGGATCCGATCGAGTTCGAACGCGAGGTAAATGTCGTACAGCACGACGGCCGCGGCAGCGCCAAGAAATCCGAATGCCACTGCAAAGAACACGTATCGCAGGAACAGCATGGTCATTCTCCTTTACCCTGAGAAGTTTCACACTCGCTCGTTTCATCCCGGCATCTTCACGTGCGCGAGCGCCGTTCCGCTTCGCAGCACGCCGCGTTTGCGATCCAGGTAACCCCGCGCACCCTCGCGCACCGGATTCGCGTGAACCGCAATCGGTGCGACGGCGCGTGTCACGGGCATCAAGTGCATCAACGCGCGCAGGCTCAGCCATTCCAATCCCAGCGCGAGCGCGATCGAAATCCCGAAGACGCCTCCTAATCCAAGAAAGCTGATGATGTTTTGCATTGCGATCTCCTTTTCAATCTGCTGCACGCGAGCGAAATTGCACATGGCGCGCCAATATCCAACTAATTGAAATAACAGGAGATATGCGGCGGGCTACTTCGAATCTTCGTGTCGCGCGCAACACGTCGTTGCGAGCGGGACGCAATTGATATGGTTGCGCTCTCTACAAACTGATTATAATTTGAGCTGGGTGCATCCGATGGCGCAAGCCGCTCAGGGTTCCGGAATTCGGCTCGGGCGAATCTTTGGTATCCCGATCTATCTGCATTCGAGCTGGTTCATCATCTTCGCGCTGATCACGCTCTCGCTGCGCACGCAATTCACCTCGCAGCACCCTTCGTGGTCTCCCGCGCAGCACTGGGCGCTCGGAATTATCACGAGCGTGCTCTTTTTCGCCTCGGTCCTCTTCCACGAGCTGAGCCACAGCGTCGTCGCGAAGCACTACCGCATCCGAGTGCAGTCCATCACGCTGTTCATTTTCGGGGGCCTCGCCCGAATCGCTCGCGACCCCTCGCGCGCGATCCAGGAATTCAACATCGCGATTGCGGGCCCGCTCTCGAGCCTGTTTTTGTCCGGCAGCTTCTGGCTGCTCTCGCGCTACTTCCACGGCAACGACATGGCCGCCGCGGCGATGGGATGGCTCTGGCAAATTAATCTGCTGCTTGCGCTGTTCAATCTCGTCCCGGGATTTCCGCTCGACGGCGGGCGCATCCTGCGCGGGATCGCCTGGGGCATCACGGGCAATTTCGACCGCGCCTCGCGCATCGCCTCCACCACCGGCCAGATTTTCGCTTACATGATGATTATTTTCGGCGCGTGGCAGGCGCTCAGCGGCAACTGGGTCGGCGGGCTCTGGACCGCATTCATCGGATGGTTCCTGCTGACCGCTTCGCAGGAAAGCTACGCGCAGATCGCCATGCGCAACACGCTCGGCGGCGTCAGCGCGGCGGACATCATGACGCACGACGTCCCGACCGTGCCGCGCGACACGTCGCTCGAGGAGTACATCCACGAAGTGCTGCGCACGGGACGCCGCTTCCACATCGTGACCGGCGCCGACACTCCGGTCGGGCTTGTCACGCTTCACGCCGCGCGAGCCGTGCCGCGCGACGAATGGACGAACACCTCGATTCAGGCCGCCATGATTCCGATCGACCGCATTCACTCCGCATCGCCCGAGGAGCCGGCGCTCGCTGTCCTCGAACGCATGCAGACCGAAGACATCAATCAAATGCCCGTGCTCTCCGAGGGCAAAATCGTCGGCATCATCGCACGGGACACGATCCTGCGTGTGCTCCAGACACGCCTTCAGCTCGGCCACCTCGCCGAACAGTAGCGTGACGGCAGAGAGGAATTTCTCATCGCCATCCAAATCAATCCATTCGTGACGCGGAGGCAGTTCGGCAAATATATTTCTCGCGCTGGACTTGCGGCGCTCGCGAGCAGCGTTTGGATTTTTTTTCTGGCGCGCTGTTCGAAGACCTATCCGGTCAAGGCGGTCGCGAAGGCCGGAGATATTCCCGTCGGCGGCTCGAAAATTTTCACGTATCCCACGGACAATAATCCCTGCATTCTGCTGCGCCCGGCGGACGACGCGTACGTTGCCTACAGCCGTATGTGCACGCATCTCGAATGCCCGCTGTTTTACCACGCGGATCAGAATCGGCTGGACTGCCCGTGCCACGCCGGCGCGTTTTCTGTGGCCGACGGCTCCGTGTTGCAAGGGCCGCCGCAGAAGCCGCTCCCGCGCGTCGTCCTCGAGCGCCGCGGCCAGGACCTCGTCGCAACCGGAATGATTAAGTCGTAGCGTGACGGAGGCAGAAGCTATGCGGTTCAACCGTCCAAAATCTCTAGCTTCGTCTGTGACAGAAAATGGGAGCGGTTCAAAGATTTTGGTGTCGTATGATTCCGTGCGTGGAGCTAGGGGCAGACCATATAGGCCCTGCCACAGCCTGGATCACGTTGGTGGCGTAGAAGGTCCGTTGGCTGACATCTGGGGGCCCCCGCCGGACTTGCGCTGGAGTCTTACCCAAACCGTCAGCGAGAGGTACGCAAGGCCAAAATAGAAGAGGAAATTTGCGAAACATGAAAGCCACGGATTTATGTCGTCTATTCTACCCCCTGAAGCGATGAGACCGACAAAGCCGCCCGGTATCATCAAGTCAGAGACTCCCCACTTCAATGAACCGACCATACCAGAATCTGTTGGCAACTTTAGTATTGCAATCGGCGAAGACGCGAGAATACAACCTACTAACAATGAGAAATAAAGCCTTCTCATGCTTACTCCTTTTATCTGAGTGACCTGTCGGGCCAGTTTTTGGCACTGCGATTTGCGTTCAGTATTCGCAGTGCGTCTCTGGACCATGTGGTCCCTGAATGGTTGTGCAAGCCCATACGTGCTGAATTGCCAGCAGGGCGAACGGGTCTCCAAATGTGTGCCGAAAAGCTTCACGGGCAGCTACGGTGGCGGCATCCATTTGCCCCTGATTAATCGTTGACTCTCGCTGGACGTGGCGGGTGGCAGGTCCTTTCGCTGCGATCATTTCGTGTATTGACATCAGGGCGCGGGCGTAGGATACCACACCAGCTGTTATCGAGTGAGTTCACCTACCCTGAGGGGTGGCCGACCCTTCGAGTTTTGCTGTCGAAGGGTCGGGCAGATTTCGCGCTCTCGAAACGGCGTGCCGAAAAGTCTGGACCGTAGCGCCGGCGCGGGTGGGGGAATGCTCCGCTCCGATCGTCTCCTGACATGAGCACGCTAGGCAGCCAGCGAAGCGTATACTGAATGTTTCACAGGGAGGTCTGCAATGTTGATCCGAGCCGGTCGCAATTTGGTCGCGTTGTCCATTCTGTTTCTTTCGACCCTCAGTTTTGCTGCGCCACAGGGGAAGGAAGACAAGAAACCTCCGCAGCCGCCACTGTCTGATCCCGTCTCGGGCGAAGGGCTTTACAGAATGTATTGCGCCGTTTGCCACGGCAAGACCGGCCGTGGGGATGGCCCTGCCGCGATCGAGCTGAAGGGGCCCCCGCCCGACTTGACCACATTGACTCGGCGTCACGGCGGAGAATTCCCTGAAGCCTATGTCACGGACGTCCTGCGAAACGGCGTGAAGACGCCCGCGCACGGCACTTCGGATATGCCGATTTGGGGGCCCCTCTTCGGAACGGTTGGTGGGACCGATCCAGCTATCGTCAATAAGCGGATCACGAACCTCGTTAACTACATTAAATCCCTGCAAGTGAAATAGGGCAGAGAGTTTGGAGTCTCTCCGTCGGCAGCCCACAACAGAATTGAAATTTGAAAATCGAAGCCCCGAGTGTGCAGCCCCAAACCGAATCATCCTTCACGCGCTTCAATGGGCCAGTGTTGACCCCCAGGTGACCTGCGTCACTGCGAGCTGCGACCGCCATCACTGATTTTGATCTCCTGAGTGGGCTATATAACTGGCGTCGAAGGACGGAGACTGCAGATGGGAGAGAGATGCCAAGGCCGAGAGGTCCGAAAAGACGAGACTAGGCCAACGGCTACGCCCACTGAAACCGTGCAGCATGGGATGTCTGGGTTTGACCATCGCGGGAACTCCGCTTCTTCCCTCCGAGTCAGCGCCGGGGCGCGAAGCCTGAAAAAAGCGCCCAGTTGTTCGACGCACCGGCACAATTCTGCCGGACACACTTTGCCGCCAGACGCTGACTCGGAAACTTTTTTTCTGCCCCCCACCAGGGCGTGGGGCTTCAATTTTGAAAAAGGAGAATTCTCATGACAAGTCTAGTTCCCCGCGATAGTTTGTTCCAGGATCTATTCGATTTTCGTCGCGATTTTGATCAGATCTTCAACCGCATCTTGCAGAGCAAGCCGTCAATCCAGGAGCCCTACCTCACCGGGAAGCTGTTCGATTTCCTCCCGGCAGTCGAGTCCTATGTGGATAAGGACGGCAAGAAGTTCGTATGCAAGGTTTCTCTCCCCGGGATCGAACCCAAGGATGTCGAAATCCATGCGTTCGGAAATGTCCTGACAATCAAGGGTGAGAGGAAAACCACCCGCACGTCCAAGGAAGTGAACCTGCTGGACGAAGAAATTGATTATGGGTTGTTCGAGCGGGTGTTGACTCTTCCCGAGGGTGTATTGGCCGAGAAGTTGATCGCCGAGTATCACAACGGCGTGCTCGAAATCATGGCGCCGATGGCAGTGGCGGCATTGCCGCGCAAGATCGAAATCAGGACCGTGCCGATGGTGAAGCAGGTCGCAGCGTAAGTATCACTTCGGAACAATGGCCCGAAGCGTTCCTCGCTTCGGGCCATTGGCCTTTTACAACCGCATCATTCCTCGTGGTTTGTTGCCCCGAACGTGAATTCGCGCCTGAGAATTGGGTTGCCGTTGGCAAGCCTGAGGTGACGGGAGTCACGCGCACAGGTGACGGAACGCATATACCTGCGTTGTGATCTGCGGGAACCTGTTCCAGACGTTACGGGCTCATACCCGGCCTCGCGCCGGGGAAGCGCAGAAGCCCGGCAAGGAGGCTGTTATGGCGACCGAAGTTTATCTGTTCATTACACTGCTCGCCATCGGCATCGTGTATTTCCTCATGCGGCTCGATGAGGCGATGCGGCAAATGTTCAAGTACCGGGGCAAGATGCTGATTACCTGCCCCGAAAATCTGAAGACGGCGGCCATCAAGGTTGCGACTCCTCGCGCCGGGCTGCGGGCTTTCTTCGGGAGGCAGCGGCTCGACCTGAGCGATTGTTCCCGCTGGCCGGAGCGCAAGGACTGCGGGCAGGACTGCATCTGTCAAGTGGTGGACGACCCGGAGAGCCATCGCGTATGGACGATTGCCTCGCAGTGGTACGCCGGGAAAAAGTGCGCGTACTGCGGAAAGCCGTTCGAGGCGCTGAGTCACGCGGATCGCAGGCCGGCGCTGCGCGATCCGCACGGAAACACGATCGAATGGGACGACCTGCCTGCGGAGTTGCTGCTGGAAGCGCTGGAGGAATGCCAGCCGGTCTGCTGGAGCTGCCACATCGCGCAATCTTTTCGCCGGGAACATCCGGAACTCGTGGTTGACCGGGCCTGGAAGCGCGGCGCGCTGGGCGAGTACGTGCCCAAGAACCTGAACGAGCCGCAAAAGCCGCATCTGCCGAACTAAGGGCATCGTGCTGTAGCAATAGCTCGGCGGAAAAAAATGGGTGTATACTCCCCGCCACCAAAAGGGCCAGGGGGTTTCGGGTTCCAGAACAGCGTCGCGTGGGAAGCAAGCGCTTCGAGCTTTCGGGGGGAGGAGAGCGATGAATTTTCGGACGAGTGGCGTTGCGATGGTGATTTGCGCGCTGTTGCTTTCGATAGCGGCTCTCGGGGGGGCGCAAGAGACGAAGGTGAAGAAGACCACGGTCACGCCCAGCAACCCTTCTTCCGGAGCGACGATGTTTAAGCAGTACTGCGCCGTGTGTCACGGACCCGGCGGCAAGGGAGACGGTCCGGCGGCGGCGTCACTGAAAGTGCCGCCTCCCGATCTGACGGCGCTGTCGAAGCGTCACGACGGCAAATTCCCGGATGCGTATGTTCAAAACGTGCTGCACAGCGGTGTCAGTCAACCTGCGCACGGGAACTCCGAAATGCCGGTGTGGGGTCCGTTGTTTCAAACGATGAGCCGGAACGACGACGCGCAAGTGACGATGCGCATCAACAACCTGACAAAGTACCTCAAGTCCATCCAACCAAAGTAGAGCGCGGATCGCACCAAAGCCGCAAACATCATCTGGGTAGGCAAGACCCACGCCGTGGGACGCCAAGGGTATGTGCCGCGGCACTCAATGGGCACAGGCACGCGCGTCCGGCTGAAACCTCACGCCAAACTCAGCTTGGCAATAAGTAGTAACTCATCGGCATCATCCTGACCTGCGGCCAAACCGCAGGCGCTATGATTCCCTAAAATGGATGTCGTCGGCAAAATTAGTACAGAGCGCGGG
>JBAWGF010000098.1:0-4702 GCA_049592615.1 Candidatus Acidiferrales bacterium
AGTTACGTCCGCGCCATGCGGCGGGAACATCGCAAGGGGCGCGCTTCAAATTTCGGGTGGCAGAACCGGCTGTGGCATCGCATGTATCATCAAACGATGTATGACTTCTCGATCGCGACGGCAGAATATGGAGCGGTAGCAAACCGCGAGGCGTGGACGTTGGCCCAGACCAAATACAACCGGAATCCGGATCGCGTGTGCTTCGTGCCAAATGGAACGGAGGAACGATTCTTTGCGAAACGCGAATATGTGAATCGGGAATCCTCTCGCCTGCTCTATGTTGGCACATGGCTCGACCGCAAGGGAGTGTTCTACCTCGCAGAGGCGTTACGGCTCGTTGCGGAAACAATTCCGGATGTGAGACTGACCGTCGCGGGATGCCTGATTTCCGCAGACCAGGTGAAGAGTTCCTTTGCACCGGAAGTGCGCGACTTGGTCAGCGTTGTTCCGTTCGTGAAGCGTGAAGACATGCCTCGCGTGTATGCCGAACACGACATTTTTGTATTTCCATCATTGGTAGAAGGAATGCCGCTGACATTGCTCGAAGCCATGGCGAGCGGAATGCCGGTGGTGACGACAAAAACGAGTGGCATGACCGACGTTGTGGAGGATGGCGTGAACGGATTGCTCGTCCTTCCGGCAGACTCCGAGAACCTGGCCAAGTCCATCGAGTGGCTCTGCCGTTCGACTGACTTGCGACGACGGCTGGGACAGGCGGGGCAAGAATCGATGCGGCAATACACCTGGGATCGCGTCGTCGAGAAGCTGGAGGCGGTGTTGCGTCTTGCGTCCAACGGCCGGGCAACCCATCGTCGAGGATGGCAGCGATGAGCGACGCGGGGTTCGACGCTAGAATTGAGCGGTTGGACATCACGCTTTTCTCCTCGATCCTGTCGCAGACTACCGACGCCGACAAGAGATCGCTCCTCGCTATCCAGGCTTGCGTGCGGGAGTCCGCCGGTGAGTACGTTTACCTGGAGATAGGCTCTTACCTGGGTGGAAGCATTCAACCTCACCTCCTCGACACCAAATGCAGAAAAATTTACTCCATCGACAAGCGCCAACTTGTTTCGCCTGATGAGCGAACAGAAGCGCCCGGTTATCCCGGCAACAGCGAGGAACTCATGCTTTCGCTGTTGGCAGCGCTCGACCCCCAGAAAACAACAAAGATCGAATGCATCGACGGAAGCACAAAATCTATCTCTCCGTCACGCATCTCGGATGCCCCCAATCTGTGCTTCATCGACGGCGAACACACGCGCGAGGCCGTTGTGGCGGACTTCGATTTCTGCCGGAGAGTCTGCGCCGAGAACGCTACGATCGTTTTTCACGATTCTCAGATCGTCTTTCGAGGATTGCGGTCTGTTGTCTCGAAACTCCGTCGGGAGGGAAGGCAGTTTTCCACGCACGCCTTGTCGGATGTGGTGTACGTCCTCTGTCTGGACAGAAGCACAATACCTGCCCGGCTCGCCAAGCTTTCTTCGGTGACGAGAGAGGATGACCTTTGGTCCCGGAGGAATGACCTGCGCCTCTTGAAATGGCGCGCCCTGGCCTTCAAGGCGCGGGCCTCGAACCTGGGAACGAGATTGTTGGGACGAAACTAGTGGTCGGTTCGTCGAGCGAAACGGTTGGGTGCGCTCCGATGCGGTTGGGAGATTGATGCTCAGCTTGGGAATCAACTATTCGCAGATGCACGACTCGTCGGCGTGCATCGCGCGGGATGGCGAAGTGGTCTTCGCGGTCGCCGAAGAGCGGTTGAGCCGCACGAAACACGACGCGCGTTTTCCGGCGCTGGCCATACGCGCGTGCCTTGATTTTGCGGGCGTCCGCCCGGACGAACTCGACCTGATCTGCCAGGGATGGTCGCGGCCACGCGTTGGGTTCTTGCACGACCTGAGCTGCTTCGCCTCCGGCAAACAGCCGGTTGACTCGCGCGCCCTGCTGAATGCCACGCGCCATTTCGCGAGCATGTGGCACCAAAGAGGTGGCGAGAATCGCTTCCGCCAGCTATTCGGGCCCACAAGAGCGCAATTTCGCTTCGTGGATCATCATCTCGCCCACGCAATCAGCGCCTATGCCTTTTCGGGATTCGAAGATGCAGCGGTCCTGGTCCTCGACGGCCGCGGCTCGTGGGAGGCAACTTCGCTCTGGCGCGGGCGTAGCGGAAGTCTGGAGCACGTTTGGACGATTCCGTGGCCGAATTCGCTGGGACTTTTTTACGCGCAGTTCACACAGTATCTCGGCTTCCAACCCTACAGCGACGAATGGAAAGTGATGGGCCTGGCGCCCTACGGCGAGCCGGGGATGAATCTGCGCGAATTTATTGTTCCCGACGACAATCCCTACCGCGTTTCTACGCATCTTCTGATGGGCCGCGATTCAGCGCCGAGTGCTGGAATCGAAGCGAGGCTTGGCCCAAAACGCGCGCCCGAATCCGGAATCGATGCGCGCCACAAGAATCTTGCATTCGCGGTTCAGGACGCATGCGAACAAGCCATGTTCACTCTTGTCCGCGCGGCCGTCGCAAGAACGGGTTGCCGTAACCTTTGCCTTGCTGGCGGCGTCGCATTGAACTCAAAAGCCAACGGAAGAATTCTCTGTTCGGGAATTGTGGATCGCTTATTCGTCCAGCCGGCCTCGGGTGACGAAGGAGTTTGTCTTGGCGCCGCGCTCGCACCGCATCTCGATGCCGGCGGCCGGCTGCCTATTCGCAAAATGCGGCACGCGCTTCTGGGACCTGAAAGCTCGGACGGGGACATCGAGAAGGCACTCGAGACATACAAGCTCCGCGCCACGCGCGTCACCGACCCGGCGAGAGAGGCAGCCGCGATGCTCGCCGACGGAAAGATCCTTGGCTGGTTTCAGGGTCGAATGGAATTTGGCCCGCGCGCTCTCGGCGGCCGGTCAATTCTTGCGGACCCGCGCGACCCGGAAATGAACGGCAAGGTCAACAACGCGGTGAAGTTCCGGGAATGGTGGCGACCGTTTGCACCTTCTCTGCTCGCCGAAGCCGCGAACGAGTATCTCGAGTCCGGGACCGATTCGCCCTTTATGGCTTTGACGGCGCAAGTGCGGCCGGAAAAGCGAACTGTGATCCCGGCGGTCACGCACGTGGACGGCAGCGCGCGACCGCAGACCGTCGAGCGCGACGTCAATCCGCTCTACTGGCGGCTGATTCATGAATTCGGCGAGCGCACGGGCGTTCCGGTGGTGATGAACACCTCATTCAATCTGCGCGGTGAACCGATCGTGTGTACTCCCACCGATGCCGTACGTACGTTCTACAGCTCCGGCATGGATGCGCTGGTGATCGGCAGCTTTGTGGTGGAGAAATAAATGCCAAGCGCGCGAAAATGGATGAGCGGTCTGTTGCTGCGTGCGCCGGCACCGTTTCGTTCCTTGCGCGATCTCCCCGTTCTCGGAGATTTCATCCATCGCGTGAGTCTCCGGATTCTCCCGGCGGATAAAATGGTGTGGGCGCAAATCGAGGATGGCCCTGCGCAAGGGATTTGGCTGGAACTCAATCCGCGGACAGGCCAGGGCTATTGGCGCGGCGATGCGGAATGCGCCGTGCAGAAAATTCTCGCAGAGCGGCTTCGTCCCGGAATGATTTTCTACGATCTCGGAGCCAATATCGGCCTCTTTTCTCTCCTTGCAGCGCGGCTCGTCGGCAAGAGCGGAAAGGTCTTCAGCTTCGAGCCCGATGCGCAAATCGCCGAGCGCCTGCGGCGAAATGCGTCTCGCAATGGATTTGCGAATGTCGAAATCGTCGAGGCAGGGATTTGGTCGGCAAGTGGAAACATGTCATTCATCGTTGCCGACTCTTCTTCTCCCGACCGCGGGATCGGCAGGCTGGCAACCAGCGAGAACGAAGCGTCCGGGGAGCTGACTCGGTGCGTGGCGCTCGACGATTTCATTCGGACGGCACCAGCGCCCGATGCGATCAAATGCGACGTCGAAGGGGCGGAGGTGGAAGCGATTCGCGGCGCTGAACAACTTCTCAAAACGCGCCGCCCCTGGATTGTCTGCGAAATGCACTCGGCCGCAAACGATCAGGCCTTGCGAAGTTATCTCGCTTATCTTGGATACACATTCGAAACGGTGGACGCGAATCACCTTCTTGCGTTGCCGCGAGAAGAGGGCTGACCTGTGCAGCGTAGCGCTCTCGACATCTTCGCGTGCCCCAAATGCAAGGGGGCTTTGCGGCTCGCCTCGGTTGCGTCCGAGGACGCTGTAACAGGAGAGATCATTGAAGGGCGTCTTGAATGCAGCGCTTGCCGTGCCGTTGCTCCGGTGGTGCGATCGCTTCCTCGCTTCGTGCCATCGGATTCCTATGCGTCGTCCTTTGGATTCCAGTGGAACCGCTTCGATCGCCTTCAGGTGGACAGCGTTATGCACAACGATTTGAGCCGCGATCGCTTTCGCGCGACGACGGGCTGGCCATCGCACCTCGAAGGCCAGCGCATCCTCGAAGCGGGATGCGGTTCGGGTCGTTTTACGCAGTTGGCACTCGAGACCGGCGCGGAAACGTTTTCCTTCGACTTGAGCTCTGCGGTCGAAGCGGCCTGGCGCAACAATGCCGGCGCGCCGAAATTGTCCGTGTTCCAGGCAAGCATCTACGAGGTTCCTGTACGCAAAGGCGCCTTCGACAAGATATTTTGCATGGGGGTGCTGCAGCATTGCCCGGATGTCGCCGGTGCGT
>JBAWGF010000099.1:0-68170 GCA_049592615.1 Candidatus Acidiferrales bacterium
GATGATGCATTCGTACGGAATTTCGACGCGCATTTTCTTTTCTCTTCCGCCTTGCGTGAAACGCTCCTCGAGAAAAATGGATTTCCCGGAATCCGACTCGAGAATGCCGATAGCGGAAAGATTCATATCGCCCGCGCGATAGTGTGCTTCGACACGCTTCCCGACGAGAGAAGAGTAGCTCTCCATGAGGCCCCACGCTATCTACGCCACAATGAAGCGTCAATGGTACCACGGTATAATATATTGATGAATAAACTAACCGCTTCGGTTACTAATGCGTTGTGCTTGCAGCGGGGGCATCATGACTGATCGGCGACTCGTCCTCGGGCTTCAACAGCAGGTCGGCCGTCACGATCAGGACGAGCGGCGCGACGATACTCAGCGCGAGATAGGAGTAAACGATCGGGAGCACCCACCCGAGCGCGCTTGCATCGTGAGCGAGATGAGCCGAGGCGATCCTCCACACGATGGCTCCGGCGGCCAGCCCGGCAAAGGCCGCGAGGATTCGGCTGAAGTTCGAAATCTCGAGCGGCCTCCCGCAGCCAGCGCAAACAATATCGTTCGAATGTGCGGCGACAACACCGGCAGGAACCACGGCAAAACAATTCGGGCACTGACGTGCTGCCACAAGTCACCTCCGAAATTCTTTGAAAAAGAAAATCAATCGCGCCTGCAAAAATCCAGCGCGAAAGAATTTAAAGCAGCAAAAACTCGACGCGATGGCGGAAGGGATCAATTCTCTCGGCACGCACCCGTATGCGGTCGCCCAGCCGAAACGTCCGACGCTCGATGCTCTTACCGCCCCGATGTGGTTCCGTGACAATCGCATGGTCCCGCTCGCGATAGACGCACTTCTGGCCCGTCGCTTCTTGGAGGCGATCGATGCTCACAATGCCTTCGACGAAAATTTCGATGAGTTCCACAAAAAAACCGAATTTCTGCACGGAAATAATCAGTGCGTCATATTCTTCTCCCAAGCGACTTTCCATGAATTGCGCGGTCTTCCAGTCCATCAGCTCGCGCTCGGCGCCGTCGGCGCGGCGCTCCGCTTCCGAACTTTCGGACGCGGTCTCTTCCAGTTCAACACGACGATACGGTCCAAGCGCCGCCACGGTGTCTTCCTTGGCGGCACGCGCATGTGTCGCCGGCGCACGCACCGGCGCGACGGACGGATTTGCAAGCGCCCACTTTAGCGCGCGATGGACGATCAGGTCCGGGTAGCGGCGAATCGGCGAAGTGAAGTGCGTGTACTCCCTGGCCGCGAGCGCGAAGTGGCCGAGCACGTCGGCCGAATAGCGAGCCTGCTTCAGCGAGCGAAGCATCAAGTAAGAAAGAATTCGCTCTTCGGGCTTTCCTGCAATTTTTTCGGTCAGTCGCTGGTAATGCTGCGGCCGGATATCCACTTCTTCGGCGGCGGGCATCGTGACGCTCATGGGCCGCATCCGGCCATGTTTTGCGCGGCCGGCCCGCGCCGGCGCCTGCACGCGGCCATGGCGCACAGCGACGCGGCGTTCGGCCATGTCTTCCACGCCGAGCGAGTAGCCGAACGCGTGCGCCAATTCTTCGAATTCCAAAACTTTCTTTGGGTCGGGCTTTTCGTGGACGCGGTGGAGCGAGGCGACGCCGCGCTTTTCGAGATACTGCGCCACTGCTTCGTTCGCCGCGAGCATGAATTCTTCGATCAGGCGATTCGCTATATTGCGCTCGCTGCGAACGATGCTCAGCATTCGTCCCGATTCATCGAATTCGATCACCGGCTCGGGAAGGTCGAAATCAATCGAGCCGCGCTCATTGCGCCGGCGATTGAGCAGGAGAGCCAGCTCTTTCATGCGTTTGAATGCAGCCTCAAGGTGCGCATAGCGCCGGCTGGTTTCCGGATCGCCTTCGATCACCTTGTTGACATTCGTGTACGTCATGCGCTCGGCGGAGCGGATCACGCCCGGAGAAAAATCTGCGTGTATCATTTTCCCGCTTGCGTCCATCTCCATGATCACGCTCATCACGAGTCGGTCCACTTTCGGATTCAGAGAACAGATGCCGTTCGAAAGCTCCTCCGGCAACATGGGCACGGCGCGGTTCGGAAAATAGACGGACGTCCCCCGCAAACGCGCTTCGCGATCGACCGGAGAGCTGCGCTGCACGTAGTGAGCGACGTCCGCGATGTGCACCTGTAGCTCGTAGTGGCCGTTTGGAAGAGATGCAACGTGCACTGCATCGTCGAAATCGCGCGCCGTCTCACCGTCAATCGTGACGATGGGCAGATTGCGAAAGTCGCGACGCCCCTGCAAATCCTTCTCCGCCACTCCTTGCGGCGTGGCCCGCGCGTCCGCCAGGACTTCGTCGGGGAATTCGTGCGGCAAATGATGCTTGCGGATCATGATTTCCACGTCCACGCCGATCTCGCCCGGACGGCCGAGAATTTCCACGACGCGCCCGACCGGCGCAAGACCGCCCTTCGGATAGCGCGTAATCTCGGCGTTCACCACCGCACCATCGAGTTCCGGCAAGCGCAGGCGGCGGCTCGTTACCGAATCCTTTCCGGCGCCCAGCTTTTCACGCAACGCAAGCGTCAGCTCGTCACCGTGAGGAATTTGCACTTCGTAAAGAATGCGAGTGTCGTAAGGAAGTACGTGATTGCCCTGCGGGCCATAACGGAAAAGTCCAACGAGAGTACGGTGCGCGTGTTCGACAATTTGAACGATGCGGCCTTCGGCGCGTCCATCGGCGCGGCGGCGTTCGATGCGGGCAAGCACGTGGTCCCCATTCATCGCGTCGCCGATCGCGTCGCGGCCGATGAAGAGATCGCCTTCGACCCTGGGCATGGGCTTGTCCGGCACGACGAAGCCGTAGCCATCTCGGTGTGCGACGATGCGCCCGGAAACGAGATTGGGATCCTGGGCGCGTTTCGGCAAGCCGGCGTGGCCCGGGGTCTCCTCGGGAGGAGCCGTGGCCGGGGTAGTCGCGGACGCCGCGCGCTGCGCGTGTTTTGTCCCTGCGATACGGTAGCGCCCGCCGTGTATTTCTTCGATCTCGCCGCGATGTTTCAGCTGCTGGATGATTCTCGGGAGAAACCGGCGCCCCGTATGTTTCAGGCCCATGCCGTGCGCGATTTCGCGGATGCTCGCGGGCTTTGATTGTTTCGCGAGATGAGCGGCCACATTTTCAGTGGTCACTTCCGCAGAAGTGGATTCCTTGCGGGGATCGTTGGAATGGCGCTTGCTGCGCGGGCTCATACGGTCACGCACAGGCTAGCGGATTTAGGGCCGCGTAGCAAAGGGGAGTTGCGTGGCGGAAGCTTTGCGCGAGGCCTGCTTCGGAATTTCCGGCAGCACGATTTTTGCAAATTCGGGAACGCAGCGATGCGGGATTCCCCTGGTCTTGCGAAAATCGGTGGAATCGGATGGGACAGAACACGCCTATGGAGGTGGGGGACGTGTGGGGGCTTGGTCGAGCATGACAATTTTGCCGTTCGGCTCTCGTTCGAGCGCCGGAGCGAATTCACCGAGCAATTCGCGCCGCCACCAAGTTCCCTGCTCGCGCCTTGTTTTCGCATCGGTGAACCAATATTGATAGATGACGGCGCGTACGCGAACGGGCGGCGGCTCACCGGCGAATGGGTTTCCGGCGAAAAGCGCGAGAACGTCTTGATCGCTTTTCAGCAGCCGCTCTTCGGTCCAGATGACGAACCGGGACTCGCGCCACGACCCAAGCGACGCGAACCACAAATTCCAATCGAGGCGCGGTTGATACGGCGCGTAAATTCCGGGCGCTCTTTTCTCGTCCTGTGGCTTGTAGCGGAAAGGATACGCGACCCATGTTTTTCCGTCCCGCGTGCCCTGAAATTCGATTTCGTAGCGCGCGTGCGTCATCACGGCGAACAGCCCATAGCGATTCGCGATGCGAAAAGGCTCGAGCCATCGCACCGGGGCTTCCGGAAGCCCCAGGCCTTGGCGAAAAACCATCCAGGCAAGCTCCGCAGTCGTCACGTAAAAAATCATGCCGAGACAAATTCCTGCAATGGCCGCACGCAGAGGCCAAAGTTGCTTGCGCCAGCGGTTGCGCGAAATTCCTGCCGTCCCTGCATGTGACTGAGCCTGCGCGGACTCCCTGTCGATGAGTGCTTTGCACCGCTGCGGGAGAATCCACTCCACGACGCGGTCGTCAAGCAGCAGGAAGCCGAGCGAGAGAACGAGGTAGTTCAGGAAAGTGTAATTCGCCGTGAGGATGATGCTCATCTCGAACGGCGTAACGATGCAAAAGAGGACAATTCGAAAACGCCGCGGAAGAAACAGCGCCCAAACAAGTACAAGTTCGATTGCGAGGGTCAGAAATGCGGTTGAAGCGTGGAACCAGTGCGGGAATTGCTGGACGTACCAGCCGAGCCAAGTCGGGAGCGGGCCGTTCTGATAGTAGTCGTCCATCGCGGTCAACTGACGCCAGGCAAGATCGCCGCTCCGCACTTTCGCCACGCCCGATTCGAAATAAATGCGGAACCATTCCCACAGCAGAAGGAAGCGGCTGATGCGCGAGGGCGCATGGGCGCGTCCCAGGCCGGGCCGGAATCCCGGTGGCGCAAAGAATATGGAGATGAATCCGGCTTCGAGGAGCATGCCGTCCGATTGATAGCCGGAAAAATCCTGCGCCGCGGCGACGAAAGAAATAAAACAGACGAAACAAATCACAAGCATGCCGCGGGGCCAGAGGTTGAGAACGACCAACAAAGACGCAATCATTCCCGTGAAGCAAAGCAGCATGAGCGCGTGGTTGCTCGAGTCGAGCCACAGTAAAGTGGGAGCAAACCAAAACCGTTGCGGGTGGATCGCGCCGGACACGGCTTCGAGGTAATCGCCTGCGGGAAGAATTCCATTGGGGCCCATGAGACCCTTGATTTGAAACACGAGCGAGAAGAATGCGGAGAAATAAATCAGGCCGAGCGCGCGAAGAAAAATCCACCGGGGCCCGAGATGCCCCGGCTGAGCAACAGGGTTGATACTGGTCTCGACGGGAATCGCCGAGGAGGAAAGGTCTGGCCTGAGCAGTGTGCCAGCTTGCGACTTCTGTGCCACGGGCGTTTCCGGCCCGAGCAGCCATCTGATCGCAGTCGCCAGCCGCTCTCTCATCGCCCGGCGATTATACTTGCGTCGTGGGGGCGCCGGGTCAGGATACGAACCGAGATTCCCGGTCGCTCGACCTCCACAATGACAGCGCTTGCCGCGCCGTTAGTCGCGGAAGACGAACTCGAGCTGAACGCCGGCCACTTCGATGACGTCGCCGGTTGAGAGTTTCGTCGGCTTCGTGATAGGCACGCCGTTGACGCTCGGCACTTTGTCGGCCGGACCGATGTAATAGGAATTGTCTTCGCGCCGGTTGATTTGTGCGGCGGCCTTGGGCGCGAACCAGCCCTTCAGTTTGACGGTGGCCATCGCCGATTTGCCGACGACAGTGAGCTTGTTGTTCAGGGCGTATTCACGCTGGTCGGTCTTTCCTTTCAGCACGACGAGCGTCGGCACTTTTACGCGGCCCGGGGCCAATTGCGAGCTTTCACCACCGGCCGCAACTCTTTGGAGAAAATCGCGGCGCTCTTTCGTGTCGAGCACGACCGTCTCGTTGATTTTGGGCGGCGCGGGGCGTGGCTGTCCACCGCCACCGTTGAAGCCGTCGAGTTCGCGCGATTCGGAAATAACGATCGTGTGTTTGCCGACAGCAACGGAATCGCCGGGCTTGAGCGTGACCATTTTCACGCGCTGGCCGTTCACGAACGTGCCATTCAAGCTGCCGAAGTCTTCGAGCATCAGTCGGCCTTCTTCGTTGAACACGCGCGCGTGGTAGTTCGACACGGCTGGATTGTCGATCACCAAGCCATTGTCCGGCGAGCGCCCAATGCTCACTTCTTTTGCTCCCACCGCAACTTCCCTCAGAATCGAATTCTCAAACTTCAGGACTAGCTTTGGCATTGGAATGCCCTCCCTATCAAGATGCGTCCCCGGAACCCTTGAACCATTTTCCCAAGCGGCCAATCCGTGCGAACGCGCCAACCGGCTTCGGAGCCGTATGCACGACGATGGCCGTAATGTTGTCTCCGCCGCCGGCCTGCTTCGCGAGCTCGACCAGGTGGTCGGCGGCATCCTGCGCGTCGTCCTCGTCACCGAGAACGCCGGCGATTTGCGCGTCGGAAAGCTCGCGCGTGAGTCCGTCGGAGCAGAGCAAAATTGTGTCGCCTTCGATCACGAGCTCTTCCTCCACATCCACTTCGACTTCCGGCTCGATGCCAAGCGCGCGCAGGAGAACGCTTTGCAGATTGCTCGCACCGGCTTCCTCTTCGGTAATGACTCCGCGGCGAACCTGCTCCGCGACGAAGGAATGGTCCTCGGTGAGCTGCACGAGGTCGCTGCCGCGAAGGCGGTAGGCGCGGCTATCGCCGACATGCGAGAGCGACATCCGCTCGTCTGCGAATTGAACCGCGACGATCGTGGCGCCCATGCCATGTTGCGCAGAATCTTTCTGCGCCGCCTCGTGCACCACGCGGTTCGCCAATCGAATGGCGCTCGCAAGACGATTCGATTCTTCGGAAGCACCCTCGATGGGATTTCCTGTCAGCGGGAGCGACGGGTTCGCCCTTGCTTCGCGGCAGTGCGCGATGACGGTGTCGGTCGCGAGACGGCTCGCCACTTCGCCGGATGCCTGCCCGCCCATTCCGTCGGAGAGAACGAACAGGTTCATCTCCGGCGCCAGACGATGGCTATCCTCGTTGTTCTCGCGAACACGCCCAACGTCAGTGCGCGCCCCGAATTCAATTTCCATCGCTTCCTCTCGACCCCAGTGTTGTCACGCTCCTACGGATAGACCCTCTGATTGTCGACCGGGTTTTTGTACGCGCGGACATTGTGAAAGCCTTGTGATTCGAGCCACTGCATCACGCTCGAGACCCGGCTTGCCCCAAACGGTCCGGTGAAGACGACGAAGAATTTTCCGTTGAGGTTGTGCCTTGGGATCACGATGACCGGCAACCCCAGGTCTTTGATTTTTTTCGCGACGGCCTGCGCGCGGTCTTCGCTGTCGAACCGGCCTACCCAGAGATAGGACAGCCCCGTCTCGGGCGCCACGGAACTCGATTCCCCAAACGCTTTTTGGGCGCGTTGCTGCACGTCTTGCGGAACCGTCCCCGGAGCAGGAGTTAGAGATGCGTTCTTCGCGGGCGCGGCGGTGGTAGGAGCAGGCTTGGCCGCAGTTCGTGCGGGAGATTTTTCCGACCCCGACGGCTTCGTCTCTGCCGGTGCGAAGCTGGCGGGTTGCGCCGCGGCAACCGAGCCTCCAAATCCGAATTCCGGCGGCTTGGGCAGCGCAAGATGCTCCGGTGGCGGAAGCTGGTCCGCCGTGTCCTGAATTTCTTTCGCGTGCAAACCGCCAAGGACTGCAAGGATCAAAAGTGCTCCCATGAAAAGCCACACGAAAGGTGACGGGCGCTTGGATTCCGGTTCGAACGTAATCGGCTGGGGTGTCAAAATCGTTGCGACATGGCGCGGATACACCGGCGGCGGAAGCGCGTTGGGAGCGGGCACCACCGGCGCGCCGGGAGAATTGATTGCGCGCTCCAATTCAGCGACGGATTGGAATCTCCGCGATGGCTCTTTCTCGAGACACTTCAAGATGGCGCGCTCGATATGGACCGGAATCGACGGCTCGACTTCGTGCGGAGGAGGCGGCGATTCGCGCATTTGTTTCAACGCGACAGCCACCGGCGTATCCGCGTGAAACGCCTGCGTGCCGGTAAACATTTCATAGAGCATCAGGCCGAGAGAGTAGATGTCGGTGCGGTAGTCCACCGGTTTCCCGGCGACCTGTTCGGGCGCCATGTAAGCCGGAGTACCGACCATTGAGCCGGTGAGCCGCGTCGCCGCTTCCATCGAGCGCGCGATGCCGAAATCCATGATCTTCACGTTGCCCTGGCCGTCGATCATCACGTTTTCGGGCTTCAGGTCTCGGTGAACAATTCCCTGGGCGTGCGCTTCCTTCAGGCCGGAGCAAATCTGCTGCGCCACATCGATTCCTTTGCGCGGCGGAAAGCCGCCGAAGCGGTTCAGCACCGAGCGCAGACTTTCGCCTTCAACAAATTCCATCGAAGTGTAGGCGATTCCGCCGATGCGGTTGAACTCGTGCACGCGGCAAACATTCTTGTGCGTGATCTTGCGGGCGAAGAGGAGCTCGTTCTTAAAGCGGTCCATCATCACCTGGTCAGAGGCGATTTCCGGCTTCAAAAGTTTCAACGCGACGGTCTCGCCCGTCTCGCGGTCGCGCGCTTTGTAAACGTTGCCCATGCTACCGTGGCCCGCTTCGCCGAGAATTTCATATCGCTGGCCGAGGGCTGCAAGAGTGCCCGTGCTCAGTGTGGGATTGGCAATCGATGCCGGATTCGGTCCGGTGACGAACGAGGAGGCGTCGGGGACGTCGCTCAAGAGCACCGTGTTCTGGTGCTTCTTCGGTCCGCGGGGGTCGTCCGAACACGGAAACCCCTTATTCGAATCGTTCGGATTGGTCATATACGCCCTACTTAGGATAGACGAGCAGGGGTAGAGCGGCTATGAATCGCGGGGAACGTGTAGAGAAAGAGTATCTGGTACCTTTTTCGGGAGGTGTTGCGGCGGCACTGACAGGTGCCGCTTCGATAGGGACCTCGATTAAATCAGTCAAAATCTGGGGTTTACTGTTCGCTTCAACGACATTGCATCCCGGAAACGGACAGGAGGGTGTCGACTGAGACAGACTGGCTTGTGCCTAAGCACTTCCTTCGCAAGAGCTTGCGCCTCTCTCGAAGCTGGAATCTAACTTGCATCGGGAACGTGGCAGTAGACATCCTACATGCAAGAGAGGTAGAACATCTACACCCCGAGGTCACTATGAAGAGGCGCTACCTGAATCGGATCGAGTTGCTGCAAGGGACGCTCGACCTCCTGATCTTGCAGACCCTCCGCTGGGGTCCTCAGCACGGCTATGGCATCAGCCACGCGATCCGCGCAAACTCCGGAGACATCCTCCAGGTTGATACCGGCTCACTCTACCCGGCTTTGCACCGGCTCGAAGGCCAAGGGTGGATCTCCGCCGCGTGGAAGGTATCCGAGAACAAGCAGCGCGTCAGAGTCTATCGCCTGACGGCCGCAGGGAAAAAGCAACTGGCATCGGAACGCTCTCGATGGTCGAGGATCTCCGAAGCGATAGCCGGGATTTTGAACCCGGCGGGTCAGGAGAGCGAAGCGTGAAATTCCCACTATGGCGACGTCAGCAGCGCTTGGAACAGCTGGACGAAGAAATCCAAAGCCATTTGGAAATGGCCGCTCGCGACCGCATGGACCGCGGCGAAAACCCGAAAAAGGCGGAGGAGTCGGCGCGCCGCGAACTCGGCAACGTGGATCTGATCAAAGGTGTCACGCGGGAGATGTGGGGATGGACTTCGCTCGAATTGCTCCTGGGGGATGTGCGCTATGGATTGCGAATGCTGCTGAGAGCGCCGGGGTTCACCACGGTCGCGGTACTGACTCTCGCGCTCGGCATCGGCGCGAATACGGCGCTGTTTTCAATCATTAACGGCGTGCTCCTCAACCCGCTCCTCTTTCCTCAGCCGGACCAGCTCGTGATGGTCCACGAGAGCAAACCGAACTTTGACCGCGGCTCGATTTCGTATCCAAATTTTCGCGACTGGCAGAAGGAGAACCACACACTCTCTTCTCTCGCCATCTTTCGAAGCACTACCTTCAGTCTGACGGGGACGGGCGAGGCCGAACAGGTGAACGCGCAATTCATTTCTTCCGATTTCTTTTCATTGCTCGGCGTGAAACCTGTCATCGGGCGCGTGTTGGCGCCGGAGGAAGATCAGGTTGGAGCGGCGGCTGTGGCGCTCATCAGCGAGGGTATGTGGAAGCGAAAGTTCGGCGCCGCTGCGGCGGTTTTGGGAAAAAGCATTACGCTCGACGGCAAGGATTACACGATCGTCGGCGTGATTCCCGCAAGCTTCCACTTGCTCACCTCGACCTTCAGCACCAGTGAGATCTACGTTCCGATCGGCCAGTGGACCAATAACCTGCTTCTCAATCGAGGCGCCGGTCTGGGAATTCACGGGATTGGCCGGCTCAAGCCGGGAGTGGCGATCGAACAAGCGCAAGCGGACATGGATGGAGTCACGCGAAACCTGGCGGCGGCCTATCCCGATGACGATAAGGGCATCGGCGCAAAGCTCCTCCCGCTCAAGAGCGCCATGGTGGGCAGAATCCACCCGATGCTGTTCGTGCTTTTGGGCGCCGTGGGGTTCGTATTGCTGATTGCGTGCGTGAATGTCGCCAATCTTCTGCTCGCACGCTCGACCGGCCGCACGCGTGAATTCGCGGTTCGCTCCGCGCTCGGCGCAAGCCAGGGGCGGCTCGTCCGTCAGCTCCTTACCGAAAGCATCCTGCTTGCGCTTGGCGGGGGCGGGCTCGGCCTACTCGTGGCGAGCTGGGGCACGCGCGCGGCGCTCGGAGCCCTGCCGAGTGCCTTACCGCGCGCGGAAGAAATCTCACTGGATGCGCGAGTCTTGATTTTCACCGCGGCGATTTCATTGCTCGGTGGAATTCTCTTCGGTCTGGTACCGGCTCTGAAGACATTGCAACCCAATTTGTTTGAAACGCTCAAGGAGGGTGGGCGCGGTGCGAGCGGCGCGCGACACCGTACGCAAGGCGTTTTTGTGCTCGTGGAAATGGCGCTGGCGCTCGTCTTATTGACCGGCGCCGGCTTGATGATCCGCAGCCTCGCCGCGCTCTGGAGCGTCAATCTGGGCTTTCGTTCCGAAAATATTCTGACGTTTAGCCTTGGACTTCTGCCGTCCTCGACCTCGGAAAGTCCGGACGCGGTTCGTGCCAACCTGCGCGAGATTGATCGTGAACTCGTTTCGACCCGAGGCATCCAAGCGGTTTCGCTTCTCTGGGGCGCGTTTCCCCTGAGCGGCGATGACGAAATGGTGTTCTGGCTTGACGGCCAGTCGCAGCCTTCGAGCCAAAGCGAAATGAACTGGGCGCTGAAGTACGTCGTGGAAGCGGATTATTTGAAGGCCATGCGAATCCCGCTCCAACGCGGCCGATTTTTCACGCCGCAGGATGACGAGCATTCACCGCTCGTGGTTGTCGTAGATGATGCATTTGCGCGCAAGTTCTTCGGCAGCGCCGATCCCATCGGCAAGCGCATCGTTTTCTCGCGGACTCCAGACAGTGATCCCGAGAAGGCGGAAATTGTGGGCGTTGTTGGACACGTAAAGCAGTGGGGTATCGATACGGACAGTAGGTGGTCTCTCCAGGCGCAGCTCTATATTCCGTTCATGCAGCTGGGAGATCGCGTCATGGGGATGGTGTCCACCGGCGTGGGAGTGGTCGTGCGTTCGGACGGCGCCACGCCCGCCGTTTACGATTCGGTCCGTGATGCACTGCACAGGATGAATAGCCAGCAAGTGGCGTTCGGCGCACAGACGATGGATGAAATCATCTCTGACTCTCTCGCCACGCGCCGATTTTCGATGATCCTGCTCGGTGTGTTTGCAGCGGTGGCGCTCTTGCTATCGAGTGTGGGAATTTACGGCGTCATCTCCTACGGCGTCGGCCAGCGAACCCACGAGATTGGGATCCGCCTGGCGCTCGGGGCGCGGCGCGCGGATGTGCTGCGGCTCGTGCTGGGTGAAGGGGCGCGGCTGGCGCTTGCGGGTGTGGCGGTGGGAATTCTTGCGGCGCTCGGCTTAACGCGACTGATGTCGAACATGCTCTATGGCGTGAGTGCAACCGATCCGCTCACGTTTGCCGGTGTGGCTATCGTCTTGACGCTTGTCGCGCTCGCGGCGTGCTACATCCCCGCACGCCGGGCCATGCGCGTCGATCCAATCGTCGCGCTGCGCTACGAGTAGCTGTGCCCGGCCCGAAGTGCCTTCAGATAGTCCGGTGACGTTTCGGCGGTTTGTGTGCGAGCGGCGCGGGCGTGGCGGCGGCCACCTGCAAAAGGCGCAGAAAAGCCTGAGCGTCGCGCGACAGGGGCCGGTGGCGCGGGTGAATGATATCGAGATTGCGGTGCAATGGTTCCGCGTCGATGACTTCCGTGACAACGAGCTTGCCCCGCTGGATTTCCTGCGTGACGGCGATCTGCGGTAGAAAACTGAATCCCAGCTTGCGCTCGACCATGCGCTTGGCTGCCTCGATGGTTTCGACCTCGAGCACGACATTGGGAAGCAGACCCGAACGCCGGAACAAACCCTGGGTGAGCGTCCAGTCGCTCGAGCCGCGGTCGTAAAAAATCAGCGGCCACGATTCCACCTCCTCGAGCGCGACGCGCCGCTTGCGCGCCGCCGGATGCTTCGGATGGCTCACCAGAATCAGCGGATCGTCGCGCAGCGTCATAGTCTCCACCTCCGGATGATTCAGCGAGCGGGCCACGCCGATATCGGCCTCGCCGTCCAGGACCATTTTCAGGACCTCCATCGAATTGCCCGAGCGGAGCGTGACCATGACCTTTGGATTCGCCGTCTGATAATCCTTCATCACGTCCGGCAGGAAATAGGTGCAAACCGAAAGAGCGGCTGAGACACAGAGCGCTCCGCCGGCGGAAGGCTGAAGTTCGTGGACTGCTTGCCGGGCCAAGGCGACGATTCGCAGCAGCTGCTCGGCATGGGGGCGAAGCGCCTTGCCGGCAGGCGACAAAGAAAGACTCGCGTGCACCCGTGTGAAAAGCTTCGCGCCGAGCGAATCCTCAAGCGCCCGAATGCGCGCGCTGACGGCAGGCTGGCTCACATGGAGAGCAGCCGCGGCGCGGTGAAACCCGCCATAAGTGACGACCGCGAGAAAAGTTTCCGCTTGGTCGATTTCCAAAGCCGCCTCCGGCGCCCGGCAAGAGCGGGCGGGTACCGGAACGATTGTACTGAAACTGATAACAATTTTCTATCAATTTGATAATGATAATCAGTTTGACTGATTAAGTGACGCCGGTCACAATGAGCCATCTTTGCTACGCGAGTCGGCCCGCGAGCGAAGGGAGCTGCGAGTAGAGGCTGAGGGAAAAGGAGACGGCCAATGGAAGGTTCCAGCACGAGGAAGTTTCCCCGGACCGAGCTCGACAAGCCCGTCGAACTCCAGATCGGGGGGGATACGATTCAAGTCGAGAATCCCCGGAACAACCTCAGTGCGGGCGGCCTTTTTGTTCGTCGCCGGGACCTGCGCGTGGGCACTTCCGTCCACGTACGGATCCCCGTGAATTCACACTTCTTTGAAGCCGATGGCCAGATTCGCGAAGCCGACGAATCGGGTGCGGGCATCGGGTTCACCTCTCTTTCGGATGGGAATCGCAAAGCACTGGACGACCTGATCGAGGAACTCACGATTAAGGGTCTTTCGGCAGCTTAGACCGGCATCGCGCCGGCCCGGCGACAACTCATCTCCGGGAAGAACTCCGATTCAGAAGTTGCAAGGCAACCGTGCGCCGGGAGAACTGCGCCTGGCCAGGGCCCCGCTCGACTCAATAAATTTTCTGCGGCACGCTTGAACGGGAGAAAAATGAAGAACAACGGCAACGGCAGCTCCAACGGAAATTCTTCGCGGCTGGAAAAGGAATGGAGCACGAATCCGCGCTGGGCAGGCATTACGCGTCCCTACAGCCAGAAGGATGTGGAGCAACTGCGCGGCTCGGTCAAAATCGAGCACACGCTGGCGCGCCTCGGCGCGGAGCGGCTGTGGAATATGCTGCACGAGCAACCGTACGTCGCCTCGCTCGGCGCGGTCACGGGCAACCAGGCTGTCCAGCAAGTGAAGGCGGGGCTCGCGGCGATCTACGTGAGCGGCTGGCAGGTGGCGGCTGATGCGAATGACGCCGGTCAAACATATCCCGATCAAAGCTTGTATCCGGTTGACAGCGTGCCGAATCTTTGCCGCCGCATCAATCAGGCGCTGGTCCGCGCGGACCAGGTGCATCACGCGGATGGGCAGAACGGGATCTACTGGCTTGCTCCTCTCGTGGCGGACGCGGAAGCCGGATTCGGGGGAAATCTGAATGCCTTCGAACTCACGAAAGCGATGATCGAAGCGGGAGCGGCCTGCGTTCATTTCGAGGACCAATTGTCGTCCGCCAAGAAGTGCGGCCACCTGGGCGGGAAAGTTCTTGTTCCCACCGTGGAAGGAATTCAGAAGCTGGTCGCGGCGCGCCTCGCTGCGGACGTGATGGGCGTGCCCACTTTGATTATGGCGCGCACCGACGCGGATAGCGCCGGCCTAGTGACGAGCGACGTTGACCCGCGCGATCGCGAATTTCTCTCGGGCGAACGCACGACCGAAGGTTTCTTCCGCACTCGCGCCGGTCTCGATGCAGCCATTGCGCGCGGCATCGCTTATGCTCCATACGCAGACATTCTCTGGTGCGAAACTTCGAAGCCGGATATCGAAGAAGCGCGCCTGTTTGCCGAAGGTGTGCATGCAAAGTTTCCCGGCAAAATGCTGGCATATAACTGCTCGCCTTCCTTCAACTGGAAGAAGAGGCTCGATGACAAGGCGATCGCGAGTTTCCAGCGTGAATTGGGCGCCATGGGCTACAAATATCAGTTCATCACTCTCGCGGGTTTTCATTCGCTCAACCTGTCGATGTTCGAACTGGCGCGCGAGTACAAACAGAGTGGCATGACCGCCTATTGCAGGCTGCAGGAAACGGAGTTCAGCTGCGAGCGGGAATTCGGCTACGAAGCCGCGAAACACCAGCGTTTCGTCGGCACGGGATATTTCGATACGGTGCAGCAGGCGATCACGGCGGGGACAGCTTCGACAACCGCGCTTGAAGGCTCAACCGAGGCGGCGCAATTCACGGACGTACCGCGCGCTTCGCAAGCCGAAACGGCTACCGCGTAAGTCTCAAAGAATGAATGGTGCCCAAGAGAGGACTCGAACCTCCACTCCCTTGCGAGAACTAGCTCCTGAAGCTAGCGCGTCTGCCAATTCCGCCACTTGGGCATTCGGTGCGACAAAACGAGCCGAATCCATATTGCCGCGCGACCGATGGTTTGTCAACGAAGCACAAGTGCGAGGCTGATTCTTGACCTGCCGGACCAGACTGCATACAGTAATGTCGTGGGGTCGCGGGATTAGAGGAGGCTTACCATGGCAACCGCCCGCGCGATGCTCGAGCGCCGCCGCTCCAGCCGCGTTTCGATCCGCATCCCTGTAAGAGTTTTCGACAGCGAAAACCAGGGACAACCGTTTGACGCGACGGCCGAGGCAGTTGCCGTCAGCCGCACCGGGGCTCTGATTCGAGTTCCGTTTTCCCCCGCTCTCGGCTCCCGCATTGAAGTCCTGAACGGGAATTCGCAGGAAACGCGGCAATTTCGAGTCATTCGCGTGAGCCCGAGGGGAAACGGCCAATTCGAATTGGGTGTTGAGATTCTCTATCCCTCGCGCGACTTCTGGGGCGTCCAATACCCCGACGAGCGCCGCCCCGGTTGACCCCGGCTCATGTTTGTAGTGCTATAATCCCAGCCAATTAGACCTGTAACGTGCCCGCGCGGCCATTCGCTTTGGGTGAATCCGCTTCGCGGCCTGCGGCGGGGGAGGCGGCCATGGAACTTCACGGTGCAATGTACATGCTGCTGATCGCTTGGGGAGTGGTAACAGCGGCGCTGGTCTGTCTGTTGATCTACCGGGGGACGCTCGAAACCCACGAGGACGATCAGATTTTCCTCGATGGGGCGGGAGAATCGATGGCGAGCGAGCAGCGCGGCATCGTCGCCCGGATCGAAAAGCTTGGCCGGCCGATTATGGTATTGATGACTCTTTCGGGGACGCTGCTGTTGGCCTGCGCCGGCATGTGGCTATGGCAAGGATTCAAGACATTCTAGCCGCAGCTAAACCTAGGGCTTAGGCGGCGTGGAGGCAGCCGGGGTTTGCGCCGGTTGCTGAGCGGGTGCGACGGCGTCGCAGATTTGCGATGTGTGGTTGTGCACGATCAGCCAGTTGTCTCCCACCTTGTTCAGAACGAGCGTTGTCTGTCCGCGCGCGGTGATTTGCCGCCCCTGAAACAAATAATCCAGTTGCCATTGATACGCCGCCCAAGCGATGTCTCCGTGAAGGTAGATGTTTGTGTCGCGCCGGATGATCTGCATGGCTTGGACCGATGCCCGCCCCTGCTGATATACAGCTACATAGTTGTTCCAGCCTGCCAGCGGCGGTTCGTAAGTGCCTCGGACGAACGTGGCGTTGTCGGCGTAATGCTTGTGCATCTCCTCAACGTTTCCGACCTGAAACGCGCCGAGCATTTCTCCGATGCCGCGATCGATCTGGTCCTGCGCCGCGACAGGCATGCTCGGGAGCGGCTGGCCGGCATTCGCCGGTTTTTTCTGTTTTTTCTGCGCCCACGCGCCGGAAGAAACAACGAGAATCAAAATCAGTGTCGCGAAACAGCGAACCCAAGCGAACCCCTGTGGCCTCTGCCTCATTCGCTTTCCCTCCTCAGACGAAACGAAGAATAGCATGATGGATTGGACGTGGCGCGACGCTTTCAGCCCTGTGTGTTGGCGCATCGGGAACACGTCGGATTTTGTGGCGTCCAAACGGAACGATTAAATGCGGACATCGCGGGCGATGCGGAAGCCGTAGTCGGCGTATTGAAATTCGGGAGGAATGCTCGAACGCGCAGCGCAGCGCGACACCTTCGTGTAATGCCGCCACGATCCGCCGCGCGATGCCCGGCGCGTGCCTTCGGCCGGCCCCTGCGGGTTGCGTTCGGGCGAGTTCCGGTAGTAATCCGCGCCGAACCTGTCGGCGCACCACTCGTGGACGTTGGCGCCGATATCGCAAAGACCAAATGCGTTTCGTTCCGCGCGGCCGACGGGTTCGGGCGCTTCCTTCCAGCGTGAAGAGTAGTTCGAAAGAGATTCGAGCGGCTCGTCTCCCCACGGAAATTGCTTCTGCTCGGCGCCACCGCGTGCAGCGCGTTCCCATTCGGCTTCGGTCGGCAATCTATAGCGGCGGCCCGTCAAGCGGCTGAGCCAATTGCAATACGCGACGGCGTCAAACCACGAGGGCGCGATGACGGGCTGTTCAGGATGCGAGAATTTCGGATCGTTCCAGTGAAGCGGAGTGCGATGGCCCGTCGCAGCGAGAAATTCTGCGTACTCCGCATTCGTCGCCTGGCACGCGGCCAGCTCAAATTCGTTCACAAACACGCGGTGCACGGGCCGCTCGTTGTCCTGGCCCGACTCGCTGCCCATCAGAAACCAACCCTCGGGAATCCGCACCATCCGCGGTTCGATGAATCCCGCGCGCGCACCCGATGCGGCAGGCAGCGTTTCAGTCACTCGCCACTCTCCGCTGCGTTTGACTGAGCAGGTTAACGAAAAGCCGGTACGCTCCCGGCACGCCCGCGGGCAATTGCCGGAAGAACGAGAGGCCCGTGTAGATGTACACGCCCTTACCGTCGCGCGCATAAACGAGCCCGCCATTCGCTTCGGCTTCCCCGGGATCCCTCAGTCCCAGCACGGGCTGATAATGCGCGTCGAATTTGCCCCAGAAATAAAGGCCGCGTTCCTGCACCCAGCCCTGAAAATCCTTGGCCGTAATTTTGTTTGGGGAATTCAGCAGCGGATTTTCCGGGGCGAGGAACCGCACCGGAGAATTCGAGTCGGTTACGCGCGACGTTTGATCCGGCAACTTCGCGTCATAGGGAGCCGGAAGAATCTTGTTCCAGGGCATTTCGCGCTGGTATTGCACCAGGAGCGTTCCACCGCGCTTCACGTAATCGAGCAAGCGCGAGTTCGATAACGGCAAATCCGGCCGCAACTCGTAGGCGCGAATCCCGACTGCGATCGCGTCGTAACGGGAGAGATCGCCAAATGCCAGCGCAACGTCATCGAGGAGATCTACTTTGATGCCAATTTCGCGGAGAGTCTCCGGAAGCGGATCATTTCCCGCTGCGATGTAGCCCACATGGAGCGCCGGCGGCACGAAAAGGTCGAGAATGTGCACCTTCGCATCAGCCAGCTCGCTCCAATCGTGCGTCGGCAGCGTGGGAATCGGCTCAAGCGAAGTCCGGAAAACAGATTCGCCCAGCCGCGCGTAAGCATCGAGGATGTATGCGCCGGGAGCAGGCTGGGGCGGCGGCGTGACGACGAAACGAATCAACTGATCGCCCGCGGCCGAGAACTCAAGCGGCCGCACCGGCTGCACCGCCCAACCCTTGGGCATATCGAGCCCCACTGATACCTTCGTGGCTGTGGTTCCGTGATAGCGCACGCGCGCCAGAAGCTTCAGTGGCACGCCGGCGCGCTTCGCCGGCACCATTACCTGCTGCGGCTCGACCGTCAGCGTCACGGCGGGAACAAGCTCCAGCGAATACGTCGCAATGCCGGTCGTGGTGGCTTCGACGGATTCAATCGGCCGATCAAACGTGAACTCGTAACCATCCACTTCGGCGTGCAGCGCGAAATGCACGAGCGGCGGCGCGAATGGAAGAATCACATCTCCGGGTGCGCTTGGGGGTTTTGCGCCGGCGGGGATGGCCACTTTGAAATGAAAACTGTCGCCGGATCGCTTTTCGTCTGCGAGCGTCGTGGTCCATCCTTGCGGCACTTGCAGGCTCGTCTTGTCCACGGCCCATTTCACCGGCGCCGCAGATTTGTTCGTAAATTGGACGTCCACCGAGAATTCTTCGCCGGCGACGAGCTCGTGGCGGCTTGCCTGCATATCGATCGGCAGCGCGACATCCTCGGCGAGCGCGTGATTGATTCTCTCGCGCACTCGGTCGAGTTCCCAGAGCACGCCTGCCTCATCGCCACCCTGTTTTGTGATTTGTTCCCGCAAGCCCGCAAGATCCTTCCCCGCTGCCGCCAGCGAGTTCGCCGCTGCCGTTCGATCCAACTCGAGCGCCGATTTTGAGGCTGCCGCAATGTGCTGATCGGCCGACGCTAGCGCCGGCGTCAACAGCGCTTGATAAGCGGGAAACTGCCCTTCGAGCGACTCGAGCGCCTCCGCCAGCAGCTTGCTATCGAATGTTTCGGCTTCCCCATTCTCATTTTGCGCAATGAGATAAATTGGACGCCGGAAAAAAGCATTTCCAAAAAATGAAGGCGTTCCCTGCGACCGGTGGTGCGAGTGTCCCTCCATCCCGATTTCCGTGTAGCTCTTTCCCCAGAGCGGTGAAACATCGTTTACAGGCAGTTGGACCGCACCCGCTGCGTTATCACGCGCTGGTTGCAAGAGAAGTTTGACCTTCCAAACGGTGAGTCCTTCGGCCAGTTGTTCCGGAAACGCCTTCGGGTCCGCCGCGGCGGCGACGGCCTGCGGAGTGAGGATGCCGCTGGCCTGATGCTGTCCGTGGCCCCAGTGCACACCGCCCCATCCGTTGATCACGACATTCGGACGAAACGTGCGGATCGTCCGCACCATATCTTCGAGCGCGAGGGCGTCCCAGATTTTCATCGTCTGCTCGGGGCTTTTCGAAAATCCAAAGTCCGGCGCGCGCGTGAAGAACTGTTTCACGCCATAATATTTTCCCGCGGCCAACAATTCTTCGGTACGAATGACGCCGAGTTCGCCGCCCTGTTCCGGTCCGATCGCGTTCTGTCCGCCCTGGCCGCGCGTAATTGTGAGGAGCCCCACGTCGGCCCTGAGCCCGCGCGAAAGATATGTCAGCAGGCCGGACCATTCGTCATCCGGGTGCGCCGTAACAAAAAGTATTCGCGTCGTGACGCGCGCTTTTTGGATCGCCTCGACCGTATCGGGCATGGCCTGCGCCCGAACGGGCGCTGCGAGGCATGCCGCGGTGACGACACCTGAAATCGCAGCCAAAAAAACCGTGATCCACCGCTGCATCAAGCAACCTCCTTGGATCGGCCCCCGAAGGGCCACTGGCGCAGAAATCGCGCGCGCCCCAGATATACGAGAATACCCGCAGCCGTCGCCGCAAGCGAGGCCATCATGGGCTTCGCGCCGGTCGAAGCGAAAATTCCCGCCCAGCCGGCGATCGCGATGATGACGGGTATGGGGTAGAGCCACATCCGGAACGGCAGCCGCTCGCTTCCCCATCTGCGCCGCAGGATGATCAATCCCGCCGCCTGGCCGATAAATTGGATGAGGCAGCGCATTGCCAGGATGGAGCGAATCGCATCCAGGAGACTCAGAGACAGGCAAAAGAGAATTGCGGTCGCGCCGAGGGCGAGCAGTGAAACATGCGGGAACAGCTTCTTGGGATGCAGCCGCGCGAAGACCGAGAAGAAGTTTCCGTCGAGGGCCGCGGCATAAGGAACGCGTGAATAGCCCAGCGTCGCCGAAAAAATCGAGCCGAACGCGCTGATCAGGATCAGGGTCGTGGCCGTCACGGCCCATCCTGATCCAAATGCTCTCTCGACGAACAGACTCACGACCGCTTTTGCATTCGCAGCTACCTGCCACGGCACGACGCCCAAAATGCTGGTCTGCATCGCGAGATAGAGAACGGCGATCCCGATGATCGACAGGAAAATCGCGCGCGGAATATTTCGTTCGGGCTGCTTCATCTCGCCGCCGAGATTGCACACGTTGTAGTAGCCAAGCGACGAATACACGGAGCTCACGGTCGCGTGGCCGAGGCCCGCGAAGAATAGCCACGAGAAATCCCACGCGCCCGGCGGAAATGGAAAAATGAGGCTCTTATTAAAATGCGTCACGCCGCCGTAAATCAGCCAGAGAATTGTGCCGACGACGACGATGCAGAGGACCACCGAAATTTTCCCGATTGTCCTGATCCGCCGGTAAAGCAGTAGCACCGCCAATGCAACGATTGCTCCCGCAATCACCTTTTCCGCATGCTCCCCGAACGGCGCAAGTATTGCCGTGAGATGGCTTGACCGGTTCACCAGGTAGGTGGAGTAGTCCGCGAACCCGAGCGCGCCCGAAGCGACGCTTAGCGGCCCTTGAAAAAGCGTCTGCCAGATGAAGAGAAACGAGATCAGGCGGCCCCATCGCCCGGGCCCGTAGGCTTCGCGCAGAAAAACGTAGCTGCCCCCGGCCTCTGGTATCGCGGCGCCAAGCTCCGCCCAGATGCAACCGTCAACAAGAGTGAGCAGCGCGCCGACCACCCACGCGAGCAGACACTGCGGCCCTTTCATCGCCTGCAAGACAAGCGGAATCACGACGAACGGCCCGATGCCCACCATGAACGTCATGTTCAGCGACGTCGCTTCGACGAGGCCCAGCCGCCGTTCGAGTTTTTCGGGCTCGCTCAATGCAATTCCTCGCGCGAAAGAAGGCAAAGCATAGCAAGAAAGAGATTGCGGCTTGTCCAAAAACTGCGGCCACATGCGCTACCATCATTCTTTCATGCAAGCCCTTGGCATCGGCATCACGGCCGCCACGGTCGCCATCCTCGTGATCGGTTTTTTTCGCTCGAGCCGCCGCCCTTTCCCGGCGCAGGGGTGGCTCGGAATCGTGGCGCTCGCGGGCGCCGAGTGGCTGATGTTCCACCGCATCGATCCGGTCGCCACGTACTTCACGCCCATCGCCTGGAGCGCTTATATCCTGATCGTGGATGCCGCCGTGCTTTCGCTCACAGGCCGCTCGCGCCTGCACGATGCGCCCTTCACCGTCGCGCGCATGTCGCTGCTTTCCGTTCCGCTCTGGCTGATTTTTGAGGCCTATAACGTGCGTCTGCAAAATTGGACCTACGTCGGCGTGCCGCGTGAATGGCCTGAGGCGCTCGCCGGATACATCTGGTCGTTCGCTACGATCACGCCTGCAATCTTTCAAACTTCCGATTTGGTTCAGGCGCTCCTGCCACCGCTTCCGGCAAAACCTCGGGGTTTTTCGCGGGGTGCTGAAAATGTATTGATCGCCTGCGGTGCGGCGTGTTTGATTCTTCCGCTCGTGATTCCGCAGCGGCTGGCCGCCAATCTTTTCGCGCTCGTGTGGGTCGGCTTCCTGCTTTTGCTCGATCCCATCAATCGGCGTCTAAGATTGCCTTCTTTTCTGGGCGATATTTCGGAAGGCTTCCTGCGCCGATTCTACGGATTTTTCTTCGCGGGTTGGATTTGCGGCTGGCTGTGGGAATTCTGGAATAACTGGGCCGCGGCGAAGTGGCATTACACGTTTCCAGTGTTTCAGAACTTGAAAATTTTCGAAATGCCCGCCCCCGGCTATCTCGGTTTTCCGCCCTTTGCGCTCGATTGTTTCGTGATGTACGTTAGCGCGGCCTGGCTCGCCGGTTGGTTGAAGAGAGTGAAATGAAAAATACCCTCGCTCGATTCTTTCTCTTCTTTCTTCTCGGAGTCGCGATTTTTGCCTCGCTGGGTGCAAGGCCTGTCCGCGCCGGCGAGAAGTTGACCCTCCCTCCGGAAGCGCTGAATGCCATGGAGAAGATGTACGGCGGCGATCTCGACGCCGCGATTGTGATCGCGCGCGGTCTCGAGCAAGCGCAGCCGGAGAACGCGCTCGGGTATCTGCTGGAGGCGGAGGCACGCTGGTGGAAAATCTATTGCGCCGCGTGTGATATCAAATGGGGAAGGGTGGAAGCAGCGAAACGCGCAAGAAAACCGGAGGACGACGCCTATCTTGCGCTCGCGGACCGAGTGATCCAACTCACCGGTGCGGGGATCACGAAATCGGATACATCGGTCCTGCATCTCTACGCGGGAATTGGATGGGCTCTTAAGGCCCGGCTTTACGGCCTGCGCAGCGAGACTCGCAATGCGGCGCACGCGGGCGTCAGCGCGCGCACTGAATTCTTACGCGCCTTGCAGCTCGATCCGCAAATGGCCGATGCGAAAGTGGGGCTCGGCCTCTACAACTATTACGTGGACACGCTCTCCAGCTTCGTGAAGTTCCTGCGATTCTTTATGGGGATCCCCGGAGGAAACAAGAAGGAAGGAATCCAGCAGCTCGAAACGGGGATGAAGGAAGGCGTTCTGATGGCGGTCGAAGCGCGCTTCTACCTCGCGAAGAATTTGCGGACCTACGACGAGCAATATGAACAGGCAGCCGTGATTCTCGAGCCGCTCGTCTTGCGCTATCCGAAGAATCCGATCTTTCTTCTTCTGCTCGGCAATCTCAACGCAGAATTAAATCGCAAAGAGCCGGCCGTGAAATATTTTCACGCGGCACTCGATCTCTCGATTGCAGATCCCGCCTGCGCCACCCGCGTTGGCGCGGTCGCGAATTCCTTCCTCATGTCCTTGCATTAGCAGAGGACCGCCTACGCGGGACGCGGGGCATGCTCCAAATCTCTCGAACCAATCCGGCTCATCATCAGCGCTGATACACATCCCAACACGAACGCCGTGCCCCATAGGGCATGCGACCCCCATCGCTGCACCAGGACCGCGCCTAAAAAGGGCCCTATCGAAAATGCGATGCTGAACGACATCGTATAGAGACCCATATACTCGCCGCGCCGGCCCTCGGGCGCGATTTCGGCAGTATAGGCGGCGCTGCTCGGGAGCAGGATCATTTCCCCGAATGTCCAAACGACGACCGCCGCAAGCACTCCGGCAGCGCTTGAAACGAACCCGAACGATCCAAACCCAATTGCATACAGAATGGCGCCCAGTGTCAGCGTCCGCCTGTGAGGCCAGTGCGCCATGATGGTGTTCAGGGGAACTTCTATAAAAACGATGATCAGCGTGTTCAGTGTGAACACGGTCCCGTACAACGATGCCGGCAGATGCAAATCCCGCACGAGAAAAAGCGGCACGTTGGAAGTGAGCTGGAAAAAGACGAGCGTCACCGGAATTAACGCCGCGAGGAAATACAGCATTCGCGGGTCGCGAAAGCCCCGTAGATCGGCCGCCGGATGAGGCGCAGCAAGCGGTGCCGCCGATTCCACTTCCATCTCCCGGCCGAGGTCTTCGGGATCTTCCGCCGTCTCCCAATCTTCTGCGTGCCCGCGGGCTCCGGTCTTTTTCTTCCAATCAGACCACGGCGCCAGCACCAGCCAGATCCACGCCAGAAGTGACGTGGCTCCATCCACAAAGAACAGGGACCGAAAAGAGAATACCGCCAGGATTCCTCCGATGGCAGGGCCGACGCTCATTCCGAGATTCACCGAAAGGCGGCTGAGCGCAAACGCAGCCTTGCGCTGCGACGGGGCCACGAGATCGGAAATGACCGCGAGGCTCGGTGGGCGCACCGACTCGTTCAGTACGGCAAAGAAAAACGTCATCACCAGGATGGCCGCGAAGCGGTGCGCCAGCGGGAACAAAAAAAGCAGGACGCCCGAGAAAAACAAAGACGCTTTCATCACCACGAGCGGCCCCAGGCGGTCGGTGAGCCGTCCTGCGACCGGCATCGCCAGCAGGGCGGCGATGCCATACACCGTGAGAGCGAGTGCGGCGCGAGCGGGAGAAATGGCGAGCGTGCGCGTGAGGTAGAGGACGAGAAATGGCAGCACCATCGTCCCCGCGCGATTCACGAGCGTCGCCGCGCAAAGAATCCAGATTTCTCGCGGCAGGTTTTTCAGCCCACGCCAGGGGTTCATCGGAATTCAGCGGGCGAAGAGGCGGAGTGCTTCGCCAAGGTCAGCCGCGTGCGGATTCTTCCTGCTCGAAGGCATGATAGGACGACCGGACGAGCGGCCCGGCTTCCACGTGCTTGAAACCCATCGGCTCGCCCAGCCGCTTGAATTCCGCAAATTCGTCCGGGTGGACGAACCGTTCCACCGGCAGATGCTCCGGCATGGGCTGGAGGTATTGCCCGAGCGTCAAAATGTGCGTGCCCTGCGCCGCAATCTCTTCCATTGCCTGCAATACTTCCTCGCGCGTTTCGCCGAGGCCTAACATCATCCCCGTTTTCGTCGGCATCTCCGGCGAGATCTCACGCGCGCGGCGAAGCAATTCGAGCGACCGCTCGTACACGGCGCCTTTTCGCACGCGCCGGTAAAGCCGCGGCACCGTTTCCATGTTGTGATTCAGCACGTCGGGCCGCGCCGCGATCACGGTTTCGAGCGCCGGCCAATCGCCGCGAAAATCCGGGATCAGCACTTCGACTTTACAGTCGGGAACGCGCCGGCGAATCCCGGAAATCGTGCGCGCAAAAATCGCCGCGCCTCCGTCAGGCTGATCGTCGCGGTTCACCGACGTCACGACCGCATATCGCAATCCCATCCGCTCGACCGCTTCCGCCACTCGCTCCGGTTCATCCTGTTCCGGCGGCCCCAGCGGCTTTCCGCTTGGCACGGCGCAGAATCCGCAGGCGCGCGTGCAGATGTTTCCCAGGATCATGAAAGTTGCCGTGCGGTGTTCCCAGCATTCGCCCATGTTCGGGCAGCGCGCGCTCTCGCAAACCGTGTGTAGATCAAGCGTCCGCATGATGCTCTTCAGTTCCTGATAATTCTGCCCGCCAAAAAATCGCACGCGCAGCCACGCCGGGCGCGGATGCGCCGCCGGCGGCGGCGTCACAGGAATGCTCGGCAAAATGTGAAACGGGCTAGCCACTTTTGTGTTCTCGAGAGAAAGTCATTTTACGCGGACGCAAGCTTCGAGACAACCTTCTCGCGCAAAAGCAGAACCCAGCGTTTCGTGCTTTTGCGAGGCCCGACTGTTCAAGCGGGGGCACGCTTGGTACTGGCAATTTGTGTCTTTCTTACAACACCGCACGGAAGGCTCTCGCAGTTGCTCCCGTAACCTGCTGATTACAATGGCATAAAATCGCATATCGGAGGCCACTCGAATGCTTGTACCATTCAGGCTTACCAGCCCTGATGCCCCTCCAACTCACAATTCAGCGCCCGGTTGAAACCGAAGGAATCGGTTTGCACACGGCCGTGCATTCCCACCTGCGGTTCGTCCCAGCGCCCGCCGACACTGGAATCGTTTTCCGCCGCGTGGACCTCGACAATTTCGAAATCGAAGCGCATGTCCGCAACGTCGCGCGCGTGAGCTACGCCACTAGCCTGATGAAGCAAGGCGTACTTCTCTCAACCACCGAGCATGTGCTCGCCGCGCTTTATTCCTGCGGCGTGGACAACGTATATGTCGAGCTCGACGCACTCGAGTTGCCGATTCTCGACGGCTCGGCGAAGCCGTTCATCGACCTCCTCGCTCGCGCGGGGACTCGGCAATTGCGCCGCCAGCGGCGATATGTAAGCGTCGTGAAGCCGCTTGAGTTCTCGGACGGCGATCGCCGCATCGGCATTTACCCCGCCGAAGAATTTCGCGTGCACTGTTTCGTCGATTACCATCACCCGGCTTGCGGCCCGCAACAAGTGGAGCTGACTGTTGACCGCGAATCCTTCAGCCGCGAACTGGCCCCCGCGCGGACCTTCGGCTTCATGAAAGATTTTGCCGGGCTTCAGGCGATGGGCCTGATCCGCGGCGGCTCCGTGGACAATGCAATCGTGCTCGACGACACCTCGGTGATGAACGGCCCATTGCGTTTCCCGGACGAATTCGGGCGCCACAAGGCGCTCGATCTGATCGGCGATCTGGCGCTGATTGGGCGCCCTCTGAAAGCACGCATCGTAGCTCACAAAGCGGGCCATGCCCTGCATACTCAATTGGTTACGCGCCTCCTCGCGGACCATTCTCTCTGGACCGAAACGATGGAATCATCCTCTACGAGCGTGTCCCCCGTCTCCGTCGCCGTCCCTCTCGACGCTGCTTCTTAAACACGCGCCCCAGATGAGCTCGATGACGCGCAACATGCGATCCCCTTTCCGTTGCGAAAACCCCGGTTGGAAGCGACAATAACTTTGAGATGCTGGCGCCTGACACCATCGTCATTATTCTAGCTGCGGGCAAAGGCACGCGAATGCACTCCGACCTCGCGAAGGTGCTGCATCGCGCGGGCGGACGTCCGCTCATCGAGCATGTCGTGCGCGCCTGTCAGCCGCTGAAGCCGGCGCAATTGCTCGTCGTGGTGGGTCATCAGGCGAAAGAAGTGGAAGCGATCGTCGCGGGCTTCGACGCGCAAACCGTATTGCAGCAGCCTCAGCGTGGAACCGGACACGCCATTCAGGTTGCGCGCCGCGCCATGCGCAAGAGCGCGAAGTTCGCGATCGTCGTCCCGGGCGACGCGCCGCTGCTGCGCACGGAAACTCTCACGGCGCTTCTCGAAACGCATCGCAGGGGAGAGGCCGCAGCAACGCTGCTGACCGCGGAACTCGACAACCCGTCCGATTACGGCCGCATCGTTCGCGATTCCGAAGGCCGCATCCAGGCAATCGTTGAAGAAAATGCGGCCACGCCCGAACAGCGCGCCATCCGCGAGGTGAATTCCAGCATTTATTGCTTCACGCTCGAAAAACTCTGGCCCTGCCTCAACGCGCTGCGCCCGAACAACGCCCATCGCGAGCTTTATCTCACCGACGCGATCGGTCATCTTCGCCAGCGCAACGAACGCGTCCTTGCTCAGGTCGCCGCCGATCCGAAAGAAATCCTCGGCTGCAATACCCGCGCTGGACTCGTGGATGTGGATCGCGTTTTCCGGGCGCGCAAAGCGGCTGAATTGATGGACGCGGGCGTAACGATTTATTTGCCTGAGACGGTCATGATCGATCCGGAAGTCACGGCCGGCCCCGACACGGTGATCGAGCCCTGCGTTCAACTTCTTGGCAAGACGCGCGTCGGCGCGCGCTGTACGATTCGCACTGGAAGCGTGCTTCACGATATGCGCCTCGATGACGATGCGATTGTAAACGCGCATTGCGTCCTTTTTTCGAGCCGCATCGGTTCGCACGCGGCCGTCGGACCGTTCTCGCGCCTGCGTCCCGGTGCGGATATTCGCGCCGGCGCTCACATCGGAAATTTTGTGGAAGTGAAAAAATCGGTCGTGCACGAAGGCGCGAAGGCGAATCATCTTTCTTATATTGGCGACGCCTCGATCGGCCGCGAATCCAACATCGGCGCCGGCACGATCACGTGCAACTACGACGGCGTCGCGAAGCACCCGACTACGATTGGCGAACGCGTCTTCATCGGCAGCGATACAGCGCTCGTCGCGCCGGTGCGCGTTGGCGACGGCGCTTATGTCGCCGCCGGCTCCACAATCACAGAAAATGTCCCCTCCGACGCACTCGCCATCGCCCGCGGGCGCCAGACGAACAAGCCCGGTTGGGCCGCCGCCCGGCGCCGCGAACTCGCGCGCGCCGCGAAACCAAAGCGCGCGAAGCGCGCGCGCCCGAAACGCCGTACTGCGAAACGCACTCGATCGAAGCCTCGTCGCAGGACGAAACGCATTCGCCCCCGCCGCTAGCAAACAAAGCCGTTTGGGGAGAGATTTTCGAGCGGTCTGCCATGGCGGGAACGTTAGCAACCGCCTGGGGCGCTGAAGGTGCGTCTGGGAGAGGAACTTGGGCGGGAGCCGGACAGAACAAGTACGACTCCCGCCAAAAAATGTTAGAACAGGATGGGGCTGGATTTGTCCGATACTTTCTGGATGACGAACTCGAGGTTCTTCACCTTTCCCATTTTCTTTCCTTGACGAAGCTTCTTGGTGCTCTTCTTGGATGCCATGGGCTCCTCCTTTTGCGCAATATATCTGCCTGTGCCCGACAACTTATCACAGCAGCAATTTGGGAGCCAAGTAGGGTCGAGCGCACAAACGGAGGCGTATGTCCCTGGTTTTATTGGGGATGCGCGGTGGGCGCCTAGCCAGAAGGCACAAGCCAAGGTCTTAGGAGCCGTTGAGTTTGTCAACATTCGTTGAATTTTTGTGAGTTCGAGCCGATAAACTGCGGGCTTCATGCATCCCGGCAAGCGGGATGAGGGCGTGTGCTAGAATGCAAACCGGGAGGAGGTTCCGAGATGAAATTCGGCGTAATCCAATTTCCGGGTTCGAATTGCGACGACGACACGTTCCATGCAATCGGCTCCGTCATCGGCCAGCCGGTTGATTTCATCTGGCACCAATCGGAAAACGTTTCTGGTCTCGACGCCATCATCCTTCCCGGCGGTTTTGCCTTCGGCGACTATCTCCGCACCGGCGCGATCGCTCGCTTCTCGCCCGTGATGCGCGCCGTCGAGAAATTCGCCCGCTCGGGCGGCCTCGTCCTCGGCATCTGCAACGGCTTCCAGATTCTTCTCGAAGCGGGACTGCTTCCCGGCGCGATGATGCGCAACAAAAATCTCCGCTTCCTCTGCCGCCAGGTTCACGTCCGCGTCGAGAGCGCGGACACGCCGTTCACCTGCGCCGCGCGCGTTGGTCAGGTCTTGAAAATGCCCATCGCGCACATGGAAGGAAATTATTTTGTGGATGCCGCGACGCTCGCCGAGCTCGAGCGCAACCGTCAGATTATTTTTCATTACGTGCACTCGGACGGCCGCGACGCGGGCGAAAATGATTTCGCGGCAAATCCCAATGGCGCGCTCCACGCCATCGCCGGAATCTGCAATCGCGAACGCAACGTCCTGGGCCTGATGCCGCATCCGGAGCGCGCGGTCGAATCCCCGCTTGGCTCCGCCGACGGCCTCGTGCTCTTCCACTCCATGGTCGAAAGTCTCACGCGGCCCGTGGCAGTTCCTGCGTAGCCTAGCCATGACTGATGCCTCGTCGCCAAGCGAGAAAAGTGAAAAGGGCGACGACATCGGGCTCACGTCGCTCTTTGACCTTCAGGATCGCGCTCTCTCACATAACTTCCGAGTTTCGAAGTGGGTGCAGGGCGCGTCCACCATACTGGCGCGGTCTGTCGCGTTGAATTTGTCGATTCTCGGCGCGATGCAGTTTGCTGCTGAGAAGCAGACTGCGATTCGCCGGTTCACCGTTGACGCGCTTTCTCACATCGTCGTTGCAGCCCGTCTCGGGTTGTGGGGTGCGCTGACAGAAAGTCAGTCTGTATTGCGTGGTGGCATTGAAAGCTGCGCTCAGTTGTTTTACGTGGTGGCGGAACAGCGCTACGAATCAACGATTTTCGAGGGCCGACGGCGGTTCAAGCAGTTAGATTTCAAGAAGGTGGTGGGCGAACTTGACGAGATCGGTCGCTACCTTAAAATGAGGCATGATCGGATATCAAGTCGGGCGTCGCATTCCACCGCTGCGAGGTTTCGTCAAACCGAGTACAAATTAGGGGACGTTGCCTACGACCGTCTAGGATGCGCGCTAAACGCGTTGTCTGCCGAGTACTCCCTATCGGACTGTATCTTCCCGTCCAGAATCGTTGGCGACTCGCTTCACATGGCCTATATTCAGGACCAGCTGGAATTCAGTTGGCGAGAAGGCCTAGAGGATCTGGCGCGGGTCCATCGGGCATTTGTCGGGCAGCTGCTTGCCGAGAAACCGCAACTCGAGCATGAGGAAAGATGATCGAGACTGAAATTAAAGTGAATGCGCAGGTCGCGGCCGAGCACGGCCTTTCCGCCGAAGAGTATTCGCGCATCCAAAAAATTCTCGGCCGCGACCCGAACATCACCGAACTTGGCATCTTCAGCGTGATGTGGAGCGAGCACTGCTCCTACAAGTCGAGCCGCGTGCATTTGAAGCGGCTGCCAACTCAGGGCGCGCGTGTGGTGCAGGGCCCCGGCGAAAATGCGGGCGTCGTGGATATCGGCGACGGCCTCTGCGCCGTGTTCAAAATCGAGTCGCACAACCATCCGAGCTTCGTCGAGCCGTTTCAGGGCGCCGCGACCGGCGTTGGTGGAATCCTGCGCGACATTTTCACGATGGGCGCGCGGCCGATCGCCGTCCTCGATTCTCTCCGCTTTGGCCCGATCGTTTCGCCGGTCAATGCGTCCGCTCCTTCGTCCGGCCAGGGCTCGCGCCGTGTTGGAAACGAAGGTCAGGCCGCGCGGCTTCAGCCTGTGAGCGGTGAAATCGTTGATTCCGAGACGATCGCGCGCAACCGCAACATCCTCGACGGCGTGGTTCGCGGCATCGGGTTTTACGGCAATTGTTTTGGCGTGCCGACAGTCGGCGGCGAAGTGCAGTTCGAGCCGTGCTATTCGAATAATCCGCTCGTGAATGCGCTTGCGCTTGGCATTGCGCGCCGCGAAGAGCTTTTCTTCGCGCGCGCTCGCGGCGCGGGCAATCCCGTGATTTACGCCGGCGCGAAAACCGGGCGCGACGGCATTCACGGCGCTTCGCTGCTCGCCTCCGCCGAGTTCAGCGAGGAATCGCAGCAAAAGCGCCCCAACGTCCAGGTCGGCGATCCCTTCATGGAAAAGCTGCTCCTCGAAGCGTGCCTCGAAGCGATGCGCACCGGCGCGGTCGTCGCGATTCAGGACATGGGCGCGGCCGGCCTCACAAGTTCGAGTTCCGAAATGGCGTCTCGCGGCGGCATGGGCATCGAAATCGAACTCGCGCGCGTTCCGCAGCGCGAAACGGGAATGACGCCGTACGACATCATGCTCTCGGAATCGCAGGAGCGCATGTTGCTTGTCGCCGAGCGCGGCCGCGAATCCGAAGTTTTTGCTGTATTTCACAAGTGGGGGCTCGACGCCATCGAAGTTGGTCGCGTGACGGACGACGGAAAACTACGCGTCCTCAACGGCGGTCGCATCGCCGCGGAAATTCCCGCGCACGCGCTCGCGGAAGAAGGCCCGCGTTACGAACGCCCCATGGCCGCGCCGAAAACAAACGTGCCGCCGGGCGCGACGCCGGCATTTTCAGGAATTACGCTCGCCCCCGTCGGCGCGGATCTCACCGGAAATTTTCGCCGCTTGCTCGCCTCACCCGCAATCGCCTCGAAATACTGGATCACGGAGCAATACGATTCGATGGTGCGCACAAACACGCGCGTCGGTCCGGGCGCGGGCGATGCGGCCGTGCTGCGCTTGAAAGAATCAAAGCGCGCTCTTGCGATTAAGACCGACGGTAATGGCCGGTGGTGCAAACTCGCGTCTCGCCTCGGCGCGATGCACGCGGTCGCGGAATCCGCGCGCAATGTCGCTTGTACGGGCGCACAACCCATCGCGGCTACGAATTGCCTGAATTTCGGCAATCCCGAAAAACCCGAGGTGATGTGGCAATTCAGCGAAGCAGTGGACGGCATCGCCGAAGCCTGCCAGGCGCTTCAAATTCCCATCACCGGCGGCAACGTCAGCTTCTACAACGAGACGCTCGGCAAAGCGATTTATCCGACTCCGATTTTGGGCGTCCTCGGTTTGCTTGAAGACGCGGAAAACGAACTCGGCCTCGCCTTTCGCAACGAAGGCGATCTCGTCGTCTTGCTCGATGGCTCCGGAAAATTTGCGCAAGCGGCGCGCAGCATGTCGTGGAAATCATCGGCGCAGATGACGAATGCCGCGGCAGCTCCGCCGGAGGAATTGTGCGCGCTCTCGTCATCCGAATATGCGAAGGCGATGCAAGGCGTCGTCGCCGGCGCGCCCCCTGCCATTGATCTCGCCGCGGAGAAGCGGCTGATCGAATGCCTCGTCGCGCTGGCGAGTGAACGCCTGATTCTTTCCGCGCACGACGTGAGCGACGGTGGCCTCGCCGTCACGCTCACGGAATCTTGCTTTGGAAGTGAAGCGCTCTCCGTTGACGTGGCGCTTGAAGGCGACGAACCGACGGAGGCGGCGCTTTTCGGCGAGCGCGGTGCGCGCGCCGTGGTGTCGCTTTCGTCCACTTCGCTTGCCCGCGTCACTGCGGTTGCGGCACAATACGGAGTCAACTCGCAGCGAATCGGCACTGTCACGCGCGGTGAATTTCGCATCCAATGTAACGGCAGCATTGCGATTCGGGCGGATGTAGATTCCCTTCGCCGCATGTGGGCGGATTCTTTGGCCACCCTTATGAGTCGCTCATGAACCGGTTCCTTAAAATCGGGCAGGTGTTCTCGCGAGACTGCTTTTTGTGTTTCGGCGGCGCGATGCTGTTGACCGCATTCGGGAGCATGGCAATCAACGTGCCGGACATTCTTAAGCACGACGATTGGCCCCCTCTGGAGATTAAGCAGTTCTTCTCGACCGCTGCGTTTCTTACGATCCATGGTGCCGCTTATCTTGTCGCGGCGTATGCGCTGTTTAGGAAGAGACGCTGGGGTCCGTATTTCGCTGCGGTTGCGAGCGGGTTAGAAATCGCATTGATGACAGTTACGTGGTCAGGGGAAACGGTGAAACTGAGGGGTTTTGCGATAATCCTATCGTTCTATGTGGTGCCAATGTTATTGACGTTCGTCTGGGCGCTGGCGGAGTCAGCCCGACAGTTGAAAGAACAGAGCACAACTAGGGCCACTGAGGGACGGGGGCATCAAATCGCATGACGAAAGCGATCCACCTCGACGATGATCATTTTCACGATCACTGCGGCGTATTCGGCGCGTTCGGCCACGCCGAAGCCGCGAAGATGACGTATCTCGGTCTGTACGCGCTCCAACATCGCGGCCAGGAATCGGCCGGAATCGCTTCGACCGACAGCGCGGACCTTTTCGTCCACAAATCGATGGGACACGTGCAGGAAATCTTCACGCCCGAAGTGATTGCGCGGCTGCCGGGCGCGGCCGCGATCGGCCACACGCGCTATTCCACTGCGGGCGATACGACGCTCATGAACGCGCAGCCGGTGGTGATCGACTGCAACAAAGGGAAGATCGCGCTTGCGCACAACGGAAATCTAACCAACGCGCTCGAAGTTCGCCGGCGCCTCGAACATCGCGGTTCGATCTTCCAGACCACGAGCGATACCGAAGTAATCGTGCATCTCATCGCGCGCAGCAACGCGCGAAATCTCTCCGGCGCGATCGCCGACGCGCTCAATCAAGTCGAAGGCGCCTACTCGCTTGTCCTCCTGACGCGCGATGAAATCTATGCCATCCGCGATCCGCGCGGCTTCCGTCCTCTCATCCTGGGCCGCCTCGACGATGCGTGGTTCGTGGCTTCGGAAACCTGCGCGTTCGATTTGATCGACGCGGAATACGTCCGCGAAATCGAGCCGGGCGAAATGGTGCGCATTTCGCGCGGCGGCGTCGAATCGATCCGCTTCGCGCCTGAGAAGCCGCACCAGTACTGCATCTTCGAGCACGTCTATTTTTCGCGGCCGGACAGCCTGGTCTTCGGCCGTCCGGTGAATCAAAGCCGCGAGCGGCTCGGGCGATTGCTCGCGCGCGAGCACCCCGTCGAAGCGGATATCGTCGCGCCGGTGCCGGATTCGGGCGTGCCCGCGGCGGTGGGTTACGCGGCGGAGTCCCGCATTCCGTTCCGCATGGCCCTGATCCGCAACCACTACATCGGCCGCACGTTCATCGAACCCGAGCAGGCCATCCGCGATTTCGGAGTGAAGCTGAAATTAAATCCGGTACGTCGAATGTTGGAGGGGCAGCGCGTGATTCTTGTGGACGATTCGATTGTGCGCGGAACGACGAGCCGCAAAATCGTCCGCCTCGTGCGCGAAGCCGGCGCCACCGAAGTCCACGTGCGCATCAGTTGCCCGCCGACGATTTCGCCTTGCTATTATGGAGTGGATACGCCGCGGCGAGAGGAATTGATCGCCGCGCAGAAGCCCGTCGAGGAAATCCGGCAGTTCCTCGGCGCTGATTCGCTCGGGTATCTTTCGCTCGAGTCCATGCGGACGGCGATCGAAGACACCGAAGGAAAATTTTGCACGTCGTGCTACACCGGCAGCTATCCGACTGAGCTGGTGCAACTCGAAGTGGAGGCTCATCGTGAAAGCTGAAGTGGAAGAAGCTGCCGCGGCCGGCGAAAAAGAAAAAAAGAGCGCGCCCAAGCAGGATTCGCTCGGAAACAAAATCTGGCGCGAGGTGCTTTCCTGGTTCTGGGTGATTGTGGCGTTCCTGCTGATTGAGGGAACGCTCGTGCAGGCGCGTGTGATCCCGAGCGGCTCGATGGAACGCACCGTCCTGATCGGCGATCACCTGATTGTCAGCCGCATCGGGTACGACGCGGGCATCCCTTTCACCGATTATCATGTCCCGCTGTGGCGCGACCCGAAGCGCCAGCAGATTATCGTCTTCCGCGCTCCGCTGCCGGGCAATCCGGATTTCATCAAGCGCGTCATCGGCCTGCCGGGGGATACGATTGAAATCAAGCACGGCGTCGTCTATATAAACGGAAACCCGCTTTCGGAGCCGTACCGCGAGGAGGAGCCTAATCCGTCGGAATTTCGGGCCACGATCCACGTCCCGCCGGGAAAATATTTTATGATGGGCGACAACCGCGAAAATTCTTACGACAGCCGCTACTGGGGTTTCGTCCCGCGCGAAAATATTATCGGCGCGCCCCTGATGATTTATATGTCCATTGATGCGCCGGAACAAGTGTGGGAGCCGGGCCACGTGGGCGAGCGCTTCGCCACCTATATCAACGCGGTGATCCACCCGCGTGAGGTGCGCTGGAACCGGCTGTTCCATACATTTTAATTTTTTTTCGCGTCCCCTTCAGAGAGCGGGTCCTCAGCCATGCGGTATTCCGATGCGGGCGTCAACATCTCCGTCGCCGACCAGGCCAAGCGGCGCATCGCCGCGCTGGCGGGAAAAACGTTTCGCCGCGGCGTGCTTGCGCCGATCGGCGGCTTCGGCGCGCTTTTTCAACTCGACCGCAAGCGCTGGCGCGATCCGATTCTGGTCGCGAGCGCCGATGGCGTCGGCACAAAGCTGAAGATCGCCTTTGCCACCGGCATTCACACCACCGTCGGCGCCGACATCCTGAACCATTGCGTGAACGACATCCTCACACAGGGCGCCGAGCCGCTCTTCTTTCTCGACTATCTCGCCATGGGGAAAATAGATACTCGCGTGGTCGAGCAAGTGATCGAAGGAATGAGCCGCGCGGCAAAAAAGGCAGGTTGTTCGCTCATTGGCGGTGAGACGGCCGAGATGCCCGATTTCTATGCGCCCGGCGAATACGATCTCGCTGGATTCATCGTCGGCGCGGTCGAGCGGAAAAAGCAGCTCGATCCGCGCCACGTGCGCCCCGGCGACGTGCTCCTCGCGCTCCCTTCGAGCGGCCTGCACACAAACGGCTACTCGCTCACGCGCAAACTTGTCTTCGACGTTGCTCGCCTTGAGCCGGACGCCTACGTTGCCGAGATTGGAAACAAAATCGGCGCCGAACTTCTGAAACCCCACCGCGCTTACTGGCCGCTGCTGAAAAACGTTCTCGCGCGAGGATGGATATCTTCGATGGCTCACATCACCGGCGGCGGCATCACCGGCAATCTGCCTCGCGCCCTTCCGCGAAATGCCCAGGCCGTCGTCGAACTAGGCTCGTGGCCCGTGCTGCCGATCTTTCGCTATCTGGCGCAGCTCGGATCGATTGAGCCGGAAGAGCTCCTGGGGACGTTCAACCTCGGCGTGGGGATGATTCTGATTGTCCCACCGAAACATGTAGGACGCGTGGAAGCGGAATTGAAGCGGCGGCGCGAGAAATTTTATTTAATCGGCCGCATCGAGCGCGCCGCGCACCGAGCTCCCCGCGTCGCCTATTCCGGCAAACTTCCTCTTTAGCGGCGCCTTCTTTTTTTGTGCGCGGCGGGTTTTCGCTGTGCCGGTGGCGGTTGCGGGGCCGCGTCGCGGTTGTCCATATCGACAGCGACTTTCCACGATTGATCGGCCTGCTTCTTCCAGATGACCAGATACTTGCCTTTTTCGTCGTTGATCTTTCCCCTTTTGTCCGTCGTCGCGAAATCGTACGTTCCGTATTCGTAGGCGATGTCGCCCGAGCGCGCGACCTCGACGCCCGTGGTCGCAAAGCTGAGCCCCGGTCCCTGCTGAGCCAGCATTTCGGCCCAGCCCTTGCGGATATTTTCCTTTCCGCGAACCAGCGGAGAATTCTGAGACATCGAGATGGCGTCGCTGGTATAGACCGCAACTGTCTTGTCCACATCCCTCGCCACCGAAGCCTTGCTCCACGCGGCGGAAGCGGCGCGAATCGCGGCTTCATCGGCCGCGCGCGTGTCGAGCGGCGGCGCGGGCTGCTTCGAGCAGGCCGTGACGAAGCTGGTGACGAAGAGTGCGCTGAGTAAAAGAAGCGTTGAACTGGAACGCGACATTGGAATTTCCCCCATGTGTTTGAATTTTTTGCAGAAGAAAAGATGACGCGGTCAAGCGGCCGTGTCAAGCACAGTCCGGCGCTACAAGACCGCGCGGAACTGTGCTAACTTCGGGCGGTGAAGAAGAAACGCATCGGCGTATTGCTGTCCGGGCGCGGCTCGAATTTCGAAGCGCTGGCGGAAAGCATCGCCACGGGACGCATTCCGAACGCCGAAATCGCAATCGTGCTGAGCAATCGGGAGGGAGCGCCGGGAATCGAAAAGGCCCGCGCGAGAGGTCTCGAGGCGCGCGTGATTCCTTCGAAGGGGCTCGAGCGCGAGGCGTACGACAAATTGGTTGTCGCCGCTTTGCAGGAGAAGGAAGTTGATCTCGTCTGCCTCGCAGGATACATGCGGCTGCTTTCGCCTCATTTCGTGTCGGCGTTTCGGAACCGCATTTTGAATATTCATCCGTCGCTGCTGCCCGCGTTTCCCGGGCTCGAAGCGCAACGGCAGGCATTCGAGCACGGGGTGAAATTTTCCGGGTGCACGGTGCATTTCGTGGACGAAAATTTGGACGCCGGCCCGATTATCATGCAGGGCGTCGTTCCGATTGAAGACCGCGACACGCCGGAAACGGTTTCCGAGCGCATCCTGCGCGAGGAGCACCGCATTTATTCCGAGTCGGTGCGGATCGTGCTCGAAGGGCGCTATCGCGTGGAAGGGCGCCGCGTTTTGACGAGTTTGGAGAAGAAATCGTGACGGTGCAAAGATTCAAGCCTGTCGAAGATCAGCTTGAGGTCCTGCGCAAGGGCGTGGCGGAGGTAATTCGCGAGGACGAGCTGAAGGCGAAGCTTGAAAAGTCGGCAAAGGAGCGCAAGCCCCTGCGCGTGTACCTCGGCGTGGATCCCACGGCGCCCGATATTCACCTGGGCCACACCGTGGTCCTCCGGAAGCTCAAACAATTTCAGGATTTGGGCCACACCTCAATTTTTCTGATCGGCGATTTCTCCGCGATGATCGGCGACCCCACCGGACAATCAGAAACGCGCCCTCCGCTGACGCGGGAAAAAGTGGAACAAAATGCGGAGACGTATCTCAAGCAAGTCTTCAAAATCCTCGACAAGAAAAAAACCGAGGTGCGCTTCAACAGCGAGTGGCTTGGAAAAATGAACGCCGTCGATGTCGTGCGCCTCTGTTCGCACTACCGCCTGGCGCGGATGCTCGAGCGGGAGGATTTTCGTTCGCGCCTCGACAAGAATCATCCGATTTCCGTTCATGAGCTCCTCTATCCGTTGCTCACGGCTTACGACGCGGTCTCGCTCCAGTCCGACATCGAACTGGGAGCGACTGAACAGAAATTCAATCTGCTGGTGCACCGCGAAATCCAGCGCGAATACGGGCTGCCTTCTCAGGTCATAATGACGATGCCGATTCTCGTCGGGCTTGATGGCGAGAGAAAGATGTCGAAGAGCCTCGGCAACTACATCGGAATCACGGAAGCGCCCGGCGAGATGTTCGGAAAGATCATGTCGGTGTCGGACGAGCTGATGTGGTCGTATTATGAGCTGCTGACGGATTTTCCGTCGCCTGCCATCGTGCGGCTGCGCGAAGAGGTTCGCATCGGCGTCCTGCATCCGATGGACGCAAAGATGCAACTCGCGCACACGATCATTGCCGGCTTTCACGGCGAAGAGGCTGCGCGAAAAGCCGCGGAGGAATTCCGGCTGGTCTTCCGCGACCGGCAAGCCCCCACCGACATCCCGGAATTGAGACTCTCGTACGGCACGCGGCCGCTGCACGCAGTTCTGACGGAGGCGGGTCTCGCGAGTTCCCGGAGCGACGCGGAACGGCTCATCAAACAGGGCGCCGTCGAGGTAAATGGAAAAGTCGAGAAAGATGTCAAGCGCGTGGTCGTGCTGAATCCCGGCGATCTTCTGCCGCTGCGCGTAGGAAAGAAGAGATTTCTGCGCGTGATCGGCGCTTCGTAGCGGTCAGCGCGTCCCGACGAGTTTCTGAAGGCGTTTGAGCCAGGCGCGATCGCGCATGGCAACCGCATGACGAGTCAGGCAGCGGTCCACGATTCTCCCGAGGCGCCCCGGCATTTCATACCGATCCTGCATCACAAGGCGCGTTGCGCCCGCCATCTTGTGAAGCTCCCAGCGCTGCATGCCGCGCACGCCGTAAATATCCTGAAATTGCCACTCGAGCAGGCGGTTCCAATCATACGCGGTGATGACGACGGTCAAGATGACTTCGCGCTTCTGGAGTTTTCCCGTGATTCGCCCTTTCTGTCCGACAGCGAAGTCTGCGGCGCCTCCCTGCACCTCGAAGCAGGGGTCCATTTCCGTGCCATACCACAGTGGCATGCGTTGCGGCACGAAAAAAACGAAGACCTCGTTCGGTGGAAAAGTGAAATCAACGGAGACGGTGAGGTCCGCCATGACGGCTCAGCGGATTTCGACGAGGACGAGCGAGACGTCGTCGGCGGGCGGGCCTTCGCGCCAGGCGGCAACGCGGTCGAGGATGCCCTGCTTCATTTCCCCGAACGGCAGGAGAGAAGTCTCGCGCACAAATTTCTGCACGCCTTCGACGCCCAGCATCTGGCCATTCGAATCAAAGACGTCGGTGATCCCGTCCGTGTAGAGCACCACTCGGTCGCCCGGATCGAGGTCGATGTCGAGCGTCGCTTCCATGTCCACGGCGTCCGGCAGCGCGCCGAGCACCATGCTGCGGGATTCGAGCAGGCGCGGCTCCTGTCCCGGCTTTGCAATCATCACCGGGGGATGCCCGGCGCCCGCGAAAACCATTCGGCGGCCATCGCGATCGATCCGGGCCGCTGCGACCGTGAAAAAGAATACCGAGCTGCCGATGTTCTGCATCACGAAACGGTTGAGTTGCCGCAACATGTCCGGAAGGGGCACGCCGAGGCGGAGTTGCGTCATTGTCTCGCTATAGATGCGGTTGGCAACGAGCGCCGAGCCGATGCCGTGGCCGGAAACGTCGCAGACGAGGAGATTGAGATGCTCCTCATCGAGCGGGCTCACGAGGCCGAAGTCGCCGCCGATCGTGCGCACCGGAAGGTAGAACGCCTCGACGCGCATCCCGCCCCACACGAGCGATTTCGGCGCGAGACTCTGCTGCACGCGCGCTGCGAGCACTAAATCCTCTTCGATTTCCTTCTGGCGCTCTTCGAGTCTCTTGTTGGCATCGAGAAGTTGCGCCTGCGCGCTCTTCTGCTCGGAGATGTCGGTGAACGTGATGATTCCAAAGTGGCGGCCGTCGGGATCTTCCAGGGTGCGGGAGCTGATGATGACCGGAAGGCGCGCCCCGCTCTTCGTCGGAACGAGGAACTCGTACCGGTTGTGCCCCACCCGCATGCTCTTTTCGATTTGCTTCAGGATGAAGTCCCACTCCTCGGGAGTATAAAAGCGCGCGGTGTCAACGCCAATCAGCTCCTGGTCGGAAAGGCCGGTCATTTGCTTAAAGACGGAATTGACGAAGAGGATGTGGTGACAATCGTCCGAGACGATCACGCCTTCGTTCAGCGTCTCGAAGATACCCTCCATCTGTTGAAGCCATTCCGGTTTATCGATGTCCAAGGAATCTCTCTTTTCCCCGCGCCTCCGGGGCAGAACGAGTATCTTACAGAATCGCCGGGAAACCGCCAGTGCGCGTCCTTATCTGATTCAACGGCGCGCGCAACGGCTCCGAAAGGTGTCGTAGTAAAGTAAGGTAGGGAATCGTAGAAGATAGCAGGGGGCACGCCAAACGATGGCAAAGAACGAAAATCGAATGCCGCCCGGGCCGAAAGGCCTGCCGATTGTCGGCGTAGCGTTCGAATTGCGGCGCGACCCGCTCGGCCTGTTGCGACAGCTCGCGCGCGAATACGGTGACATCGTCTCGCTTCGCGTGCCGCTCGGGACCCGCATCCTTCTGAACCGGCCCGATTGGATCGAGCAGATGCTCGTGGTTCAGCAGGGGAAATTCCACAAGAGCACTCTGACGAAACTGGTGACCGGGCGAATGCTCGGGCAGGGGTTGCTGATCAGCGAAGGGGAGTTGTGGCGGCGGCAGCGGCGGTTGGCGCAACCGGCATTCCATCGCCGCCGGATCAATGAATACGGAGTGACGATGGTGGAAATCGCCAAAGCGCACGTGCATGACTGGCACACCGGCGAGAAGCGCGACATCGCACATGAAATGACGGCGATGACGCTGGACATTGCCGTGCGCACGCTTTTCGGCACGGCTCTTCCCGGCGAAGCGCAAAAAGTGGGTCGCGCCATGACCTTCCTCATGCGCCATCAGCTCGGGCGAATGCGATCCCCATTCCGGCTTCCCGCGAATTGGCCGACGCCCTGGAATCGCAGGGCCGAGCGCGAATTCGCAGTTCTCGACTCCGTGGTGTATCGAATTATCGAAGAGCGGCGCAAACAAGGGGATTCGAATCACAGCGGCGATTTGCTCTCGCTGCTCATGGGCGCGATGGATGAAGATGGCAGCCAGATGACTCCCCAGCAACTCCGCGACGAAACGATGACTTTGTTTCTCGCAGGGCACGAGACGACCGCGCAGACACTCGCGTGGACGTGGTACTTGCTCAGCCAGGACGCATCCGTGGAATCCCGCATGCACGAAGAGCTCCGCAGCATCTTGGGAGGACGCGCTCCCGAAGTGGCCGATCTTGCGCGTTTGCCCTATCTACACGCGGTCGTGAACGAAGTTTTGCGGCTTTATCCGCCGGCATATATCCTTGCGCGAACATCGATCGCGCCTTGCAACATCGGCGGCTACGACATTCCGGTAGGTACAACGGTTCTGACTTCTCAGTGGGTGATGCACCGCGATGCGCGTTACTTCGAGGACCCCGATGCGTTCCGGCCTGAGCGCTGGCTCGACGGTCTCGCCGACCGCTTGCCTGCCGGCGTGTATTTGCCTTTTGGCGATGGACCGCGGCGCTGCATCGGGCAAGGGTTTGCGCTGCTCGAAGCGGCGCTCGTGATCGGCACGCTTGCGCAACGGTTTCAATTCCGGCTTGTCCCGGGACATCCGGTGGTGCCGGAGCCGCTCGTCACTCTGCGGCCGCGACACGGCATTCGCATGAAGATTGAAGCGCGGAATTAGACCGCCCACTCGCGAATTATTTGACAAACTCACCGCGCCCGCTGCCTAACCACGGATCATACGTAAGCGAGAAGCGCACGCGATCGCGAATCGGCGGGTGACTGTAGAAGAGAAGAACACTTACCGGGTTCGGGTTCGGATCGTCGAGATCGATTTCGCCAAGGATCTGAAAACTCTGCGCCGCAATCTGGCTCGAGTCCGCCGTCAGGCCGCGTGTGACTTCCAAGCCGTACTGATCCGCCTGGCGCTCGAGGTGGCGGCTGAAAGCGCTTTCAACCGGGCTGGTAAAAAAGAAAAAGATTGTGAGGAGGAAGATAAACAAGGGCAGCGCGGCCCAATCGTCCACACCCCGAATTCCCCAGCGGGCGCCCCGCTCTAGAAGGATCGCGTCCATAGAGCGAAACCCAAGAAAAAATGCGATGAAAAGAACTGCGGTCAAGAATGCAATTCCCTTCCAAATGTGGTTAAGAACGTAGTGACCCATCTCGTGGCCCGCGACATACACGATCTGGGGCGTGGTCATCTTCGCGATCGTCGTGTCCCAGACGACGATGCGTTTGGAAGGGCCGAGTCCCGTGACGTAGGCGTTTATCGCGTTCAACTTCTCGCCGGCCCCCATCCAAAACATCCTCTCGGGTGGAATCGCTTCGCCCGAGCGCTGGACCATCTGCTCGAGGCTCGCCGTGAGCGGAGCGTCCTTCTGCGCGAGCGGCTCGAATTTGTGAAACAGCGGGTCCACCACGAGCGGCTGCAGGAAAATCAGGCAGAGCGTCAAAGGAATCGAGGCGAGCCAGAAATAGAACCACCAGCGGCGCGGGCTCGAGCGAATCACGGCGAAGAGAATTCCGACGGCGATGATGGCGATGATGATTGAGACTCCCTGTCCTTTCGCCCAATCCGCGGCCCACGAACCCCAGCCTTGAATCACGAGGCCGAATTTGCGGCCGACCCAATGACGAAGAATGTCCAACGGCAACAGAAAGATCCTGAAAGAAAAGACGAAGGCCGGAACAAAAATAAAGAGCTGAACGAATCGCGAGCTCGAAACGCGCTCGGCCCAGTCGCGGTACTTCGATGCGAGATTCCAATTCAAAAAGAACAAGAGAACTATCACGGTGTAAAGAACTCCGCCGAGCTGGCCCCAGAACGCAATCTTTCCGAGGTTGTGCGCTTTCTTGTAAAGATCGGGCGGCAGAGTGTACTCCGTGACTCGCTTCTGGGCGGCGGCAGGCGCCGGGATCGTGGGAGTGAGCGACGTTGTTGCCTGCTGTTGCGCGCTTTGTAAAGCGGAAAGTGGCGCTGGTTTGGCTGGCAACGAAACGGGCCGGCCGAGAGCAAAGACGCATGCCGCGAGAATAAGCGGAAGTCTCTTCATTTTCTTTCCTCACAAAATGTGCGGTGTGGCTCGCCGTTGCACGATGACGTGCCCGAGTATGCCGGGGTCGAGTGTCCTGTGCAAGGCGCCGATCTTCCAATTCTCGTCTCGGCGCCCGGGCCGGTTGCGCGCCAAATTCAAACTTGAAACCGGCGTACAGAACTTCGGCTGTCGTTCGCCTGTCGGGACGGACAGTTGCCTTTTTGGGTGCGCCGTCGAAGTCGATTTGCCGCGCGTCCCCCGTCGGACTACTATGAATGCAGGGCGAATTGCCGCCTGGGGAGAATTGCCATGAGACTCGCACGCTGGGGATCCGTGATTCTGCTGGTTCTGCCGGTAGGAATCGCCGCGGCGCAACAGCAACAACCGCCGCCTCCGCCGGCATCGCAGCAGGAGCAGCCGCAATCGGTCGGCGAAGCCGCGCGACGCGCTCGCGAACAGAAAAAAGATCAGGCCAAGGGGGGGCGCGTTTGGGACAACGACAATATTCCAAAAACGCCTAGCACCGTAAGTGTCGTCGGACAGGGTGCGACTCCCGAGGGCGCGGCCGCCCCTGCAGCCGGTGATGCCGCTGCGGCTCCGGCGGCGAGCGATCAAGCCGCTTCCGGCGCAGCCGCTCCTGCCGCCGCGGCTCCCGCAGACAATGCGGACAAAGAAAAAACCGCTATCGAGTCGGAACTCTCCGCTGCAAAGGAACTCCTGCAAAGCGTCCAAAAAGATCTCGATATTGCGTCACGTCAGTACTCGCTCGACCAGCAGCAGTTCAACACCAAGCCGAATTACGCCTCCGACCGGGAGGGCGCGGCCAAGCTGGCGGACGAAGCAAGCCAGGTCGAAGCCAAGCGGCAGCAAGTGGCCGACGCACAAAAGCGCGTGGACGAACTGACGGCCAAGCTCAAATCAGCGAGTGCCGCGGCCAGCAGCCCTAACTAATTCTCCCGAAACCCACCACGCGGTGGGTTGAATCACTTCGCAACAGTACCCCAACTAATTGGGTACATTTTTCTTGACACACTAGTCGCCTCGGCGCACAATCCCGCCAGTTTTTGGGGGGCTTTGCTCGACTGTTTCACGGGGGGACTTGGCGGCTCGTCAGTTTTCCCTTCCCGCCGCCGGCCCACATTTTTTGCGAGGCGAGAGGGACGATGCAAAATCTGCCCGGCTCGACGGTGCAGTGTTTGAACCCGGAATGCCCCGCGCGCGGCCACTGGCTGCGAATTCAGGGCACTCTCCAGGACCATTGCGGCTCCTGCGGCGCACCTCTGCACAACGTTCCGCCGCCGCTTGCGCCGCGCGCTCGCATGCGGCCTCGGCCGCTCGTCGGTTACCGCCCGGGCCTGCGGCCGCGTTGAGGTTTTTCAGGTAACAAGCGGGCCCTGCGAATGCAGGCCCGCCGCACATGGCAGCGGCTCGACCGGGCCCCGATCCAATCGCGGCCGGTTTCGTTCCCGACTCTTCGGCTCTCGCTGCGGCGACTGGCCGAAGGGAGACCGCAGCCCCCTCGCAGGACGACGCATGAAAGGCCCGAGCTCTAAACAGCTCGGGCCTTTCGACTTTCCGGGCAGAAATTCCACTCGCCTATCGTTCGCTCGAATTTCTTGGCAATGTGATTCGAGGCCTGAGAAGGTAAGCGGCCGGTGGGGGTGCCGGCCGCTCGTGGGCATGGGGTGATGGAGGTGCAGACATCCGGGGTGCCCGAAGGCGGCCCCGAACACCTGCTGAGTCTGCTTGCGAGGCCCGTAAGCGTCGATAGCCCGATAGGTTCAATCGGTCGCGGTACAAAGGTACTTGCCTGAAACTTCGCTTGATTTGCGCTTCCCAAATGCGATTTCGGAGCGATTCTCGAATGGGTTGAACGCCCGGCGGCGCGGTGGTAGGCTCTTCCGAGCGAAGGGGTTTCGCCGCGCATGCCGGGGCAGTTCAAGGCCCGGTCACACCCGTGGGAGCTACCGGAACAAAACTCGACCGCACCGCTGCCGCAGAGGCGCAGGCTCTTGCTGCGGTACGCCGCCTTTTGGGTGAGCTGGGGAGCGAGCGCGGGCTCGAAGAGCTGGCGGCGCGCGGCCCGGCGGCCCATCTCGAACGCGAACTCGGCCTTGGCAGCCTCGAGCGCGTCGAGTTGATGTTGCGCCTGGGCGACTCTTGGGGGGTCCGCCTGCCCGACCGCGTCGTCGCCGAGGCCGATACCGTTCGAGACCTGATTAACGCCCTCCTGCAAACCGAGCCTGGAATCGCACCCAACGGGGCCAACGCGGGCACGGCCGTTCTGGCCGCCTCTGCCCCTCGCACTTTGCGCCCCGACCTCGAGCAGCAAATTCGGAGCGCGGAAACGCTGACGGAAATCCTGCGACTGCGCGGCCGGGGCGAGCCCGGACGCGCGCACATCCAACTCTACGAAGAAGACGATTCACTGCACACGATCACGTTCGGCGAACTCTGCGAGCGAGCCTCTTCCGTCGCGGCCGAATTATTGCGCCGCGGCCTCACACCGGGTGAAACCGTCGCAATCATGCTTCCCACCTGTGCGGAATTTTTCTCCACGTTTGCGGGAATCCTCTTCGCCGGCGGGATTCCCGTGCCGATTTATCCGCCCTTTCGCGCTGACCGCATCGCCGAGTACGCCACCCGGCAATCGAACATTTTGCGTAACGCCGAAGCGCGGTTTCTTGTGACGTTTCGCCAGGCCGAAGGACTCGCCCGGCTGCTTCAGCCCCGCGTCCCTTCGCTCCGCGAAGTTCTCAACGCGCAGCGGCTCGCGAGCGCTCCCCCTCCGCCCGAGCCTCCTTCGACCGAGTGGCGCCCGGTGGAAAACCTCTCGCATCGCGCGCGCGGCGAAGACATTGCATTCCTGCAATACACGTCCGGTTCGACCGGCGATCCGAAGGGCGTCATCCTGACGCACGCCAACTTGCTCGCTAATATCCGCTCGATCGTCTCGGGGATCGAGCTCCGGGCCGACGACGTAGCCGTAAGTTGGCTGCCGCTCTACCACGATATGGGTTTGATTGGAGCGTGGTTCGTTCCGCTCTTCACGGGCATTCCTCTCGTCCTGATGTCACCTCTCGCGTTCCTCAGCCGGCCGGAGCGCTGGTTGCAGGCGATTCATCGCCACCGCGCGACGATCAGCCCCGCACCGAATTTTGCCTATGAGCTTTGCGTCAAGAAAATCACCGACAAAGACTTGCAGGGGCTCGACCTGAGTTGCTGGCGTGCTGCGACGAATGGCGCCGAACCGGTTCACGCCGTCACGCTCGAACGCTTTGCCGCGCGGTTCGCTCCCTACGGCTTCCGCCGCGAAGCGCTTCTTCCCGTGTACGGGCTTGCGGAAGGCTCGCTGGCCGTTGCGGTGCCCAAAATGGGTTCCGGCTACAAGGTGGACCGCATTGAGCGCGCTGCGTTTGAATCCGAAGGCCGCGCGATCCCGGCCGCCGCGCACGATTCCGCGGCGCTGGAATTCGTTCACGCAGGCAAGCCGCTCCCGTCGGTCGAAGTTCGCCTGGTGGATCGCGAAGGCCGCACTCTCGGTGAGCGTGTCGAAGGACGCCTCTGGTTCCGCGGCCCCGCGGCCACGAGCGGGTACTACCGCAACGCGGCTGCGACGCGCGATCTGATGCGCGACGGAAACTGGCTCGACTCGGGCGATCTTGCCTATTGGGCCGACGGCGAGCTGTACATCACGGGCCGCGCGAAGGACGTCATCATCAAAGCGGGCCGCAACATTTATCCGCACGAAGTGGAGCAAGTCACGGGGCGTGTCCAGGGAGTGCGTCCCGGCTGCGTGGTTGCATTCGGAGCGCCGGACGCGCGTACGGGGACCGAACGCCTTGTCGTCACCGCCGAAGTGCGCGACATGGCCCAAGCAAAACGCATCGCCGGTGAAATCACTCGAGCGGTAGGCGAGGCCTTGGGCATGCCGCCCGATCTCGTCGAAGTGCTCCCGCCGCAATCCATCCCCAAGACTTCAAGCGGCAAATTGCGTCGGAGCGAAACGCGCCGGCTATTCCTCGAAGGAAAACTGGGTAAGAAGCTGGCTCCGGCCTGGATGCAGATTATGAAGCTTTCCGCGCGTGGAGCGGTGCCGCGCATCTGGGCGCTCATAAAGCGCGGCTTTTTCGCCACTGCCGTATTTCTCTACGGCGTGTACTCGCTCGTTGCCATGTCTCTTGTGCTCGTATCTCTGTGGGGCGCGGTTTCGCTCACGCGCAATCGCCTTCGGGCCGCGCGATTCACGCATACCGCCGCTCGCTGGATGCTTCGCGTTGCTGGGATTCCAATCTACATCGAAGGCGGCGAAATCCTGCACGACCTTGCGAAGTCGGGCCCGTGGATTTTCGCGCCCAATCATTCGAGCTACATCGACATCCTGGTGACGCTCGCGCTGTTACCGGCCGATGCGCGCTTCGTAGCGAAGGGCGAGACAACTTCTATGCCCCTGTTCGGAACGGTCTCCCGCCGGGGCGGTCACTTCACGTTCGAACGTAACGACCCGCAGGCGCGCATCCGCCAGTCGGAAGAAGTGAACGCGGCGCTGGAACGCGGTGAATCGGTCGTCCTCTATCCGGAAGGAACTTTTACAGCCATCACGGGCATCCGGCCGTTCCAGCTCGGCGCCTTTAAAGCGGCCGTGGATACGCAGCGGCCGATTTGCCCGGTTGCCGTCCGCGGCGCTCGGCAAGTCCTGCGCGATAAAACGGTTCTGCCCCGGCCCGGCCGGATCACGGTGACATTTGGCCCGCTGGTAACGCCCGAGCCGGCGGCAGCGAACGACTGGCATGAAATCGTCCGGCTGCGCGACGCCACGCGCGAGATTATCGGACGCAACACCCGCGAACCGCTCCTGTAGCCCTGCGCGAGCTGTCAACCCGGCCCCGCGACTTCGCATCTAAGTAACCTCCAGCCAATGCGGTGCATCGTGTCTCCCAGCAGGCTTTCGAAGCGCCGCGAAGTAAAGGAATTCCAGGCCGCCGCGTGTGCGCGGAGGCCGAGAAACTCAATTCTCCTTTGGAGGGAATATCGATGCTACGAAAAGTGTCGCTATTGCTGGGATTCATTCTTCTCGTTTCTCTTTCGGCGCATGCGCAGGGACTATCGGACAAGGTCGAGGTATTCGGCGGGTACTCCTATCAGCGCTTCGACAGTTCACCCCGTGTGAATTTCAATGGGTGGGAACTCTCCGGGCAGTACAAGTTTACGGATTGGCTCGGGGGCGTTGCGGACTTTGATGGCCACTACGGAACGATTGCGGGGGTGGACTCGTCGGTGCACACATTTCTCTTCGGCCCGCAAATCTCCTGGCCCGCCCGCGTTTCTCCGTTCGCGCATGTGCTGATTGGCGGAGCTCACTTCAGCGGTGGCGGGGCTTCCGATACGTCATTCGCCACTGCGATCGGAGGCGGGATTGACGCGAGGATCGCGCATGGATTCTCCTGGCGGATCATCCAGGGCGACTACGTCATCACGCGTTTTTTCGGCGACACGCAAAATAACGCACGCGTCTCAACCGGGATCGTTTTTCGATTCTAATTGCACGCGCTCTCTGTAAAGAAAAAAGGGCCGGGCGTTCGCTCGGCCCTTTCATTTTTGGAGGCCTATTCGAGGATGAAGTGCACGGTAATCAGAGTCTCGACTTCGACTGCTTCGCCGCTGAGCAGCGTCGGGAGATAGCGCCATTCGCGCACGGCCGCGACCGCAGGTTGCACGAGAATCGGATTCCCGCTCAAAGCCTCGAGTCGACGCACGCTGCCGTCGGTCCCGATGATTGCGCGCAACTGAACGACGCCGGAAAGACGCATGGCCTTTGCGACCGCCGGATACAGCGGCTGAACGCGGCGAATCAGCGAAGCCGCCATCACTCCTTCGCTCCTTTTCACCGGCTCAAGGGCCGGCTTCTTCTCGGGCGGGGGTGCCGGAATCTTTGACCCAGATGGGTCGTCGTTTCCGTCATGAATGATCGGACCGCCCCAGCCCGGACCTAAAGTGTTTTCCCGGTCGCTGGGTCTGAAGTCGATGCTGGGTTCCTCCGCTCCGGGGGCCTCCGGCGCGTGGCGTGGAATCTCTCTCGGCTGATAAAAAGTAGGATCCTTCGGCGAGTGGTTTCTCTCCGCAGGGTGTTGGCTCCGTGGACGCGCAGGCTGCGTATTCCCGCCGCCATGATAGGGGAGCGTCGGCGTCACGATGAATTGCCGGGGGAGCACCGCGAGCGTAATCAGCGGCCATATCAGCATGGCCGCAACCACTACCGCTTCAAGCCCAATCGAAGCGACGAGCGCCTTTCTGCGGAGCCACCTTGCCCGCTTGAGGGCTTCCCTGTCGCCATCAACCATGCAGCCGGCAAGACTTCCTAGGCCGTTCATAGACACACCTCCTCCAGTCGCTTCGAACGCAATGGGAGCTACTCTTTGGGGCGGCAGCGAGTAGGTGTCTCGGGCGCCCCGTCTTGGCCTTGGACTTCGCCTTGAACTTCCGGTGCTTCCTACTTAGATAGACACCGTTTCCCTGTCCCGGTTCCCAGCCTTCGAGTCGCCGCGACCTTGGGCGATTTGATGGAATCGGTCGTTCAGCCTCAACATTAAAGCCTTATTTTTCAGCGGTCTCCAGATTTCAGGATAGGGAATGCATCACTTTGGGGCGTCAATGCGTCTAAATTCCAGTGGTCGTCCCTTGGGGGATAATTTAATTGAGGTTGTTATCATGAATCGACCTTCTTCAGAGACGATAGGCGTTCGTTACACCGGCTGGGCCGCATTGAATCGCGACCCGCTGGATGATCGTGTCGAATTCACATGCCCGGAGTGCGGGGCGCAAGGAACCAAGGCTGCCCGGCGTCCGCGGTCTGCGTATCACTTCACCGATGGTTTCGTGCAGGACCTGCAGGGTGAAGCGACGACCTGCCGCGAGTGCAAGCGGTCGCTGCGCGTGGTTCCCGTGGTGATGCTGCATGACCAGGATGAGAAGCGGCGCTTTGAGGCCGTCTTCGCAGCCGATCTTGCCGTCTCGACCAACTAACGCACGGGCCTGACTCTCCTAACTCAGCTTCGCGCATTCGGCGCCGGGGTGTGTCCCGCTCAAACTGGCGCGGATGACTGCGGGCGATTCTATTCCTTGTCGAGCTCCAAATGGTGTCTTTCCATGTCGGCCCGAACGCGGCTGAACGCCTCATCCACCGTATCGGCAAATTGCAGCAGGCCGTATTCGCGCTCGCTGATCGTTCCCGTGCGGACCATGTGACGCCAGTTGAGCACTTTGTCCCAATACTTCCGCCCGTAGATGAGGATCAGGTGATGCGAAGAGAGTTTTCCTGTTTGCAAGAGCGTCAGCATTTCCCAGAGCTCGTCCATCGTGCCAAAGCCGCCCGGGAAAACGATGAGGGCTTTCGCCATCTGCGCGAACCACAATTTGCGCATGAAGAAATAGTGGAAGCAGAAATTCAGGTCGGGTGTGATGTAGGGGTTCGGGCGCTGTTCGTGCGGAAGCTGAATGCTCAGACCAACCGAGGAGCCGCCCGCTTCGGCCGCGCCGCGATTCGCCGCCTCCATGATTCCCGGGCCGCCGCCCGAACACACGACGAAACGTTTCGGACGAATGCCGAGCGTCATCGACCACTCGGTGATGCGGCGGGAAAGCTCGCGCGCGTCTTCATAGTAGCGCGACATCTCGACCTTGGCGCGGGCCGCGCGGACCTTCGCGCGCCACTCCGCCGATCGCCGGCCGCGCGCGGCGCGCTCGATGGCCTTGAATTCCGCGAGCGTGTTTTCCCGCGAATGGATGCGCGCCGAGCCGAACATCACGATCGTGTCGGCGACTTCTTCGCGCCGCAATCGTGTGAGCGGATCAAAATACTCGGCCAGAATGCGCAGCGGCCGCGCCGCCCGGCTGTCCATGAATTTCGGATCGCTGTATGCGAGTTTCGCCATCCGCAGATGGCCCGAGCGTTTCATTCGTCCCCCCTCACAGAATCATCCGCTCACCATTCTAGGAGAAGGGCTGTTTGAAATGCCACACGCGCTTCGAGCCCCATTTCACCCCAAGCAACGCGCGCCCGAGGCGCCGAATCAGATAAACTGAATCCCTTATGGCGAGGCTGAAACCATTATCTCGACTTTTCTTCGGCGTGCTGCTTTCCTTCGCTGCGCTCGCGATGATTGCGCCGGCGTGGTGCCAGGCTCCGCCCGGGCCGCTGCAGCCAAAGCCCGGCGTCTCGGCGGAGAAACTTTCGCCCGAACAGCAGAAGCGCGCCATCCGCGTGCACGTGAATGAAGTGATTGCACCGGTGACGGTCCGCGATCAATCCGGCGAAATGGTTTTCGACCTCACAAAAGACAAATTCCACGTTTTCGATAATGGCGTGGAACAGAAAATCGAACACTTCGATCTGGGTGGCGATCCGCTTTCCATCGTCCTCGTTGTCGAAACGAGTTCGCACCTCGAGCCGATTCTTCCGGCGGTCCGCCAGGCAGGCCTTGTCTTCACGGAGACGGTGATGGGACTCACGTCCGAGGTGTCCGTGATCGGCTATGACGACACGGTGGACCTGCTGACGAAATTCACCACCGACTCCGATGCCGTCGAAAATACCGTCCGGCACCTGCGCATGGGAACCACGGGGACGCGCCTTTACGATGCGATGTCGCGCGGAATTTCTCTGCTCGAAGAGCGCCCGCCGGTCCGCCGCCGAATCCTGGTTGTCATCGGTGAGGCGCAGGACAGTGGCAGCGAAAGCAAGCTCGGCGAGGTGCTTCGACAGGCGCACATGGCCAACGTCGCGATTTACTCAATCGGCTTGAGCACCACGATGGCTGACTTGCGCGCGAAGCCGAAAGATACCGTGCCGTACATCGGGCCTCCGGGGACTTTTCCGCTTCCCACTCCCAACGGCCAGCCGCAAACTCCGGACATCGAGCGCGCCATGATGGGCAACATCGACTACCTTGCCGCGATCATCTGGCTGTTGAAAACGGGACGAAATGCAGTGGGACCGAATTCACTCGCAATCGCGAGCAAAGCCACGGGCGGGCTGCACTTGAACACGATGAAAGACCGGTCGATTCAGAAAGCTATCGACGAAATCGGCGGCGAAATCCACGCGCAGTATTCGATCGGGTACCGCCCGCCGGGCGATGAACCCTCCGGCTACCACGAGATCAAGGTTGTCGTGGACCGCACCAACGTCACCGTGCGCTCCCGTCCCGGCTATTACCTCGCCCCGCCGGAAAGCTAAGCTTCGCCTGCACTTGGATGCGCGCCTTCGGAATCGACAAATCGGGCAAGCATGTTCCCAAAGTCCTGTTTGGTCGGAGGCATGAGGAACTTTACGCCCTTCGCCTGCATTTCCTGGTGAAACTGCTGGAGGTCGCTCACGGTGAATCCTAGGTCAATTTTTCCCGCGGGGCTTTTGTCCGAAGCGGGATGCAGCGCCAGGGTCGTCTCACCAGTCGAGAATTCGCTCCAGCCGGGAGACTGGAACTTCAAGGGAAAGCCAACGACATCGCGATAGAATTTGACCGCGCGCTCCATGTCCGCCACAAATTCGATGACATAAGCCAGTTTCGGCGTCATTTTTCCCTCCTCATCATTTCTTTTCGGGTTCAGGAGCGGCCGCGGCTTCTTCTTCTTCGAGAATTGCGGCGGCAGCGGCAATGCGGTCGCCTTCTTCGAGGCGCAACAATCGCACGCCCTGCGTCGAGCGGCCCGCCTCGCGGATTTCGGCGGAATGCACGCGGATGACTTTGCCCTGGCCCGTGATGATCATCACGTCCGACTCTTCGCGCACCTGCAGCGCCGCCACCACCGAGCCGTTGCGTTCCGTGGTCTTGAGATTGATGACGCCCTTGCCCCCGCGCGACGTCACGCGGTACTCCGCGAGCGGCGTACGCTTGCCGTAGCCCTTTTCCGCCACCGTGAGCATCAGCGATGTGAGCGAGTCACGGAGTTGATCGCTTTCCAGTTCATCGAGATTTTGCGTTGTCCTCTTGTATTCTTTCTTGATGATCTCGAAATCCGGCTGCACGGCGTCCATGCTGACGACGAAATCGCCCTTCGCGAGGTCCATTCCATTCACACCGCCGGCGGCGCGCCCCATCGAGCGCACTTCCGTTTCGCGGAACAGAATCGCCTGGCCTTCGTGGCTCGCGAGAAAAATCATCTGCTTGCCGTCGGTGAGTTTCGCGCCGATTAATTCGTCGTTGTTATCCAGATTGATCGCGATGATGCCGGAGGGCCGCGGATTCGAAAATTCGGCGAGCCCGGTCTTCTTCACCGTGCCGTTGCGAGTGGCGAGAAAGACGTAGCGGTCCGCCACTTCCAGGTTCCGCGCGGGAACGACGGCTGTCAGCTTTTCGTTTTCCTGGAACTTCACCAGGCTTCCAATCGCCTTGCCGCGCGTGGCCGCGGCCGCTTCCGGGATTTCATACACCTTGATCCAGTAAATGCGCCCTTTCGACGTGAACAGCAAAATGTAGCTGTGCGCCGAGGCCACGAAGAGGTGTTCGACGAAATCTTCTTCGCGCGTCTTCGCGCCGATGCGGCCCTTGCCACCTCGCGATTGGTGCCGGTACACGTCCACTGAGGTGCGCTTGATGTATCCGGCATGGCTCACCGTGATGGCCATCTCTTCGTCTTTGATCAGATCCTCGAGCTTGATTTCCTCGACTCGGTCCACAATCTGCGTGCGCCGCTCGTCGCCGTAGAGTTTCACCACGTCGCGCAGCTCGGCCACGATCACGGCCATTAATTTCTTCTGGCTGGCGAGAATTTCCCTCAGGTCGGCGATTTTCTTCTGCAGTTCTTTCAACTCTTCGAGAATCTTTTCGCGCTCGAGCTGCGTCAGGCGGTGCAATTGCAGGTCGAGGATGGCCTGCGCCTGGCGGTCGCTGAACTTCCATGTCTCCATCAAGCCCTCTTTGGCTTCCTTGGGAGACTTGCTGCGGCGAATCAGCTTGATGATTTCGTCGAGGTGTTCGAGCGCCTTTTTGAAGCCGAGCAGGATGTGCTCTCGCTCTTCCGCCTTGCGCAGCTCGTACTGCGTCCGCCGCCGGACCACGTCCACGCGGTGCTCGATGAAAAGCCGCAGCAACTCAATCAAGCCGAGCTCGCGCGGCTGCCCGCCCACAATCGCGAGCAGGATCATGCCGAACGATTCCTGCATCTGCGTGTGCTTGAACAGGTGGGCCAGAATGATTTCCGGCTCTTCGTCGCGTTTCACTTCGATGACGATGCGCATGCCGTCGCGGTCGCTTTCGTCGCGGATGTCGGCGATGCCTTCAATTTTCTTGTTTTGGATCAGCTCGGCGATGTGCTCGATCAGCCGCGCCTTGTTCACCTGGTACGGCAACTCGCTGATGACGATGTCCTGGCGGTCCTTGCCCCTCGCCTCGATCGCCGCCTTCGCGCGCACCTGGAAAGATCCGCGTCCCGTCTTGTAGGCCTGCTCGATGCCTTCGCGGCCGTAAATGTAGCCGCCGGTCGGGAAATCCGGCCCGGGGACGAGCTTCATCAATTTTTTCAGGTTCGTTTCCGGCTCTTCGATCAGAAGGACTGCGGCTTCGATGGTTTCCTTCAGATTGTGCGGCGGGATATTCGTCGCCATGCCGACAGCGATGCCGGAGGAGCCGTTGACGAGCAGGTTTGGGATGCGCGTGGGAAGAACGGTCGGCTCGTGCTCGCTCTCGTCGAAGTTGGGAACGAAATCCACCGTTTCCTTTTCGATGTCCGCGAGCATTTCCTCCGCGATTTTCGAGAGTCGCGCTTCGGTGTACCGCATGGCCGCCGGCGGATCGCCGTCCACGGAGCCGAAGTTTCCCTGGCCGTCGATGAGCGGGTAGCGCATGTTGAAATCCTGCGCCAGGCGCACGAGCGCGTCGTACACGGGCGTGTCGCCGTGCGGGTGAAATTTGCCGAGAACTTCGCCGACGATCTTCGCGCACTTGCGGTAAGGCTTCGTCGAGGTCAGCCCGAGTTCGTACATCCCGAAGAGGATCCGCCGGTGCACGGGCTTCAGCCCGTCGCGCACGTCGGGGAGCGCGCGCCCGATGATTACGCTCATCGCGTAGTCCAGATACGACTTCCGCATTTCCGATTCGATATCAACCGGCGTCATGATCGACTGATTGGTTGTCTCGTCCGCCATTCGTCCCTCGACTGTGATTTGGTGCTGCTTACGCCCTTTTCGCCGCCTGCTCCATCACGTACATCTTCACTGCTTCAAATGCAGACGCATTATTCGAAAATCGCGGCGCTCCGAAATGCGCTTCGAGTTGCTGCAAAAGAGCCGCGCATTCCGCTTCGTTCGCGCATTCGAACGCCACGCCTTGCTCGTTGTTCGGCGCGCTCGTCGGCGACGCGCGAAACTCCGAGCAGCTCAGCCCTTTCAATCCCGGCAAGATCTTCCACGTCAGTTGATAAATCATCTTTGTGGGTCGCGGATTTAACCGCAACTCAATCCTCGACGTAAGCTAGATGTCGAGGTTGACGACGTCGAGCGCGTTCGCTTCGATGAACTTCCGCCGCTCTTCGACGTTCTCGCCCATGAGCGTTGAGAAAACATCCTCGGCGGCGACGGCGTCTTCCAGCCTCACTTTGAGCAGCGTCCGCGTCTCGGCATTCATCGTCGTTTCCCACAGCTGCTCGGGGTTCATTTCGCCGAGGCCCTTGAACCGCGTGATCGTGAATTCCTTCTTCGCGTCTTCCAGAACGTAATTCAGCACACCGAGTGAATTCTCTTTCACAACTTTGTCGCCGTTGTGTGTGATCGTGAAGGGCGGGTTATCCAGTCCTACGATCGCCTGCCGCAGGACGCGGAAGCGCTTGTATTCTGCCGTCCCCGCAAGCGCCCAGTTGATGCGCCGCTCGCCCCCGTTCTTCAGCAGCAGCTCGTACAGGCTGTGCTCTTCGTCGAATTCAATTTTCGCTTCGAGGTTCAGCTTCGCCTTTTCGATATCCTTGATGAGTTCGTTCAATTTCTTCTTGTCCGCGAAATCCGTTTTCTTGTCGAGCTCGCTTTCGGCCAGCAACTGGACCAGCTTCGGCTCGCGCAGCCGCCGCGCCAGTTTCGACGAAACCTGGTCGTACTCCTGAATATTCAGGAGAAACTGTGTCAGGTCTCCGCCTTCGAGCGATTTGCCGGTTTTGCCTTTCACGGCGTGCTCTTCGGTGGCGCGCTTCATCAGCTCGCGTGCAAATTCGCGCTCGTCGCGGATGTAGCGGTCCATCTTGCCGCGCTTCACGCGGTAAAGCGGCGGCTGCGCGATATAAATGTGTTCTTTCTCGATCAGCTCGCGCATATGGCGGAAGAAAAAAGTCAGGAGCAATGTGCGGATGTGGCTGCCGTCCACGTCCGCGTCGGTCATCAGGATCACTTTGTGGTAGCGCAGCTTCGATGCGTCGAAGTCGTCTTTGCCGATGCCGGTGCCGAGCGCCGTAATAATGCAGCGGATTTCTTCGTGACCCAGCATCTTGTCGTAGCGCGCTTTTTCGACGTTCAGGATCTTGCCCTTGAGCGGCAGGATGGCCTGGTAGCGGCGGTCGCGCCCGCCCTTGGCCGAGCCTCCGGCCGATTCGCCCTCGACGATGAACAGCTCGCAGCGCGAGGGGTCGCGTTCCTGACAATCGGCGAGTTTCCCCGGCAGGCCGCTTGAATCGAGCGCGGACTTGCGCCGCGTCAACTCGCGCGCCTTGCGGGCCGCTTCGCGCGCGCGGGCCGCGTCAATGCATTTGCCGATGATTTTTCGCGCGATCGAGGAGTGCTTGTCGAAATATTCGCCGAGCTTCTCATTCACGAGCGATTCGACGAGCCCTTTGATGTCGCTGTTCAGCTTCCCTTTGGTTTGCCCTTCGAATTGCGGCTGCGGGAGCTTCACGGACACCACGGCGACGAGTCCTTCGCGCACGTCGTCACCGGTGATGGAGATCTCGTCCTTCTGCTCCTTGAGCATCCCCGCCGAACTCGCGTAGTAATTGATCGTACGCGTGAGCGCAGAACGAAATCCGGAGAGGTGGGAGCCGCCGTCCACGGTGTTGATCGTGTTGGCGAACGAGAAAATATTTTCGGCGTAGCTGTCGTTGTATTGCAGCGCGATCTCGATATCAACCTGCTCGCGCTTGCCTTCCATATAAATCGGCGAATCGTGGAGCGTCTGCTTTCCGCGATTGAGGTGCTTGACGAATTCAGAGATGCCGCCCGTAAAGCGGAATTCCGCTTTCTTGTTGCTGCGCTCGTCCTCGAGCGTGATCTTCAGACCCTTGTTCAGAAAGGCCAGCTCGCGGAGGCGCTGCGAAAGCGTGTCGAAACTGAAATTCGTCGTCGTGAAAATCGAAGTGTCGGGATGAAATGTAATTTTCGTGCCCGTTTTTCTCGTCTTGCCGGCCGGCTTGAGCTTCGACGTGGGAACTCCTTTTTCGTACGACTGCTCCCACACCTGGCCGTCGCGCCAGATTTCCAGATCGAGCCAGTCGGCGAGCGCGTTGACCACGGAAACGCCGACGCCATGCAATCCGCCCGAAACTTTGTACGTGTCGCTGTCGAATTTTCCTCCCGCGTGCAGCACGGTCATGACGACTTCGGCGGCAGGCTTCTTCTCGGTCGCATGCATGTCCACGGGGATGCCCCTGCCGTTGTCGATCACGGTGACGCTCGTGTCGTCATGCACCGAGACGTTGATTTCATCGCAGAAGCCGGCCATCGCTTCGTCCACGGAATTGTCCACCACTTCCCATACGAGATGGTGCAGGCCCAGTTCGCCGGTTGATCCAATGTACATCGCCGGACGCTTGCGCACCGCTTCGATTCCGCCGAGGACTTTGATGGACGTTGCGTCGTACTTGTGGCCGAGGCCTTTTGGGGCCGGAGTCTCTTTATCACCCATGGGTCGTGCGTCTCCTCAGTTGCTGGCTCGTGCTGGGAAGGCGGTTGAGCGGAAGGGCTCGACACTTGCCTTACCCATTGGTCCCAATCACTTCGGTCTGGGACTCGAAGGGTTATCGCTCCATCCCGTCCGCCTCTGGCGGACGCAGCGAAGCTTTTATTTTCCCCTGCGGAAGGGGGTCATCCGGTGCGTCACTCGCCCCGCTTGCTCTGGCGCGAACAAGCAAAATGTGGGGCAAGTCCGATCCGGATGAATTGCCTTTCAGAAGGAATCCGGAGCACCAAAATTTTACCGAAATAGAGGGGAGTTCACAAGGCGATTCTGGTTTCAGGTGTTCAATATATCGCCTTTTATTTCATTGGTTTGCGGGCTTTTCGGGCGCGTCGCTGCAACAGTATTTTTTGCTCCGTGCGCAATCACGAAAAGATCCGTTTTTGCGCGCATTTTTCGTCGCGTCTTAGGCTCAAAATCAGGGCCGCGGGCGCGCGCCCAGTTGCCGCAGCGTTTGCTCCCATTTCATGTTATTTTTCTTGCAGACGATCTTGCGAGGCTGCTCACGATGGAGCGCAGTTGGAATCCGCGATTGTGGTTCGCGCTCGTGCTTGTGCTTGTGGGCATCGTCGTTATTTTTCTCTCTGGGGTCTTGCGAGGGGTTTGGCCATGAAACGCAGTTGGAATCCACGATTGTGGCTCGGGTTCGCGCTTGTCCTTGTCGGCGTCGTCAGTTTTCCCACTTTCCTCATTCGATTTCCCGTCACCCGGGATTTCCCGTGGCCCAATTTACTCCTGCTCGGCTTGGCAGCGTTCCTTCTAATCACCGGCGTCCGCCGTGCCTTTCGGCAGCCCGAGGCTTATCGCGGCAAAGTAAGCGGGCCGATACTTGCCTCTCTCGGTTTCCTCCTCGCCGGCTTCTTCCTTGTAGAAATTTTCTACGTGGCGCGGCAAGTTCCCGAATCGCGTGGCGCGCCGAGCGTGGGCGCCATCGCTCCGGATTTCACGCTCGTGGACTCCTCCGGCCGTTTGGTGACGCTGTCCGCGCTGCTGAGCTCGCCCTTTGTACCCGATGGTTCGTCTTCGCCGGGAAATGCGTCCGGGCAAACTGCTGGAGTGGTGCTGATCTTCTATCGCGGCTACTGGTGACCCGCCTGCAACTCCGAGTTGCGGAGCTTCGAACGCAAACTGCCCGAGTTCAACGCCCGCAAGATTCGTGTCGTGGCAATCAGTGTGGACGCGCCGAACGTGTCGCAGCATCTTCGCCAGATTGCGGGATACTCATTCCCGATTTTGGCCGATGAAAAACTTTCCGTGATCCGCCAGTGGGATTTGCTGCATTCGCACGCCGGGATAGACGGTACCGATATCGCGCGCCCTGCTGAATTTCTGCTGGATTCAAATCGAAAAGTTCTCTGGAGAAGTCTGACCGACGATTATCTCGTCCGCGTCTGGCCCGAAGAAGTGTTGAAGGCAAGCGACGCCGCGAATCGTGGCGGGCACTGACCGCTGCAGGGTGAGTGCTTGTGCTGTGCGCGCCCTCGTCAGATGCGCATGGGCATTACGACATAGCGGTAGCGCGTGGATTCATCCGCAAGCGGGCGCAACTGTCCGGCCGACTGCTCGTCTTTCAGCTCGAAGCTGATCGGGCCGTCGGCGGCCGCGGCGAGGAAATCGAGCAGGTACTGCGCGTTAAACCCGATTGCGACCGGCTCGCCTTTGAATTCTTTTTCAATGACTTCCTTGGCCTCGCCGTATTCAGGGCTCGAAGCGGAAATCTCGACGCCTTCTTTTGCCAGCACGAATTTCACGGCGCGCGAGCGCTGATCGGCAAGCTGCGACACGCGGCGGAGCGCATCTTGCAGTTCGCCGCGCTCGAGAACGACCGTCTTGTTCGCATCGCGCGGCAGGACGGCCTCGTAATTCGGGAATTGGCCTGTCAGCTTGCGCGAAGTCAGCAGGCGCCCTCCGAATTGGAAGAAGAGGTGGCTTTCGTCCTGCGCAAACTCAAGGACGCTATCATCGCCGGCCTCCGCGGCGAGGCGCTGGATTTCGGTCATCGCTTTTTTCGGGACTAGGACGCGCGTTTCGTTGGAGAACCCTTCGAATTTGTGATCTTTCTCGACCATGGCGAGCCGGTGGCCGTCGGTCGCAACCATGGTGATCGAGCCGGGCTTCAGCACGAGGAGGGCACCATTGAGCGTGTAGCGCGATTCCTCAAGCGAGATGGCGAATGTTGTCTTGGCGATAACGTCTGCCAGCAGCTTCGCCGGAATCTTCACGAGTGCGTGCGGGAACGCCGGCAGCGCCGGAAAATTGTCCTTCGACATTCCCACCAGCTTGTAATTCTTGCGGTCGCACGTGATATGCACCCAGTGGTTTTCGAGAAGCTTGAATTTTATCTCGCCCTCGGGTAGCAGCCGCACTAGCTCCAGTAGTTTTTTCGCCGGGATGGTGCCGGCGCCTTCTTTTTTGATTTTGGCTTCGCACGACGTGCGGATGCTGAGCTCGAGATCGGTGGCGGTGATGGTGAGCCGGTTTCCTGCGGCCTCGCAGAGCAGGTTCGAGAGGATGGGTATTGTCGTCTTGCGCTCGACGACGCCCTGCGTCAAGGAAAGCTCCTCGAGCAGGTCAAATTTCTTTACGCTGAATTCCATCTCGGCCACCGTTTGAGTCGCTAGTGTTGGCATATGCTCCGTCTACTGTACTGCTTTTCTTTCTTTGAATAAATGTATAAGAAACCCGTCGCCGTCGTCGCACGTGTGGATTCTGCGGAAATCCCGTCAACCCCCGACGCAAACGGCAGTTGCTCCATCATCTGCCCTGTGGAACCCTGCGCGCCGCCGCGGAAATTCCTGGCCGGGCGGGCGCTACGGAGGTGTTCCACAGCCCATCCACAGCGAGAAGAGGCGCCCGGCCGGGCCTCTGACCCCTAACCCTATCCGAACGAATCCAGTAGCCTGTTGATCGTCTTGTTCAAATCCTTATCAACCTGCCGCAATGTCTCAATCTTGTTGATCGAATGGAGGACTGTCGTGTGATGCTTGCCGCCGAACTGCCGGCCAATTTCCGGGAGCGACGCTGATGTGAGTTGCTTCACCAGGAACATGGCCACTTGGCGCGGGAAGGCGATCACCTTCGAGTTGCTGCGAATCTTCAGGTCCTGCGCCCGCAGACCGAAGTGCTCGCCGACGCGTTTCTGGATCTGCTCGATCGTCACTTTCTTTTCCTGCGTCTCGATGATGTTCCGAAGCACTTGCTGCGCCGTCGGAAGATTGATTTCCGCGCCCGTCAGAGATGCGTAGGCCATCAGCCGGATCAAAGCGCCCTCAAGCTCGCGAATATTGGACTTGATCGCGCGCGCGATATATTCGGCCACGTCGTCGGGCACCTGGACGCGCTCGGTATCAGCCTTTTTTTGCAGAATGGCGATTTTCGTCTCGAGGTCGGGCGGCTGGATATCGGCGATCAGCCCCCACTCAAACCGGGAGCGCAGGCGCTCCTCGATCGACGAAATTTCCTTCGGCGGGCAGTCCGAGGAAATGACGATTTGTTTCTGCTGGTCGTAGAGCGCGTTGAATGTATGAAAAAATTCCTCTTGCGTGCGCTCGCGCGTGGCAATGAATTGGATGTCGTCCACCATCAGGACGTCCATGTTGCGGAAGCGGTCTCGGAAGTTCGACATGCGCTCGAAGCGGATCGACGCAATTACTTCGTTCGTGAATTTTTCTGCGCTGATGTACGTCAACCGAAGCGAGGGGTTGCGCCGCTTAAGCGTGTGGCCGATTGCCTGCATTAGATGCGTCTTGCCCAGCCCCACTCCGCCATAAAGGAAAAGCGGATTGTAAGATTTCGAGGGCTGCTCCGCCACGGCGACGGCGGCGGCGTGCGCAAATTGATTCGAAGCGCCGACGACGAACGTGTCGAACGTGTAGCGCGGGTTCAGCTGATGGTTGACGGAATCGAAATCGAGTTTTGCCTGTGAGGTTGCCGTGGCGCTGGGCCCGACCGGCTCCGGCTCGGGACAAACAAACTCCAGCAGCATCTCAGGCTTGCCGATTTCCGTCAGGACCGCCTGGAGGAGCTGGCCATAGGTTTCTGTCAGCCGCTTGCAGAACAACCGCGTGGGCACCCGGACGACCAATCGGCCGTCTTCCGCGCGCTCCTGGCGGGTCGGGCGAAACCATGTGGCGAAGCTGTGCGGGTTCACGCGCCGCTCGGTGTGCTGCAGAACCTTGTCCCAGAGATTCATCGAAGGAATCAGCCCCGTCTCAATTTCCACATGGGTGGAAATGCTGTGGAAATCGCAACACGCTTAGGAGTTCTTGGATTTGACCGGCCAGGCTCGATACCGTGAGTGCGAACCCCGCGCGCGCGACATCGATTTCGCGCCCACGTCTCAGTTCCCACCGAAACGCGAGCCGGGATTCTGCCTAATCGCGACGCATTGAGCAAGAGAAAACTATATGCACTCCGTCCACAGTCTCCACACACAATTCACAGTTTTTCCACAGGGCGATCTTAGGACTTCGCAACGCGAACGTGTTTCGTTTTTCGTTCGAAACGATATTCGGCGATGCAGTAGGAGCGCACGCGCGTTGCTGTGAGAAGCCGCGACCGTGAAAAGACGCGCTCGCGGCAGCTCAGCGTTCAGGAATCACTGTCGGCTGCTTGTCCGGGCGGGCAAATTCGAAAACTCCGATCAGATCGGCCGCGAGAAGGATGCGATCCGGCTCGATCAAAATTGCTTTGGGGTCAACCCGCGCGCCGTCTTTCGTGACCGTGCGATAACTTGGCAGCCGCGCGCCGTCCTTGTCGAAGTGAAGCAGCACGCCGCCAATCGCGGCCCAAACTTCCTGCGTCACAGGGTCCACGCCAATCGCGCTGATCACCGGCTTCGTCGTGGGAACTTCCGTGTGCCGATCGAGTCGAAGTATTTCGCGAGGCCTGTTCGCACCGCTGGGCAGGAACTCCTCCGCCGTGAGAGAAATCTCATACGCAGCAAAGCCGTAACGGTCATATTTTTTGATGGCCGGATCTGGAAGATATGTAAACGCGAAATAAATATGACCAGCGGCGTCACCGGTAATCCGGCCATGACTCAAAAGCCGCTTCGACTCCTGCGCGTCCCCCATGTCGGCGGGGTCGCCGAAACTGCGGAGCAACTTTCCGCGCTCGTCGAGGACATCGACAAAGCGATCCGAACGCATGGCCGCAACCGCAATCTCGTCGCCCGGAAGCACCGCCATCGAAGTCGGCGCCATGACGGGAACCGATGCGGCGAGCGAGCTATCGGCAGAAAAAATTTTCACCGCGTTGGCGCCGCGGTCGGCCACAAACAATCGCCCGGCGGCGTCGAGATCGATGTCTTCCGCGTAAACGATTTTTGCGCCGCCGGAATTCGCATTCGGAATCTGGCCGATGCGCTTGCCGTCCGGCGCGTAAATCGCAATCACCGTCGCGGGCACGCCAAGGATGTAATAGCGCCCGGCGGAGTCTCGCTTCAGCGCACTAACGCCGGCGCCGATTTCGGGGAATACGCGCGCTCGCGCGACGATTTCGCGATTGAGAGCCTGGCCCGCCGCGGGCGAATAAATCCATATGGCCGCAGTCGCCGCGACCACAACGACATAGATACCGCAATGAACGCGCCGGGACATGTAGCGGGGATTATATCTGCCACCATCGCCACAGATGCGCCGCTCTGCCTCAGCGTTGCTTCTAAGTAATGAGCGCTAGTGGCAGAAAAAAATCGCGGTGGCCGGGCGCGAAAGGCCGCTCGCGCTATACTCGCGGATCGGAGGACCCCATGCGCAAGATTACCTTCGGCGGCGCCAACAGCCTCGACAACTTCCTTGCTCGCAAAGACGATGCGGTTGACTGGCTCCTCTGGTGCGACGAGGCCGCCGCGGTCATGTCCACGTACTGGAAAACGATCGACACAATCCTCATGGGCCGCAAAACATACGAAGTCGCTCTTCGCCACAGCAAAGGCAAGTCGCCCTACCCGGGCATGAAGTCGTACGTCTTCTCGAAGACGCTCAAGCCCGAGGCCCATCGCAACGTCACCATCGTCTCGAGCGACGCCACCGACTTCGTCCGCCGCTTGAAAAGCCAGCCGGGGAAAGACATCTGCCTGATGGGCGGCGGCGAGCTCGCGAAATCGTTCTTCGAAGCCGGGCTGGTTGACGAGATCGGCCTCAACATCCATCCCGTGCTGCTCGGCTCGGGCATCCCGCGGTTTCACGCGATGAGCCGCCAGATCAATCTCGAACTGCTCGAGAGCCAGACATTCAAGAACGGCTGCATCTATGTGCAGTATCGCGTGAAGTCGTGATACCCGCTCGCCTGTCATCCCGAACCCAGCCTGTCTTCGCCCCTGCCCGAGACTCCGTGAGTCGGTGGTTTTTCGCGTTTCAGAATTGGCACCATTTGTTGCGAGTAGAAATTGGCTTCGCCTGTGTTTTGAATGAGTTGCAGCGAATTCTAATTCAGTTTTGTTGCGGATAGAAATTGCGGCGTCGAGCGCCTGAATTTGGGTCCGGATCGAGTCACGACTAGAACGGCGCGGGCGAGATGCGGCGTTGGGGTAGATTTCAGGCAGGGTGACCGATGGCGTTACCCTCGGCATCATGCCGGAAGCATGCATCGTGCATGCAGAAATTCCTGTCTCTCGCATCGAGACTCTCTATTCAGTTCTTATTTTTGTTGGGTGCGTTTCACACGCTGAGGAGAACCACTTAGTGATAGTCTACTACAGTATTCAAATAATTTCAAGAGAGTTGCGGCGCTTCGATGCACGCGCCGCGAACAGACTAGCACGCAGAGCGAAGCGGAAAAGCTGGGCGTTAGTCGGGAAAAAGGACAGGTAGTCCTAGAACTGGCCTGGCGCGTGTGGCGCGGCGCGAATGAATTGTGGTGGGGTCCGCTCGTGCACGACTGAAATTGCGCTGCCGTGAGAGCATCGCCACTCAAACGGCCTTGACACATAGGCTCCCACATGGAACACTTTCGCTTTGTATTCGCCTGCCGATGCATTACATTGAACTGAACGTAAGTGACTTGTATGCATATGGATTGGCCGACCGTGCACGCCGAAGCGTTCGTTAGGTCGCCCGAAGGAGTACAATCGGGCGACCGTGACACAAATATTTCACATAACGCACTTAACCAACCTCGTAAGTATCACGGCAACCGGACGTCTCGTGAGTGACCGAGCGGCTCAAGCGATAGATTGTGTCAGGATTGGCCACCAACACATCAAGGATCGGCGGCTCAATCGACGAGTTCCCTTGTCGCCGGGAGGCTTCGTGGGCGATTACGTTCCGTTCTATTTCGCGCCGCGGTCACCCATGTTGTATGCGATTAATAAGGGAGCAGTGCTTGGGTATGCCGGAGGGCAGGCGGAGGTGGTGCATCTTGTTTCAAGCGCTGAGGCGATTGAGGCGGCAGACCTTGAATGGGTGTTCACAGATGGACACGCCGACATGCCGCCGTTGACGAGTTTCTATGATGATCTCGGAGACCTCGGCAAGATAGACTGGAGCGTCATGAATTCCAGATATTGGTTTGATAGCGCTAATCACCCCGACAGAGAGCGAAGGCGGCAAGCGGAGTTCTTGGTTCACGATTTCTGCCCTTGGGAGCTCATTGGCGAGATTGGTGTCTACAATCGCGAGGCCGCAGAAAACGTTCACAAAATCATGGCTAACGTGGTACACAAGCCTGAAATAAGGATCGAAGCGGGCTGGTACTATTAGGTGGCGTCGCATGATTAGAGAGGTCAGCGGAAATCTTCTCGGCGCTGATGTGGAAGCCCTCGTCAATACGGTGAACACCTTTGGCGTCATGGGCCGCGGTGTAGCACTTCAATTCAAACAAGCATTCCCTGCTAACTTCAGTGCATATGAAGCAGCTTGCAGACGAGGCGAAGTGGAGCCAGGTCGGATGTTCGTTTTTCGGAGAGATACGCTCGGCACACGTAAGAACCCACGCTTCATCATAAATTTTCCAACAAAGCGCGACTGGCGCAGCAAGTCGCGCATGGAAGACATAGAAGCTGGCCTTCGCGATCTTGTAAAAGTCATCCGCGAGGAAGGCATTCAGTCTATTGCACTACCTCCCCTTGGCTGCGGCAGTGGTCGGCTAAAATGGACGGACGTTCGGACGAAAATCAAAGAAGCGTTTGAATCTCTGCCGGAGGTTCTCACATTGATCTATCCACCTACGCAAGCTCCCGCACCTGAGGCGATGAGGATTGGAACCGAGCGGCCACGTATGACACCTTGCCGCGCCGTGCTGCTTATTCTAATGCACCGCTATGCCCTACCGGGTTACCGGCTTTCGCTGTTGGAAATCCAAAAGTTGGCGTACTTTTTGCAGGCGAGCGGCGAACCACTCGATCTGAAATTTCACAAACAGCAATACGGGCCGTACACTGAAACCCTGCATCACGTGCTGCAGAGATTAGAGGGTCACTTCATCACAGGTTATGGTGACCGTAGTCAGAGGGTTTCCATCGCGTTGGCACCAGAGGCGGTCAAGGATGCAGAAGCCCTTCTCGCCATGTCTGCCGAAACGCAGGAGCGATTCAAAAAGGTAGCGCGATTGATTGATGGTTTCGAAACACCCTATGGGATGGAACTCCTGGCAAGCGTGCATTGGGTCGCGATGGTGGAAGACCGAGATGCCAGAACGAACGCTGAAAAAGCTGTGCAGTTGGTACATTCTTGGAATGCGCGTAAACACGACACCTTCCGGCCAGAACACATCAAGATAGCGTGGGACCGCCTGCGAGAAGAGCAGTGGATTTAGCCTAGTTGCCCAGGCGTTCGTCGTCCAATGGTGCGACACGCGTCAAATTTCACGCGTGCTCGGAACTGGATCAGCGTGGGGTGTCCACGACGCGGCGTGGAGGGTCGGCCACTCGCCCATTGACTTCGGTTGACACTCAGTCTCGGGCAGGCTTAGCGAAAGGGATCACGCGCACGGACGAATCGTCGTATCTTTCTTCAGTGCCGGCGGCCTCTGCGTATCCTTCCATGACTTCTTTGAAGAACGATGCGCCCACGTGCAGGTCTGCGGGGATCTTGTCGTAGTCCATGGGCTTTCCGTACACTAGTTCTGCCATTTGCTTAAGACCTCGAGGTTTCTCTGCGGGTATATCTAGGTTTATTGGCTCTCGAGTCTTCCACCCCTTGATCGAGAGTTGCTCGAAGAGGTATCGATACTGACGGTCCGAAATGAGGTGTAGGTCGAAGGCCCGCCTGATAATGGACTGAATCGAAACTCTCCACCTGGTTTTTAGCACGGCGATACTTGAAAGCGTGACAGGGTTGGTTATCTCACGGCGCATCGCCAACGCCGGCATTAACAGTTCGGCCGCAAAGGCGTAAGCTTCTTTCTCCTGCTCGGGATCGAAGTTGGGTGAATGGCGCATCGTGAGATGACCGAGTTCATGAGCTACGCTCATGCGAAGGCGATCGCCCGGCCGATCTTTGGAAATTGCCAGTAAGGGAACAGGGCCCGAGTCTCGTTCGACCCAGACCACAAACGCATCTCGACCACTGAGTGCAGCCGGAAGCGCTAGAACGAGAACGCCCAGTCTTTCCGCGGCGTTTATTAGATGTGGGATGGGCTCCTCATGAGGAAACTGCATCGCAAGGCGAGTCTGCATCGCGGCGGTCGCCGGGTCAGCGTTTTTCGTCGGCAAAATCACGGGGATTGCTGTAAGTTTTCTCGCCAACATCTCGGCGATCTCATAGATTATCTCAGCATACCTACACGCTTCTGCCGCTTCGCGTCTCGTCATCGATGCCCTCGCCCGAAACAGCAAAGACTGGACAGGGAATTCTCGAAGAGGGTCATTCGTAAAGAACGGAAGTGGAAACTGGGTTTGCATGGCGATCTGGGTCACGAGATCGCGCGAGGCGTTCTTGAAGCCGCCTTCAATGTGCGCGATTGCGGAC
>JBAWGF010000100.1:0-1646 GCA_049592615.1 Candidatus Acidiferrales bacterium
GCCTTGCGCAGCGCGGAATAAACCTCCTCGTTGAACCACGAGGCGTGGCGAAACTCAAATGCGAAGCGAATGCCGTCGGGAAGACCCGCAAGGAAGTTTTCGAGCAGCGGCACATCGCACTTCAGAAACGGCGGGAGTTGAAATAGGACCGGGCCGAGTCTTCCGGCGTCGCGCAGCGGCCGCAACGAGTTGAGGAATTTTGAGGCCGTGCGAAAGGCGCCGCGCAGGCGTTTGACGTGCGTGATCGCATAGTGCGCCTTGATGGCGAAAATGAAATTTTCAGGCGTGGCCGCGAGCCATTCGCGCAGCAATCGCTTCGTTGGAAAATTGCGAAACGTATAGTTCACTTCCACTGAGTTCAAGCGGCTCGCGTAATAATTCAAGAATTCAGCAGGGCGGAGCTTGGCGGGATAAAATTTCGGCTTCCAGCTTGAATATGCCCAGCCGGAAGTGCCAGCATAAATTTTTCCCATCGCGCCAGCATTGTAATGGAGCGGAGGGCGAAGCGCGATTGAACTTGCATGGACGGCGCGCCCGACTATTCGAAAGTACAAAAGAATGTCGGATTCTTCGCCCCGCGAATGGGGCTCAGCCTGCCTGCGGCGGGCAGGCCTGCCTGACGCGGACAGGAATGACGCCGCGCCTCTTCTTGTGAGCTCGCCGACCGCTGGCGGCTAGAACTGATTCCAGAGGTACTGGTTGTAGACTTCGTGGTGGAACTGGACTTCGGGCGGTTTGACGACGGTGCCGAGAAGGCGCGGACAACGATCGGCGGAGGCTTGCTTGAGGTCGGCGTAGCGGCCTTTCACGTCCTCGCCGAGCAGCTTTGTGATCCAGGCGGCGTTGCGGAAATCGTCCATCGCCGTGTAGATATTGTCGGGCAAATAGCGCTCGGCCTGGCGGAGATTTTTGATTTTCGACGTTTCGCCTTCCAGGCCGCTGCGGAAGATTCCGTACATGACCATGTAGGGATTCGCGTCGGGCGCGACCGCTCGAACTTCGACGCGCATGCTGCGTTCATTGCCGATGGGGATGCGAATCATCGCGCCGCGGTCCACCGGCGAAGCCTTGAGCTGATTGGGCGCTTCGAAATGCGGGTCGAGGCGGCGATAGGCGTTGACGCTGGAGTTGAGCACGAGGCAAAGATCGTTGCCGTGCGTGAGGATGCGATCCAAAAACGCCCAGCCGAATTTGCTGAGTTTTTCCTCGCCCTTGGCGTCCCAGAAAATATTTTTGCCGGCCTTGCTGACGGAAACGTTGGTGTGCATGCCGTTGCCGTTGACGCCGACGACGGGCTTGGGCAGGAAGCATGCCGTGAGGCCCATGTTCGTCGCGACCTGGCGGCAAATGAGCTTGTAGAGCTGGATCTGGTCGGCGGCGGCGACGACTTCGCCGTAGCCGTAATTAATCTCAAATTGCGACGGGGCGACTTCGGGGTGGTCCTTCTCATTCTGAAAACCCATGGCGCGCTGCACTTCGGCGGTCGTGTCAATGAACGTGCGCAGCGGGTCGCCCGGCAGCGAATGGTAATAGCCGCCGGTGTTGACGTATTCGAATTTTGCCGTTTCGTGATAATGCCGCTCGGCGTCGGAACCCTGGAAGAGAAACCCTTCGATTTCGTTCGCCGCGTTCAGCGTGTAGCCTTC
>JBAWGF010000101.1:0-11640 GCA_049592615.1 Candidatus Acidiferrales bacterium
ACGCCCACCGCGGGATTCGCGGCCAATTTCCCTGAAGTGACGTCGTATTGCCAGCCATGCCACGGGCAGGTCACCAGCTGACCATGCAGTTCGCCCTGGCCGAGCGGCCCGCCGCGATGCAGGCATACGTTATTGATTGCAAACAGTTTACCAGCAACATTGGCCAGCGCAAACACCTTGCCGTCAATCGCATACTCGCGAATCACGCCCGGCGGAACCTCTTCCTTCTTCGCTGTTCGCAAAAACGCCATTTCAGCTCCTATCGCGGTGCGGGCGTCTGCGCGACCATTACGCCGCGCTTGAAATCCTCGACCATCTCGGGCCGCAGCCGCACTTCCGTCGGCCGCTTCGCCAGCGTCATCAGGTCAATTTTGTCCTGGAGCTTCAGCAGCGCGTAGAACAGCCCCTCGGGCCGCGGCGGGCACCCGATGACGTACACGTCCACCGGCACAATCCTGTCCACTCCCTGCAACACCGAATACACGTTGAACGGCCCGCCCACGCTCGAGCACGCACCCATCGAGATGCACCACTTCGGGTCCGGCATCTGGTCCCACACGCGCTTCAGCACCGGCGACATCTTCAGCGTCACCGTCCCCGCGACTATCATCAAATCCGCCTGCCGCGGCGACGGCCGGAAAACTTCCGCGCCGAATCGCGCGATGTCGAATCGCGAAGTCGTCGAAGCAATCATTTCGATCGCGCAGCACGCCAACCCGAACGTCAGCGGCCAGATGGCGCTCTTCCGCGCCCAGTTGAAAACGTAATCCACCGACGAAAGGATGTAGCTGCGCTCGAACCGGTTATCGATCACTCCCATGGCCCTATTCTACCTCACAAGGACGCGGAGTATATCCGCGCTCTTCGCGCCAGTCAAACCGCGCGTGACGCCGACCTTCCGCCACCGCGATCTGTGCGTTGTAGTCTTGGCGACCGCGGCGGCACTACAATACTCTCCCAAGGAACCTGAGATTAGCTTTCACTCTCATTCGCTATCATCGACTTCCTTCATAAGAATTTCCCCGAGGAATCTGACTCGGCCGCCCTCGCGCGCCCTGCCTCTGAAATATCAAATCTCAAATCTGCAATTCGGCCCCGCGGGCTCGTCTCTCAATCTCATTCGCTATCATCGACTTCCTTCATAAGATTTTCCTTGAGGAATCTGACTCGGTCGCCCTCTCGCAACTTTGTTCCACGCCCGCGCGAGACCACGCCTCCTTTGCGCCGCCTTACTCGTAGCAAGCCTTCCCGCCGCGCCGAGCGAGCCGGAGGTGTCCAGGAGCGAAGTCAAAGGGCAAGCCTTTCCACCGCTCGACGTTGTTTTCTGGAGACAAAGGCTTGTCACCAGCCATGGCGGAGGATAGTGTCCTAGTTTGGACAAGCCGGAATGGGTAGGCAGTGTGCCCGGTGCTGAACATGCAGACGTTTGCGGACAGAGAACGGATTGACCTGCTGCGAGGCGGCTCCGTGGTCTCGAGTTTCGCAGGAGCGTTTGGAAGCGCATTGCGAGAAACACGGCTCACAGCGATGCTCGGTTACGTGATAGCGCTTGAGCCGGAGCGATTCTGCGAAATCTTTGCATTTCATGGCAGGCCGCGTTCCGTGAGCTTGGAGACGCGCCATGCGTCTGACCGCTCCGACATCTTGATTGAAACCACCGCAGGCCGGGGTGTGATCGAGGCCAAGGTCACCGAGGCAGACCCATTCCGCCAATCGTTGAAATACACTGCCAAGTGGCGCGTGCTTTTGACGGAGCATATGGCCTCCGGCAAACAAAAACGACGGCGCGGAGTGAAATATCTTCGCTGGCGGGATTTGGCGAAACCACTTATGCAACTAGCGGAGTCGCGGGACAATCGAGCCCGATTTGTCAGCCGGGACTTGCTCAGTTATTTGGAGGAGCACGCTATGATCAAACCAAATAAATCGGTGGAAATCTATGCACGGGAAATCAATAGCGAAGAGACGCTGGCGATGTTTTTGCAGGCTCAGATGTATGGTTGCCACTATCAAAAGAGCAGACGTATGGCTGAGGCGAACTATTTTGCTCCGGACTTCGGACAGCGGATTGCCCGAAGGCATCCGGGCGTGCAGGTTGGCATCAGCTACATAGCGAGGATTGAGCGCGTGGAAGTTGGAGAAACGTGGAAAGAGTTGTTGCAACTAGTACAAGAGGTCAAGGACAAGCACTGGCTAAACAGCCACATGAATTTGCTGCAACCTTTGCATCGTGATTGGGTCTGGCCTCGCAAGCGGAGCTTCCTGTTTCTCTCAAAGCCCCGGCTGGTGTTTAATCCGCCTATACTGAAAGAGAACCTTCACCTGGGCGCAGGCTTCCTCGGCAAACTGTTTTTCTCCTTTGACGAGCTCTTTGAGGCCTGGGGCCGCTGACAGGAACAGGCAGCGAGCATCCGTCTCGAGTGTGAATTATTCGCCATCAACTTGGCCGATTTAGGTAATCAATTTCAGACTAGGACACTACCTGGCGGAGTGTTTTGTTGCGTACCATGGGCTCCGTTTGGTAACATTTCAATCTTACTGGGCCCCCTCCCTAAAAACGGGGATCTTCGCCTTCGCAAGGATAAGAGGGACTACATCGAAATCCTTATTCTTGCAACGGGTTTTCTTGAGGGAGGGGCCAGTGACAGCAACAGAGCTGCAGCAACTGTTGGATGCTACGAAGAATCTGGAAATCACTCCGGAGCAGAAGGAAGAGCAAAGGCGGAGTTTCGCTTTTGGGAATGCGAATATCGAGAACGCACGGGTCACGCGAGAAACTGTCAACGAAGAAGCGGAGGCCCTGAAGGAAAAATAGGCTACGATGTCTCCTGAAGACAGGCACAGTGAGGCACTCGAAGTTGAGCTGATAGCTGACCCCGACCAAAAGGCACACCAAGAAGCCAAGAATGGCCTCCGCCAGTTTGATAATGCAATCGAACAGATAGAGTATTGGTGCCACCCCGAACGACCGTTTAAGCTACGTCCCTCCGCAATAATGACCCTGAACCGCTTGGCACTAGACGGGTTGAGCAGTTACGCTGGCATTTATCGTCCCGCAGCAATTGCTATAAAAGGCAGCAAGCACAACCCTCCTCCGTCCTACCTCGTCCCAGAACTCGTCGAAGAAATGTGCGACTATGTAAATACAAACTGGGACCGTTCGCCCATCCACTTAGCATCCTCTGTATTGTGGCGGCTTAACTGGATTCACGCCTTTGTTGACGGAAATGGCCGAACGACTCGCACCATTTCCTTCGTCGTGCTATGCGTCAGGCTGGGCTATCGCGTGCCCGGATCAAATACGATACCGGAACAAATATCCCGGGATAAGAATCCGTACTATAAGGCACTGGAACAAGCCGATTCTGCCTACGAAAACGAAAAGAAAATTGACGTCAATGCGATGGAAACGCTTGTGGCGGCATTGTTAGCTAACCAGCTTGCTTCCGTTATTCGAGACGCTGGAACAGAGCAACCTCGCCCAGCCGCGTAGAAACCGACGCTTGGGTGACCAGAACTCGAGCGGGGGTCCCATGTTTCTTGCACCGCCCTTCGGAATCAGCCCGAGGACACTGGACCCTCGCCAAATGATGGATGCCAGGACGAATCAATCCTTTCTCGCTCCCTGTACATCAGCTCGTTGATGAATCTCAGGGGATCGCCTTCCCGCAGCTTCCGGCACAGCCGGCTCAACGTGTCCTGTTGTCGGCCTTCGAGCGCGCGCATCGTCGCTTTCACAAACTTCACGTGCATCGAAAAAACCTTCGCGATATGCCTTCTTCCCTCCGGCGTCAGGCGGAGAAGGACGATTCGCCGGCCAGGTGGCTGCTCCCCGCGTTTCGCTGCCCGCAGCACGGCCCGGCCCGCCTTCAGCGCCGAAGGCGTCTTCCGCACCCACTCTTTTCGCTCCAAGCATTTGATTACAAATGCGATGCTCTGCTTCGTGCACCGGAACCGCCGGCTGATTTCCCGCTGATACTGCGGCCCCTCCTGGTAAAGCACATGCATCACGCGAAATTGCAACAGCGTCAAATCGAACGGCTCAAGGTGGTCGCTCATTTCCGAGCGCAGCCAATCCGCGACGTCCAGCACATCGAGGCACGCCGCAAAGGCCCGCCGAGTCTTGTCCGCCGCTTTTGTCAGTCGAGGCATAGCACTTTGGGTCAAGCCCCTTGACCATCTTACAGCACAGATTTTGGGGAAAAATCTTTGGGTTTGTGTAAGGACTAATTTGCTTCGCATTTGGTGCGGGAAATCAGCAGGGCGCGGAATTCGCAGAAGTCGCGGGAGGCGCGGAGGTCAGCGGCAGCGCGAGGGCCGGTCGAGTGACGAGAAACGCTCAGACGATTCTGCCGCAGATGGCGCAGAAGCGCGCGCTCGGAAAGCTGACGGATCCGCAGTGGCAGCAGTAACGCGGCGCGCCGGGACCGGCGACCACGAGGAACTGCGGCTGCGCTTCCGCCGCGCACGCCCAGACCATCGCGATGACCCAGCCGATGACGGTCCAGCCAAAAAAGAAATTCACAATGAAGATGCCGAGCACGTCGCGCTTGTGGCGGCCGACGATCGTTGGCAGGAAATACAGCAGCGTCAGAAAAAGAAGAAACGTCATTCGCGCACCATTCTCACCGGCGAATCGCGCCGACCTTCAGCGCCGACCGCTCTTATAATATGGATACGCGCGCGCACGCAACTTTGTTCCACTCCGCCATGAGCAAACCTTCTACTTGCCCTGAGGAGTCGCGGCGAAGGGCGCGCCGGGCGATCCGCAATCCTTACTCTTTAGTTTTTCCGAACATGCTGGGAGGCCCCTCAGGGTCGGGCTTGTCCAGGAATGCTTTTTCCTGAGCCGCCCAACGAGCCAGCAGGCCGCCAGTCACGAGGGACACGGCAGCCGCGCCCGCCATGATCCGGTACGGCATCCCGGACATCTGGAACAGGGAGGTCAGCAGATAGAGAGCAATCGCCAAAGCGATCAGGCCCCACGACAGCCAGGTTCTTCGCTTGTTCGCGCGAACGAGATCGGCGTCAACACCACTGGCAAGTTCGCGTTGCCGCTCTTTGCGCCGCTCGCGCGAACGAATCAGGGACGTAGTCGGCCTCCACCCCAAGCGATGGGCCGGGATTATAGCTCTTTTTTCGTGCCGGAGATGAGCAGGGCGCCGATTTCGCGGAAGGCGCGCAGCTCGGCGGCGTCGCGAAACCAGCGGCCCGTGTATTCGGCGGGCGCGGGAGTGAGGTCGGGAATGCGGCGGTGCGCAACGTCCGAGAAGCCGGCATCGCGAAACAGTTGCGCCCACTCGTCGGCGGAGAGCAGCTGCGTCGGGACGGCGAGCTTTTCTCCCCACTGGTGGCAGTAGGGATTGTCGCGGTAATAGTTGATGAGGTTCCACGCCGAGCCGCCTTCGCAGAGAACGCGAAAAATTTCGCGCAGGCCTTTCGCGGGATTCGGCCAGTAGTAGGACGACTCGACCGAAATCACTTTCGAGAAGAAATTCGCTTCCCACGGAATTTCGTCCACTTCGCCGACGACGAAAACAAGGTTCGTTAGCTCGACGCTCGCCCGGCGCGCGTGATGGACCATTTCGTCGGAAATGTCCATGCCGACGACGCGGCCCTGCGGAACGCGCTCTGCGAGAATGCGCGAAAGCCAGCCCGCGCCGCAGCCGGCGTCGAGAATATTTTCGTCCGGCTCGATCTGCATCAGCCCGAGCACGGGCTTCGTGATAGGCCAGTGCTCGTGCTGCATGGACTCGCCCTTGCCCGCGTCGGCCCAGCGATTGAATTCCTCGCGCAGCTTTTCCTGTGGTTTCGCTTCAGGCATGGACTGGTTCATCCTCGCGTGATGAAAGGAGATAGCCGTTGTTCGCGCGTGCGGTCACTTGGCGTCGTGATGCTGATAAATTTTTTCGCCTGCCTCGATTCGAAGTGGAATGCGGTTTTCAGGCGGCGGCAGGGGGCAGGTGGTGTACGGATTGTAAGCGCACGGAGGATTGTAGGCCTCGTTGAAATCAAGAATCACGACGCCGTTTTTCGGGGGTTCGATGTCGACGAAGCGGCCTGCCCCGTATGTTTCCTTGCCGCTCGTCCGATCGCGAAAAACAGTTGTGAGCGTTCCCCTGTCGTCCGTGCCCATTTCAAGACGCAGTTCCCGTCCGTGCAGCGTGAACGTGACGTAGCCGGAAACTGGAAGCCGGATCGAATCGCCGGCGAGATCGGTGGTGTCAACCTGCTTGATCTTGTCGTAGGGCGTGTAGCGCGCGGTGAGGCGATAGGACTCATCCACCCGGAACCAGTGCAGGCCGGTGAAATCGCGGCGCTGCTTGCTGTTTTTATCTCGTAGCCGGATGGCGAAGCGCTTGCCGCTCGCATGCACCCACAGCCCGAGTTCGTCGAGCACGAGGCGGTCGTCTTTCGAATCGGGGCGAAGCGTGGCCGTTTCGACGGAGTTGCCGTTCATCGTGACGTGCACGCCGGGATTTACGTGCACGGTGACCGTGCCGGCCTTGAGCTCGAAGGCTCCCGCATCGGCGGGCGCGGACGATTCCGGCAAAACGATTTCGTTCGAAGCGGCGGAGCCGAAGCGGTTCGCTCCTTCGTGCAGCCAGAACAGTCCTGCAATCGTCAGCCAGCCGTGGTCCGATCTGAGGTCTGCCTCATAATCCGCGCGCCACTTTTCGACCGCCGCGCGATACGCCGCGTCCTTTGCGAGCGCCACAGCGCAAAACGCGCCGAGCGCACAGATGAACCCGAGCGCCGCGAGGGTGCGATGAAATTCATTCGGAATCGTGGAGCGGCGCAAGTCGAGCATGGGGGCCGGCGTGAGCACTCAGGATGACGTGGCGGACTTCGCCGCGGGCTGCACCTTCGCAAGGAGCTGCGCGAACTTCTGTTCGCGGTCGGCTTGCGTTTGCCCGGCGTAGGCGTCCGCGATTTGCGTCGCGTTCATCGAGCAGAACTTGGGTCCGCACATTGAACAAAATTTTGCCTCCTTGTAAAAATCATCCGGCAAAGTTTCGTCGTGCATCGCGCGCGCGGTTTCTGGATCGAGCGAAAGTTCAAATTGTTTATTCCAATCGAAAAGAAAACGTGCGTAGCTGAGCGCGTCGTCGCGATCGCGCGCGCCGGGACGATGGCGCGCAACGTCGGCTGCGTGCGCCGCAATTTTGTACGCGATGACGCCCTGGCGAACGTCGTCCGCATTCGGCAGACCGAGATGTTCTTTTGGAGTGACGTAGCAAAGCATCGAAGCGCCGTGCCAACCGATCATCGCCGCGCCGATCGCACTCGTGATGTGATCGTAGCCGGGAGCGATATCGGTGACGAGCGGACCGAGCGTGTAGAACGGAGCTTCGCTGCACAACTCGACTTCTTTTTTCACCTGCAGCTCGATTTGATCGAGCGGGATATGGCCGGGACCTTCGATCATGACTTGCACGTCATATTCCCAAGCTTTTTTCGTGAGTTCGCCGAGGACGCGGAGTTCGGCGAATTGCGCTTCGTCGCTCGCGTCGGCCAGGCAGCCGGGGCGGAGGCCGTCGCCGAGTGAAAAGCTGACGTCGTACTTCTGAAAAATTTTGCAGATGGCGTCGAAATTTTCGTAGAGGAAATTTTGTTTTTTGTGAAAGCTCATCCACTGCGCGAGCAACGCGCCGCCGCGGCTGACGATTCCCGTGATGCGGTTGCGCACGAGCGGAAGAAATTCGCGCAGCACTCCTGCATGGATCGTCATGTAATCCACACCCTGCTCGGCCTGCTCCTCGATCACTTCGAGCATCAGCTCGATCGACAAATCTTCGGGGCGGCGCACGCGCTGGAGGGCTTCGTAAATCGGGACAGTGCCTATGGGGACGGGCGAATTATCAATGATGGCCTGGCGGATCGCGGGAATATCGCCGCCGGTGGAAAGATCCATCACCGTGTCGGAGCCGTAGTGAACGGCGCGGTGAAGTTTTTCCAGCTCTTCGTCAATATTTGATGTGGTCGCGGAATTTCCGATGTTCGCGTTGATCTTGCAGAAGAACGCGACGCCGATCCCCATCGGTTCAAGATTTCGGTGATGGATGTTGGCGGGGATGATGGCGCGGCCGCGAGCGACTTCGCTGCGCACGAGTTCCGGCTCGAGCTTTTCGCGCGCCGCGACGTAGAGCATCTCTTCGGTGACGATGCCCTGACGCGCGTAGTGCATTTGCGAAAAATTCCTCGCGCCGCCGTTCATGGCCGCCGCGCGCTTCTCAATCCACTGATCCCTCAGGCCCATCGGAACCTCCGTCAACAGCGAAAGCCATTGCAACACGTGCAAGAAGACGCCTCATTATGGCACTGCGCTGCGCGCGCGGCAACCCGGCGAATCGAAGGAGAAAGCGCGCGGAATCGACGGGTGGCATGCCAAGGTGGTACCTTCGTGTCGCCGGAAGATTCTCTCGTTGCGGGGTGAACCCAAATGAACAAGAGCATCGCATTTTTTATTCTGGCTGCGCTGGCGACCTTCGTCACTGTTCCTGCGTTAGCGCAGAAAGAGCAGCCTGCGCAGGCGAAACCAGCAACTGCACCGGCGATGAAACCCTCGGCCGGAATCGCGGCGGAATTCCTCGAGCGGTGGAACGAAACCGGAAAAAAGCTCGTGGACATGGCGCAAGATATTCCGGAAGAAAAATTCGATTTCAAGCCGAAGCCGGAGCAGCGAACTTTTGTGGAGCAATTACTCCATGCCGCGGGCGGCAACTATTATTTCATCATGGCCGCCGATGGAAAAAAGGCGCCCGATGATTCCGGATTTCCCGAGCGGGCGAAGTTTAGGACGCGAGTGCAGATTGTGGCGTTCATCCAGAAATCGTATGCGGATGGCGCAGCGGTAATTCAGAAGTACGGCGACAAAGGGATGACGGAAACCGTCAAGGATCCGTTCGAGGATCAGATGACGACACGCGCGGCTCTGTGGCTTATTGCAATCTCACATGCAAACGATCACTACGGTCAGCTTGTGGTGTACTACCGGCTGAACGGGGTCGTGCCTCCGGAATCACGAAATCAGAGATAGGAGGAGCGCGATGAAACGAACGATATGTGCGACCGGATTCCTTCTATTCATTACCTGCATCTTGAGCGGCTGCGTTTATTCGATTCATCCTCTGAATGATGGGGTTCCCGCAACTGTTGAGTCCGCGCTTCCCGGCACGTGGGTGACGCAAGACAAGGATGGAAAGAAGGAATTGATGACGATTCGCGCAGTGAAGCAGGCGTACGAGGTGGATTACGCTGAACCCGACAGTGGCCGCGTCTATCGATACGAAGCGAACCTGGTGCGCATCGACGATTTCCTTTTTGCTGACGCGCTGCTGAAAGGCGACGTGAAGCCGGACGGCAAAATGGTTGAGGTTCCGGGCGGCGCTGTGGCGCTTCATGTTTTTGTGAAGGTTTCTCTCGAGGGCGACGCGCTTCGAATGGCGCTTCTCAAGCAAGATTGGGTTCGAAAGCAACTCGAGGACAAGAAGATCGTGGTGGCGCACGAGGATTTCGACGAAGACACAACCATACTCACCGCGCCTCCGCCTCAACTCCGAGAATTCTTGAAGGGGATCGCTACAATTAAGGAGGCGTTCGGAGATACGGACACATTCAACCGCAAGAAGTGAGGCAGGTGCAGCAGGATCCTCCCCGACCGTTACGGGCGAGGCAAGCCTCGCCCGGTTCGTGCTTGCAGTTTGTTTTACGGGGGCGCGAAAGCGGCGGCGAGCCGCCGCACTCCAAAAAGGCCGTGGACGGGAACAACGCGGAATACGAAGAGAAACTGCACTAAAGAATCAAGACTACTGTTTCTTGTGAACGATCTCCGGGTTGCCGCTCGCGTCCTGCTTGATGACGACTTTGGCTTTCTCTCCGGCAGGTTTCGATTCGCTCTGATTGCGCGCGACTTCGCCTAATGAAGGCGTCTGATTCCGATCCTGCGCGTGCGCTTCCGCTTGTGCTCCCAATGCGAGTGCCTGCGGGTAATCCATGAATGTAGTGGGAGGGCGCCGGTAATCGGACGGGTCGAGCGTGGGCTTCAGGTCGGCCCATTTCACGGGGTCCGATTTTCCGTCGAGGCGATTCTGGTCTTCGACTGCTCTGACTTGCTGAAACAAATCCAGCAACTGCTGAACCATCGCGGGGTTCGATTGCTTACTGGGCGCGAGCGCCGCTTGTTGCTGGCCCACGGTAACCGCATCCGGAAAATTCATGAAACTCGACGGCTGCCAATTGGGACCGCCGTGTGCTTGCACGATCTCGACCGATGCAAAGGGACCTGCGGTGTTGTCTGACGCCGGAGCGATGCTCGGAGAGAAAAAGCACGTATCGCCGAAGCGAGCGTGGAAGTGATAATTGGGTTCGGCTTGAGGGCGATCCTCTTCGACCGGGTTAAAGGACACGAGGGGGCCTCGTGCTTGCGCAAAGGTCGAAGTGGCAAGCACCGTGGCAGCGGCCAGCAGAAGAAAAGGTCTCATGGCGTTTCTACTCCCTCGCACAGAAAAACCCCTCGCGAATCGTCCGTGAATGCAGGTTACTTTGACCATTTGTTGCCGTAAATAGTACTTGCAGGGTTGAGGTTGTCCATGCGGCAACGGCTTCGGTTTCAATGTAAGGCATTACAAGTAAAAGACTTATATGCGGGTGGTTGCGAGGGGATGAGGCAAAGGGGGCGATCCCTGTGCCGATCACTTGCTGGCGGCGCCGGCCTTGCCGACGGCGACTTCCGAGAGCAGCGAGGTAAGTTTGTTGCGGTCGGTGATGGGGGGATTGCAGGTGGTTTCGACACAGACGAGCGCCTGCGGCGTGGCGGCGTCGAGGTGCGGCAAAGTCTCGCGGAGCGCGGCAGGAAGAGTTGCAGATGCGATGCGCTCCGGCGTGACGCGCAAGACGGATTTGCCGAAGCGGTAGATTTCGTTCGCGGCTTTTTCGAGGTCGGCGGCTTTCGGATCGCCTGCGGCACCCGTGATTACAACTTGCAAGGGATGGCGAGCGTGCAGTAGGGCCGCGAGGCCGTACGTCGCGGCAAATAATCCGTACTGCGGGACCAAACCGGCGAAGGCTTCAAGCGTTTTTTCCGCCCAATCGCGGTAGAGCTTTTCTCCGGTAAAAGCGTAGAGCCGGTCGAGAACGATTGCAGCGATGGAATTCGCTCCCGGAGTCGGCGAATCCTGAATCGGCTTGCGGCGAACTTCGAGCCCACCCATCGGTGCGGCATCTTTCGCGCGATCGAAGAATCCGCCGCCGTCCGGATCGCCGTAGCGTTCGATCGCAAGACGCATGGCGCGCTCGGCCGATTCGAAGTAGCGATGGTCGAGCGTCGCTTCGTAAGCATCGAGCAACGCAGCCACCATGAAGATTTGATCGTCGAGCGATCCTTCAAGGCGCGGGCCACCGACGCGATGCAGAAATCCTTTCACGGCGTCCCAGGCCTCAGCGAGGATGCGGTCGAGCGTTTTCAGCGCGAAGTCGCGGCAATCGCCTCGGCCGAGAACGCGCGCGGCTTCGAGATACGCGGAAACAAACATCGCATTCCATCCGACGTAAATCGTTTCGTCGATAGCGGGAGTCGGGCGGCGCTCGCGGCGCGCCGCGAGCAATTTTCCTTTCGCGCACGCGAGCAAAAGTGTGGCG
>JBAWGF010000102.1:0-19998 GCA_049592615.1 Candidatus Acidiferrales bacterium
TAGTCTCCGCCGACGACTCGTGCCGGTTGCCACGCGGTTGCGATTTCGAAGCCGGCGATCTGCGGAATATCCTTGGGGAGAAATCCCTCCTGGATTGCCCGCGCTTCTTCGATTTCGCGATCCTGCAGGTGGTGGTGCTGAACGAATTCTGTTTGCGCTTGGCTCTCTTCGACAGCCCGGCGACGCGCCTCACGCCGTTCGCGGCCCCGCTCAATTTGCTTTTTCAGAATTTCGAGCAGGCGAGTGTTCACCCACGGCTTTTCCACGAAATCACCTACCCCGCGCTGCATCGCCTCGACAGCGAGACCAACGGTGGCCCAACCGGTCATCACGACGATCGGCGGCGCCCCTTCAATCGCCTCCAATTGCGCGAGCAGATCGAGCCCTTCGCGTCCCGACGTCGTATCGCGCGCGTAATTCAAATCCATCAGGATGAGGTCGAATTCCCGGCGAGCGACGGCTTCGAGCAGTGCCGAAGGGGAGGTCACCGTTTCGGTCAAATAGCCGTGACTCTTTAAGAGCAGGCGCAAGGCTTCGAGGACGTCTGTTTGGTCGTCCGCGATCAGGATTCGCGCCTGCGTCGTTTCGGGGTCGTTCATGATTTCGAGCGCCATTGTTTTCATGAGTTGCGGCCCCCCGGAACCGGCGAACCATTGCGATCTTGCTTGGGAGCCTCCCAAATATGGGCAGGTGTGGTTCCAGCCGCGGCGGATTCTAACACTTTTGTTTAGTGGATGTTGCGGACGATTGAAATCGTTCATTCGACGCTTCGTGACCAGTTACGGGAATAGTCATCACGATTTCGGACACCTGCCTAAGGAGGGCCCAATTCGTATCTCAAAGCGACCATCGGATCCACACGCATGGCACGCCGCGCCGGAACGAAACAGGCCAGAAAAACCACACTGAGTAAAACGATTGCGACGCCAATGAAGGAGACGGGGTCGGTGGATGCCACTCCGAAAAGCATGCTTGAAAGGAAACGAGTGAGGCCAAACGCAGCTGCAAGACCCAAACCAACTCCAACGAGAGCGAGCCGGAAGCCTTGCCCAACCACAAGGCGCAGCATGTCGGCCGGCTGCGCGCCGAGCGCCATCCGAATTCCGATTTCGTGGGTGCGCTGAGCAACCGAATAGGAAATTACGCCGTAGAGACCGACCGCCGTGAGAAGCAAGGCGACGCCCGCAAACACTCCGAGTAGAACTGCATTGAAACGCGGGATGGCAATTGTCGAATTCAAATAATCTTCGACGGTCTTAATGGCGTACGTAGGCATGTCTGAATCAAACTTTCGAACTGTGTCGGCGATTGGCTTCGCCAACGTTTTTGGATCATTCACGGTGCGCACCACGATTGTCGCTTCGCCAAACGGCAGTTGCGCGTAGGGAATGTACGATTCGGGGTACCATTCGGTCGTCAGGTCCTTGAATCGTACGTTGCCGACGACGCCGACGATTTCGCGCATCGGTCCCGGTCCCGCCCCGAGCGAAATTCCCGGCCGAACGTGTTTCCCGACGGGATTTTCGTTCGGAAAATATCGCCGGGCCAGCGCTTCGTTCACGATGATGGTCTGCGTCGCGTTTGCGTCACCACGATCCGAGAAGGCTCTTCCCTGAAGCAAAGGAATTCGCATCGTTTCGAAATACGCGGGCGTAATAACGCGGATCGACGTATGCGCCATGTCCCTTTTCGCCACCGGCCGGCCTTCGATTTCAAGGCTCGTTCGCATTTCGTCCCCGCCCATCGGCAAGGGGAAGATCGCTGCGGCCGATTGCACGCCGGGAAGCGCCCTCAATTGCGGAATCAACTGGCGGAAGAATTCCGCTTTTTTCGCGTCCGGAAATTTCTGATCCGGCAGATCCACGTTCGAAGCCATTACGTGCTGCGGGTCGAATCCCGGATTCACGCTTTGCAGGCGGACCAGGCTGCGGATCAAGAGCCCGGCGCTCACCAGAAGGACCAGCGCCAGCGCCATTTCCATAATCACGAGTGAGCTCCGCAGGCGATGGCGATGACCTCCGGCCGTCGTGCTGAGGCTCCCTTCTTTCAAAGTATCCACGAGATTCGAACGCGCAATCTGGAGCGCCGGCGCGAGGCCAAACAGAATTCCGGTGACGAGCGACGCTGCAACCGTGAATGCGAGCACCCAGCCGTCCATGTGAATCTCTGCCGCACGCGGAAGGCTGTCCGGGCTCATGCGCACGAGAATTTCGCTTCCCCACATCGCGATGATCAATCCCAATAGACCTCCGAGGAATGCCAGTAGGAAACTTTCGGTCAAAAGCTGCCGGACCACGCGATTTCGGCCCGCTCCGAGCGCGGCGCGAATCGCGATTTCACGGGCCCGCGTAGTCGCTCGCGCGAGCAGGAGGTTCGCCACGTTGACGCACGCGATGAGCAGGACAAATCCAACGGCAACGAGCAAAACAAAAAGCGCGGGACGAATGGCGCTGGTGATTTCAGCTTGCTCGGAAACCAACCGCACACCGAAAAACGTGTCGGTGTCGGGATATTGCTTGGCCAATCCGCTGGAAATGACGTCCATCCCGGCCTGTGCTTGGGCAAGCGAAACGCCCGGCTTTAGTCGCGCCATGGCGAGCAGAAAATGCGCGCCGCGCTCCTGCAGCATGGTGGGTGAATTGTCGGACGATTCCTGCATCGTCGAAAACGTGACCCACACGGCCGCCGGAACGCGTTGCATTGGAAAATTGAAACTTGCCGGCATCACTCCCACGACCGTAAATCCGCTGCTGTCGAGCGTGATCGTGCGGCCGATGACTCCTGGGTCGCCTCGGAATCGCTCTTTCCACACCTGATGGCTCAGGACGACGACATGGTGGTGCGCCTCGTCTTCTCCCGGCAGAAACGTGCGGCCCAGCTCGGGCGCGACGCCCAACATCTCAAATGTCTCCGCGGATACCATCTCCCCCTGGAGGTGCGCCGGCTGCTCGATGCCCGTCAGCGTGAAGCTGGCATCCGTGTAAGCCGTCATCTTCTCGAAGACCTTGTTCTGTGAACGCCAGTCGGCGAAGTCGGGATAGGAAATCGCGCCGGATTTTGTTCCCGCGCGCGAATTCGTTGTCCAGACGCGGACGAGTTGGTCCGGATTGCGGAACGGCAGCGGTCGGAGCAGCTCTGCATTCACGACGGAGAAGATCGCCGTGTTTGCGCCGATCCCAAGCGCGAGCGTGAAGACCGCGATCAACGTGAAGCCCAGATTCTTTCCGAGCATCCGAATGCCGTAACGAATATCTTGCAAAAGCGTCTGCATCAATTCGTCTCCATGAGTTTTCAAATCATTCGTACCGGAGCGCCACCATCGGGTCGATGCGCGAAGCGCGCCGCGCCGGGATGTAGCCGGCCAGCGCCGCCACGGCAAACATCAGCAGTGTGGCCAGCACCAGCGCCACCGGGTCCGCGGGTGTCAGCCCAAACAGCAAGCTCGAAATCAATTTCGCCGCGCCGATTACTGCGGGCAGTCCGATGGCTACTCCAACCCCCACCAGAAGCAATGACTCGCGCAGCACCAACCAGAGCACGTTGCCGCTCTGCGCCCCAAGCGCCATGCGAATCCCGATTTCATTGGTGCGCCCCGCCACCGCGTAGCCCATGATTCCGTAGATCCCGATGCAAGCGAGCAACGCTGCCAGCGCGCCGAAGAAACCCGAGAGCTTTGTGATCATGCGGTCGCTGGTTAGCGACTGCGAGACAAGCTCGTCCATCGTCTCCATCTCGATCGGAGGAAGAGTTGCTGCCGTCTGCTTCACCACCTGCCGAACGGATGCGGCGATCGTGTAAGGATCGCCTGCCGCGCGGACTTCAAATTTGGCGAATCGGGTCTCGCCTTCGTCCAGAGGCTGGAAGGTGGGCAAATAAAAACGCCTGGGCGTCACTTCACTCAGACTGTTGTATTTCGCGTCGGCCACTACGCCGACCACGACGAAATCCGTGTGCGTGGTCGGGAACATGTCCCAGATGCGCCGCCCGAGGGGACTTTCATCGCCGAAATAGTAGCGCGCCATTGTCTGGTTGATTAGGCCCACACGTTGGCCGCTCCCTTCGTCCTGCGGCCCGATTTCCCGTCCCACGAGCACCGGGATTCCCACCGTCGAAAAATAATTCGGGCCCACGTGATCGAAGCGCGCATTCATCTTTTGCCCGGATTTCGGCGTGTACGCTTCGATGGAAATCTCATCGCTCGATTCTGAACCGCTAAAGAGACCGTTGTGCGAAAAGCTCACGGCTCGCACGCCGGGAACCGCTTCAATGCGGGCCGCCAAATCCTTGTACAGCTGCGCGGCCGCCGGGCCTTTGTAGCCGGCGGTCACCGCATCGACGGCGAATAGCAGCAAATGATCGTGATCGAAGCCGAGCTGCACCTGCGTGAGCTTTGCGAAGCTGTGGACAAAAAGCCCGGCGACGATCAGCAGCACGAGCGACAACGCAACTTGCGCGACAACCAGAATCTTCCCCAGTGGCAACCGGCCTCCCCTTGCGGCTCCCCCGACCACACCCTTTGAAGTTCCCTTCAGCGCCGTGTTCAAATCTACGCGGGCGGCGCGAATAGCAGGTGCCAACCCAAACAGAATCCCCGTCAGCAGCGACACTCCGAGCGTGAAGCCCAGAATCCTTGTATCCGGGTGAACATCGAGCGGAACCGGGGAGGGATCCCGCGAGACGAGTTGGAGAAGCAACGCGTCCGCCCATTGCGCGAGCAGCAGTCCGATCGCGCCGCCGATGCCGGAAAGCAGCAGGCTCTCCGTGAGCAACTGCCGGAACAGACGCCCGGGCCCCGCGCCGAGCGAAACACGTACCGCGATCTCCTTTTGCCGCGAAGCGGCGCGCGCCAGCAGCAAGTTCGCCACGTTGGCGCAAGCGATAAGCAGCACCAATCCGACAACCCCCATCAGAATCACGAGCGGCTTGCCGAATCTCTCGTGCAGACTTGAAGTGCCGTGGCTGCCGTCCACAAGCGCGATGTGCTGATTCAAAAACTCGCGCTTGTCTTCCGGCGTGATCCCCGTACCGATCTGCGACTCTAAGTACTGCTGAAAGGTGACTTCCGCGTCGGCTTTCGCCTGCGCCAATGTGACGCCGGGCTTCCGCCGCGCCAACACTTGTAGCCACTCCGTCTTCTCGACTGGGTTTTTCTCCACCGAGAGAAAGTCCTCGCCCGGGAAGAGCTCCGCCTGCATCGTCAGCGGCACCCAAATGTCCGGCGCAAAGCCGACAGTGATGCCTTGGAATTGTGGCGGCGCCACCCCGACAATGTCGAAGGACGTGCTGCGAATGCGGATTTTCCGTCCGAGAATCGCTTTGTCCGCGCCAAAGCGGCTCTGCCAGAATCGGTAACTGATTACTGCCACGGGGTTTGCATCCCGCACTTTGTCCACCTCAGTGGTGAATGCCCGCCCCAAAATAGGATTCACGCCCAGCACCGAGAAATACGAGCCGCTCACCATGTTGATCGAGGCAGGCGCGCCTTCGTCGGTTTGGCCTTCCGTGGCAACGTTGATTTTCTGTTGGCCGCTCTCCAAAGCAAGCACGCCGGAAAAAGCATGATTGCGTTCGCTCATGGCTTGGAATTCCGCGTAGGTGAGAAGGGCACGATCCCCGTCCTGGCTGCCCACGCTCATTCCGTGTGAGTCTGGGTCCGTGAGCGCGACGAGTTGGCTCGGGTCCTTCACGGGAAGAGAGCTCAGTAGGACCGAGTTGACCATCGTGAAAATCGCCGTATTCGCGCCGATGCCGAGCGCGAGCGTCAGCACCGCGACGATTGTGAATCCCGGATTCTTTATGAGGATCCGGATTCCGTAGCGAATGTCTTGCAGCAGCGTTTGCATCATGCCTTCCTTTCACTCATGCCGGAGCGCAACCATCGGATCCACGCGCATGGCACGCTGCGCCGGAACGCAGCACGCAGCAAGCGCCACAGCCGTCAGAAGGAGGGAAACCGCCGCGATCGTCAGCGGATCGTGCGGACTAACACCATAGAGTTGACTGGCCATCCATCGGGTCAGGATGAGTACCGCGGCCACTCCCGTTCCGACTCCCATAAGTGCGAGGATGAGTCCCTCTCCCAGGATTTGCCTCATCACGTCCCACGATTGCGCGCCGAGTGTCATACGCAATCCGATTTCATGTGTACGCTCGCTCACCGTATAGGAAACCACGCCGAAAATGCCGACAATCGTCAGGATCAATGCGAGCCCTGCGAAGGCACCCAACAACCACATCGCCGTGCGCTGGTCAGTGAGCGACTCGAACACAACTTCGTCCATGGTCTCAACCCCGGTGAGAGGCTGGCTGCCGTCTATTGCCAGCACTTGTGCTCGCGCCGCGGAAATCAGGGAACTTGGGTCCGACTTCGTGCGCAGGACAAACTGAAATCCTAGATTCGGCCTTTGCGTGTAGGGAACGTACACTTGAGGGCGAATCGCGCCGCCCAGGTTGTCATGCTTCACGTCGCCCACAATTCCGACCACTTCCTGAAAGCCCGTCACGTCCCAATTGAATGCGATTTGCTTTCCGAGCGGATCTTCGTTCGGGAAATACTTGCGGACGAACTCCTGGTTGACGATCGCCACGTGCGGTGAATCGGGTGAGTCCTGTTCGCTGAAATACCGTCCGCGTATCAAAGGAATGCGCAGAGTGCTGAAATATCCGGCGCTGGCGAAGCATTTGTCGGCGAGCGGCGTATCTTCATCCGTAAAAGTGTGGCCCGCGATTCCAACGTCGCCATTCGCAAAGCGGCCCCTGAGCGGCAGCGCGTTGATCATTCCCACCGACTCAACGCCCGGCAATGTTCTTAGCTGGTCGAGCACTTGGTGAAAAAACGACACTTGCTTTGCCGGTTCCTTGTACCGATTTTGCGGGAGATCAACATTAAATGTGAGGACGTGGTCCGAATTGAATCCTTTGTTCACATGCAGCAATTGATTGAAACTGCGGAGCAAAAGCCCCGCTCCTGTCGAAAGCACAAGTGACAGCGCGATTTCACAGACGACGAGTGCGTTTCGCTTGTGGCGCGAAACGCCGCTGCCCATTCGACCGCCTTCCTTCAGCGAGTCGTTGAGAGAGACCTTCACTGCTTCCCAGGCTGGCGCCAAACCAAACAGGACGCCCGTCAGCACGGAAATGCATAGCGCAAAAACCATGACGCGCGTGTCAATTTGGATCTCGCTCCACCGCGGGAGGCGCTCTGAAAACACCTTCATGAGCCCGTCCATGCTCCACTTCGCAACCAAAAGACTGCAAAGCCCTCCGCACAGGCCGAGCAGTATGCTCTCCGTCAGAAGTTGGCGAACGAGCCTCCATCGTCCCGCGCCAATCGCAATTCGGATCGCGATTTCCCTTCTCCTTTTCACCGCCTGCGAGAGAAGAAGATTTGCAACATTGGCGCATCCGATTAACAGAACGAATCCCACGGCGCCAAGAAGAATCGCGAGTGGCCCGCCGGTTCCCTGCGTCATATCTTCCTTCGCGTCGAACAGCGCGAGGCCATGCGTTGTCGAGCGTTCTTTTTTCAGGCGCTCTACAACCGGTTGAGCTTCCTTGCGCGCTTGCGCGAGATTTAGTCCCGGCCGCAGCCTTCCGTACATGCGGAGGAAATGCAGCCCGCGCACCGCGACTTGCGGATTGAGGCGGAGGCCCGCGAGCAGCTCGGCCCGGTCCGGCGTGGAAAAATCTCTCGGGAGAACGCCGATTATCGTGAAGGAAAGATCGCTCAGGTTAATCGCCTTGCCGATGATGGCAGGATCGCCACCGTAGCGGCTTTTCCACGTCGCGTAACTCAGCAGAACGACGCGTTCGCCCGACAGCTCCTCTTCGTCGGGCCTCAGGTTCCTCCCCAGGATGGGCTCGACTCCGAGCAAAGGCAGATACGCCGCGGACACGCGCAGCACCTGGATCTGTTCCGGAAGTCCCTTCCCCGTCAAAATGTAGGATGAATCGTTGAATGCCGCCACGCTCGAGAAAATCTGGTGTTGTTCGCGCCAGTCGAGGTATTCCGGGTAAGAAACGGGCGTCGTATGCACCTGCGGCTGATCATCCAGGATGGCGACCAGTTGATCGGGATTCTTGTACGGAAGCGGGCGCAGCAGGACGGCGTTCACGACAGAAAAAATTGCCGTATTTGCGCCGATGCCGAGCGCGAGCGTCAGCACCGCGACAGTCGTGAATCCAGGATTCCTGATGAGCATGCGGATGCCGTAGCGAATGTCTTGCAAGAGGGTCTGCATTTGGTTCGTCCTTGCACACCCATCCGCCCGAGCCGAATCAATCCATCCGGCTGTTGCGGAATGGGGATTGTCAGAAACTGATTGCTTATACGCTCGCGGTGCGTGTGCCCATGGTTTCTTCGACGATGCGTCCATCGAAGAGGTGGATCGTGCGGTCGGCAATGCTGGCGTACCGCGGATCGTGCGTCACCATGCAGATCGTTGCGCCCTCGCGGTGCAGTTGCCGCAACAAATCCATCACGGCTTCGCTGTTCTTCGAGTCCAAGTTTCCAGTCGGCTCGTCCGCGAGCAGGATCGAAGGCTGGCCCACCAGCGCTCGCGCCACGGCTACGCGCTGTTGCTGGCCGCCCGAGAGCTGCGAAGGATAATGCTTCATGCGGTGCGCCATGCCCACGCGCTCGAGCACTTCCTGAACGCGCTTTTTCCGCTCCGCGGATGCCATGCTGCGATAGGTCAGCGGCAGCTCGACATTTTCGAAGACCGTCAGGTCCCCGATGAGATTGAATGCCTGGAAAATGAAACCGATCTCGCGGTTGCGGATCCGCGTGCGGTCGGAGAGCGATAGGTTCGCCACAGCCTGTGTGTTGATCCAGTAATTTCCGTCGCTTGGCGAGTCGAGTAGGCCGAGAATCGAGAGCAAAGTTGACTTGCCGCAACCGGACGGCCCGGCAATTGAGAGAAATTCTCCGGTCTTGATCTCGAGGTGAACTCCGGCGAGGGCGTGCGTCTCCACCTCATCGGTGTAGAACACCTTGGTGACGCCTTCCAGGCGGATCATGGATTGTGCGGTGCTGTTCATGCGTTGCTCCCTCCGTATACTCTTTACGATCCCGGTGCCCCGAAATGTTCCCTATTTTAATTGCACGCGGTCGAAATTATCCCACTGCGACATGTCGGATAGGATTACGGTGTCGCCCACCTGCAACCCCTTCACGATCTCGACCGTGTTCACCGACGTGCGCCCCAGTTCGACCTGAATGCGGACGGCTTCTTTGCCATCATCCACGACCTTGAACAATCCAACTGTGCTGTGCGCTTCGCCGTGGACCGGCCGGCCGACGAACATTACGTCGGTAAGCCGCTCGATCTCGACCGTGCCTTCGACGCTCAGATCCGGCACGGCGCCTTGCGGCAGCGCGCCATCCAGCTTGACGTCCACCGTGCGCGTTCCGTTCACCACCGACGGATCGATTCGCATCACATGGCCGGCAATCACGCCGTTGTGTGTGTCAACGGTGGCCTTCTGCCCGATCTGAATATCCTTCGCCTGCGTCTCTGCAATCTTGAGCGCCGCTTTTAATTGCGTGGGCTGGGCCACGCGCGCGAGCACGGTTCCCATCGTCACCTTCTGCCCCACCTCGACGTCGAGTTCCTGCAACATCCCGTCGATCCCCGGCCGTACATGCAATTGATCCAGCTGCGAGCGCTTCAGTTCGTACAGCGCGTGCATCTGGCTCACTTTTGCTTCCTGCACCGCAAGCTGCGCGCCGATCGAGTTCGCAAACGTCTCAACCTGTTTTTGCGCCAATTCGTTTTGCTTCTCCAGCTCCTCCGCCTGCACCTGCGAAGTTTTCACAATCAAATCGGAAACCAGCCCGAGCGCCGAGAGCTTTTCGTTCGTATCTTTTTGCAGTTGGGCGGTGTGATAGGACGACCGAATCGCCGCCGCTCTCGACCTCTGATCCATCAGCTGGTTTTGAAGCTGTGCTTTCAAGTTGTTGAATTCCGCTTCGGCGCCGCGCAATTGATATTCCGCGTCGAGCGCGCCTTGCTGCAGCTCCGGATTGCTCAAGTCCAGGATGACCGTGTTTGCTTTGACGGGCGTCCCGGGAAGCAAATACCGCTGCTCGACCCGGCCGTCGGTTGCCGCTGGGATTAGACGGATGGTTTCGGGAACCAGCGTTCCCAGCCCGCGAACTTCTCGCAGCATCGGCCCGCGCTTCACCGCATCGGTCCAGACTGTCGCTCGGTCCACGCTCGGTGCCGCCGGCTTGAGCCTCGACAGGGCATACGTCACGAGCGGAATCAGCACCATGACCGCGGCGATATAAATGATGCGCCGGATCTTTTTCTGCCTTTTGATTTCAGGGCGAACGATATCCACGGAACCCTTCCTCGCCGGTATTTATCGCAAATCACCTTCCGGCTTTGGGTGGTTTATAAGTAGTTTATATTGTTACTATTACAGTGAATTTGCAAGCGGGAACTATCCTGTTTTGCCCGCTGATGGGATTAATCCGTCCCGTTAACGAACATTTCCGCCGGTCGTAAACTACGATCGAGAGCTTTTTGTCCCCGCACTGCCGGGAGTTTTTTTCAGGCTTTCGCAAGATTTGCCAGATACTAGGACTCCTCACAGTTTCTACAGCCCACATTATCTTAGACTTACCGACGGGTACTCTGGCACCTCTCTTGCGCTTAATTGGGTGCAGTTTTGGAGGTGACGACCGATGCGAATACACAGAAAGTTCGAACTCATTGCGACCTCGTTCCTCTCAACACTCCTCCTAGTTGGAGGTTGCGGGAGCAATACCCAGGCGAGCGGAAGTCCGGATAACGGCAGCAACAAGCCAAGCCTGCTTGGACGCATCTTTGAGACAACCAAACCGGTCACGATCCCGGAGGGCACCGTCCTGGATGTTGTCCTCAACCAGACCATCTCCACCGCGGAAAATCGTTCCGGAGATTTTTTCCAGGCCTCTCTCGCGTCGCCCGTTGTGATTGACGGCAAGACCGTCATCCCGAGAGACGCCCTCGTGAAAGGCCACGTCGTGGATGCAGAGCCGTCGGGCCGGTTGAGAGGTGTCGCTTATTTGGATCTCACGCTTGATTCCGTTGAAGTCAACGGCGAGCCGTTCGAAATCGCCACGGGGGACTTCGGCCGCCACGGGAAAAACCATAACAAGCGCAACGGCGTCTTGATCGGCGGCGGCGCTGGCCTGGGCGCGATCATCGGCGGAGTCGCGGGCGGTGGCGTCGGCGCGGTGATCGGCAGCAGCGTTGGCGCAGGCGCCGGAACGGCGGGCGCGGCCTACACAGGCAAGAAGGACATCCGGCTGCCGGCTGAGACGTCGCTTTCGTTCCGTCTCGCTCGCGCGCTTACGATTTCCACTAAGAGCTAAAACAAACGCGCGACAAAATCCGTGCGAGGCTTGCTCAGTTTTGCTTGGGCGGGCCTCGCACGGTTCCGCTTTCCGAAAACGCCGACTCACGTTTCCAACCTCACCTGGATAAAATTCACTCTGGAAGATGCTTCAGGAAGGGGATTCCATGCTGGCGCGAATTTCCTGCCAGCGCTTTGGGCGTCTTTTTGAGTCGAGGACTTTCTTGCGCAGCCGAATCGATTTCGGAGTGACTTCCACGTATTCATCATCGGCGATGAATTCGATCGCCTTTTCGAGCGTCATTTCGCGCGGCGGGATCAACCGGATCGCCTCGTCGGCGGACGATGATCGCATGTTTGTCTGTTTCTTTTCCTTCGTGATGTTCACGTTCATGTCGTCTTCGCGGGCGTTTTCACCGGCGATCATCCCTTCGTACACCTCGATGCCCGGCCCGACAAACATTTCGCCGCGCTCCTGGATTCCCCAGATCGCGTACGCCACTGAAACTCCCGGCCGGTCGCAGACGAGCGCGCCCGTCAACCGCATGGCCATTTCGCCCGCATAGTCGGTCCAACCTTCGAGCAGGGAATGGATCAGCGCCGTGCCTCGCGTGTCCGTCATCAGTTGGCTCCGCAGTCCGATCAGCCCGCGCGACGGGATGCTGAACTCCATTCGTACGCGCCCCGAATGATGGTTCACCATCTTTTTCATTTCGCCGCGGCGGCCGCCGAGCGACTCCATCACGATTCCGATAAACGATTCGGGACAATCGACCACGAGAAGTTCGAGCGGCTCAAGCCGCTTGCCCTTCTCAGTCTTCACGACGATTTCGGGCTTGCCGACCATCAGTTCGTAGCCCTCTCGGCGCATCGTCTCGATCAGGATCGCGAGTTGCAATTCGCCGCGGCCCAGCACACGAAACGCGTCGGTCGTCCCGGTGTCTTCCACGCGCAACGAAACGTTCGTCAGCAACTCCTTTTCCAGCCGCGCCCGAAGATCGCGCGAAGTCACGTATTGCCCTTCGCGCCCCGCGAATGGTGACGTGTTGATCGTGAACACCATCGTCAGAGTTGGCTCGTCGATCACGAGCGGCTCCAGCGGCGCGGGATTCTCGAGATCGGTAATGCTCTCGCCGATTTGAATTCCCTCCACGCCCGCAATCGCCACGATGTCTCCCGCCACCACTTCTTCCGCCTCATCGCGCTCGAGCCCGCGAAACGTGAACAGTTTCGTTATTTTTGTCGGTTGAATCGTTCCGTTCAGCTTGACGATGCCCACTTCGGTGCCGCGCTTCAGCGTTCCCTGAAACACGCGCGCAATGGCGATGCGGCCCAGAAAATCGCTGTAGTCGAGGTTTGTCACTTGAATTTGAAGTGTGGCGGCAGGATCACCAGGCGGCGGTGGAATGGACGCGACAATCTGCTCGAATAGCGGTTGAAGGTCCGTCGAATCGTCGCCCACCTGGCGGTGCGCAACACCAGTTTTTGCGTTCGTGTAAATCACGGGGAAATCGAGCTGATCCTCGGTGGCGTCCAGATCAATAAAGAGGTCATAAATCTCGTCGAGCACGGCGGCGGGACGCGCATCCGGGCGGTCAATTTTATTCAGCACCATGATTGGCGGAAGCTTCGCGGCCAAAGCCTTTTGCAGGACGTAGCGCGTCTGCGGCAGAGGCCCTTCGCTCGCGTCCACCAGCACCAGCACTCCATCTACCATCCGCAAAGCTCGCTCCACCTCGCCGCCGAAATCGCTGTGGCCCGGCGTGTCCACGATATTGATCTTCGTGCCGTGGTAATCAATTTCCGTATTCTTCGCGAGAATCGTGATTCCCCGCTCGCGCTCCAGATCGTTCGAGTCCATCACGCGGTCCACCACCGCCTCGTTCGCGCGGAAAATTCCGCTCTGGCGGAGCATCGCGTCAACCAGCGTCGTCTTGCCGTGGTCCACGTGCGCGATAATGGCGATATTTCGTATCGGTTTCGTCATTTTCTTTCAGCCAAATAAAAAGGGCTGCAAGCGCTGTCTTGCAGCCCCGATCGATTCCCTAGGAGAGGTTTCAGGAGCAATAAACGCACCTTCATTTTACCATGCACATACCGGAGCAGCTATGCCTCGTTCGTGCGCCGATTCACTTTGCTTGTAGCGGCGGGCGCCGCGGCGGGCGAGTCCGCGTTAGTGGACGACGAGGGATTTACTTCCGCCCTCTCCTTTCGTACAGGTGTACTAGTCCTCGCCCGATTCTGTACCTTTGGACGAGTCCTTCTCCGCGCACCACCTGTTAACGTGAATCTAAAACAATGCAGACAATTCAAAACTCGCCCACAAGTAGAAAAGACGCCGCATTCCAGCCCGCGCCGAGCCCTTCAACCCCCATTTCTAATCGTCACCCCGGACGATTAGAATTCCTTCCAACACCTTGGAAACAAACGATCGGCGCCTCGTCTAATCGTCACCAATGCAGGGAAATATTCTGCGCGCCCTTCGCGCGGCGTCGGGCCTTCAGCTCGCTCTGTCCTGCAACGCATCACTCGATTTCTAATCGCAACAAATCTGAATTAGAAATCGCTGCAACTCATTCAAAACAAAGCCGCGACCAAATTCTAATCGCAACAAGCGGAGCTGTTTTCCGTTCACGTTTTTGTCCCGTTTCTTCCTCTTCCGAGGACGACGGTCCTGCAATCTCAGTCGTTGAAGCCTGGCAGGCCACGCCCGTGCCCACAACCCCACCTCGATACAACTATGATAACCTCCACGCCCGAAACCAGATCGGAGAGGGATCCCGGATGAATGCGACTCGGAAGAAGCGGGCGTTTTTCGTTTCAATCGTGGTTGGCGTGGTTTTTTTTCTTCTTGCGGTTCCGCAGCACGGGCAGGACCGGCCCGCGCCCCCCGACTTCAGCGTCTTTTTCGACAAAACCGACGCAATGATCCCGGCGCGGGACGGCGCAAAGCTGCACACGGAAATCTACACCCCGAAAAATGCGAAAGAGCCGCTCCCATTTTTCTTGACGCGGACGCCTTACGGCCTCTCGGACGACGAAAAAGGGTTCTCGCAACTCCTCAACCTGTATCGCGAGATGTTTGCGGACGGTTACATCTTCGTCTTCCAGGACATTCGCGGGCGATACGCGTCGGAGGGGCAATTCGTCATGCAGCGCCCCCCGCGCGATCGCGCGAAGCCCGGCTCGATTGACGAGGGCACGGATACGTATGACACGATCGACTGGCTTCTGAAAAATGTTCCGAACAACAATGGCCGCGCCGGTGAAGCGGGAATCTCCTACGGCGGATGGTTGACGGCCATGGCTCTCCTCGAGCCGCATCCCGCGCTGAAAGCAGTTTCCGAGCAGGCCTCTCCTGCGGACATGTTTTTCGGCGACGATTTTCATCACAATGGCGCATTCCGCTTGAGCTACGGCTTCGAATACGCGGCGCTGCTCGAGACGGGAAAAACAAATTTCCAGTTTCAGTTCGACGAGTACGACACCTACACGTGGTATCTCCGGCTCGGGCCGCTCTCGAATGCGAACAAAAGCTATTTTCACGAATCGCTGCCGACGTGGAACGACTTCGTTTCTCACCCGAACTACGATGAGTTCTGGCAGAAATTGGCGTTTGAGCGGTACTTCAAGGACCTGACACTTCAGGTTCCAAATTTGAATGTGGCCGGCTGGTGGGACCAGGAGGATTTTTACGGTCCCGTGAAAGTTTACGAGCTGCTCGAGCGGCACGACTCGAAACACTTCAACTATATCGTCGCGGGCCCATGGAACCACGGCGGGTGGGCGCGTAGCAATGGGACCAGGCTCGGACAAATTGATTTCGGTAGCAACACGAGCGCGTACTTCCGGGAAAAAATTCAGGCGCCGTGGTTTGCATACTGGCTGAAAGATAAAGGCAGTCTGCCGGTCCGCGAAGCGACCACTTTTGAAACCGGCGCGAACGCATGGAAATCGTGGGATGCGTGGCCGCCGCGGGAGGGCGTCCAGGCGCGCAAGCTTTATTTTCATTCCGGCCGCGCGCTTTCCTTCGATCCACCCGAGGACGCAGGGGAAGCGTTTGACAGCTACATTTCCGATCCCACGAATCCCGTGCCTTACCGCCACCGGCCCATCGAGGAGACGTATTCGGAGGGAAGCCGCTGGTACACGTGGCTTGTTGAGGACCAGCGCTTCGTGGACCACCGCCCCGACACGGTTGCGTGGGAGACTGAGCCGCTCACCGAAAACGTGACCGTAGCCGGCGACATCGTTGCGCATCTCTTCGCCTCAACGACCGGCACCGACAGCGATTGGATCGTGAAGCTGATTGACGTTTATCCCGAAAAATACGAACCGGACCACAAAATGGGCGGCTTTGAGTTGATGGTTGCGAATGATGTGTTTCGCGGACGGTTCCGGAAAAGCTTCGAACATCCCGAACCGATCGTCGCAAATCAGGTGACGCCTTTCACAATCGATCTGCACACGAACGATCACGTTTTCCTCAAAGGCCACCGGATCATGGTGCAGGTGCAGAGCACGTGGTTCCCGATCATCGATCGCAACCCCCAAAAATATGTACCCAACATTTTCGAGGCCACCGAAGCGGATTACCAGAAGGCGATTCAGCGGATTTACCGCTCGAAGGCGTACCCTTCGCATGTGGAAATTCCGGTGGTTGCGCCCTAGCAAGAAAAACCGATTCGTTGTCGTCCGCCACGGCGGACTTTCTCGATACGCTGGGATGGCGTGAAAGGAGAAGGTGGCAATTGGTATGACTACAATAATGGTAACAACGGCGTTTGAGCTTCCCGGCTACCGGGTCGTGAAAACCCTCGGACTGGTTCGCGGCGTTACGGTGCGCTCGCGCAGCATCTTCGGGACAATCGGTGCATCCATCGAAACGCTTATCGGGGGCAACATCACGCTCTTCGAAGATATGTGCGAAAAGACCCGCGAAGAAGCGCTCGACCGGCTGATGCAACACGCGGCCGAGCACGGCGCAAATGCCGTCATCGGCATTCGTTACGACGCGACGGAAGTGATGCAGGGCGTCACCGAAGTCCTCGCCTATGGCACAGCCGTCCAGGTTCAACCCGCATCGTAAGATGATGGATGGCACGCGCGCGCGCCCGGGTCTAGAATGGCGATATCAAAACTGGGGAGGCAACATCATGAAGCTGACGTTCCGAGCCGTCGCGGAAATTTTCATTCTTGGCTTGCTCTCGATCTCATTTGCCGCGCGCGCCGGAGCGCCGAAGACCCAAATGGTGCAGTTCCCGAGCGGCAAGGAAACCGTTGACGCTTTTCTGGCCACGCCCGACGCGGCGGGCCGCCATCCGGCCATCGTCGTAGTCCACGAATGGTGGGGTCTGAACGACTGGGTGAAAGAGCAAACCGAAAAACTCGCCGGGCAGGGCTACGTGGCGCTCGCGGTGGATCTTTACCGTGGCAAAACCGCGACAACTCCGGAAGATGCGCATGAGTTGATGCGCGGATTGCCGCAGGATCGCGGCGTGCGCGATCTGATGGCGGCTTACGATTATCTGGGCACGCGGCAGGACGTGACGCGCGACCGCATCGGCTCGATTGGATGGTGCATGGGAGGAGGCTTCTCGATCCAGTTGGCGATTCACCAGCCGCGCCTCGCCGCCTGCGTCGTGAATTATGGAGCGCTGCCAACCGACCCGAATGATATCGGGCAGATTTACGCGCCCGTGCTTGGAAATTTCGGCGCCGAGGATCACGGGATCACAGCCGCGGACGTCCAGGCGTTCGAAAAATCGATGAAAACCATGAGCAAACGCATCGACGTAAAAGTTTACGATGGCGCAGGCCATGGGTTTCAAAATCCAAACAACAAGAACGGCTACCGCCCGGACGCAACGGCCGATGCCTGGGCCCGCACGATCAATTTTTTCAATAAAAACCTGAAGTAGAGAGCGCGACCCGCAGGTGATTTTTCGCGCACAATTTCGGGAATTGGCTGCTTGTACCATTGCCCGCCGCGGCTTTTCTCCCTAGCCTGAAAAGATATTCCCGGGGCGGGGTCCATGGACGAGCGATTTCAAAACGACAAGCCGATTGACGAACAGGCAGGGGCCTTGAATCGCGGGATGCGCCTCGCGATCGTTTCGTCCGCTGTCCTTTTGGTGCTGACTTTTTTCTTCGTGCTGAATCCTGCTTCGGCGAAGGCGGCGTGGGAAGAAATCGCGAGCATGATTCAACTGAAGAGCGATCCCCTGCCCGCTTCGCCGGCGAAATTCTCAGAACATTTGAACGAGGGCTTGGTGAACTTGAGCCCGCAGAAGCAGGCTGAACTGCTCCTCGAAGAAACGATCAATCATTACGATGGAGCGATCGAACAGCTTTCGAGCCGGATGGACGGCTGGCGCGGCCGGTTGAATCTGAATCCGCGGCTCACCGGGCTCCTTGACACGGCGCTGAACTCCAATGATCTGCGCGTGCGCGCCGCGGCAATCGAGATGGAGATTATCGCGTACGATCTCCCGAAGACTTCTGCCGGCGCCGACCGCCTGATCTCTCGCATCGAATCGGAACCCGCGGCGCGTCCTTAGGCTTTGTGGATGCTCGGAGCAATGGGCAATCGCGACGTGGAGCCGGAGCGCGCGCTCGAAGTGCTGCTCCGGTATTCCCGCGATCCGGAAGAGAAGACGCGTTACTGGACCGTCGAAGGGCTATCACTGCTCGGCAGTGATGCGACGCTCGAACCGCTGCTCGATATTCTTCACAACGATCCTTCCGCGCAGGTCCGCGAGCGCGCCGCTTGCGGCCTGGCGCAATCAGGAATGTTGACGAAGGATCAGCGGCTGAAAGCCGTGCCCACGCTGCTCAATTTTGCGGAAGATCCGTCGCTCGACCCGGACACGCGCACGTGGGTCTTTCAGGCTCTGCGCGACATCACCGGCGCAAGTGTCGGGAGCGATCCCGCTACGTGGCGCAACTGGTGGGCGCAGAACTCTCCCCGTTGAGCTTCCTTCGGTCTTGCACTTTCCAACATCGAACTCTGTGCTATCGCTGCGCGCCCAAACGCGCGCGCTCCGCGCCGCCTGGTCGCTGTGCTAAGATTGGGAATCGCCAGTAGGCCCGTAGCTCAGTTGGCTAGAGCGCTACCTTGACACGGTAGAGGTCTGCGGTTCGAGCCCGCACGGGCCTACCACCCGCATGAGAATTACTGCTGGTTCTTAATTACCTCGCCGCCCTTCATTACAAAACGAACATCTTCGAGTGCGTGAGCGTCGGCCACCGGATCGCCATGTACAGCGATGATGTCCGCAAATTTTCCAGGCTCGAGAGTGCCGACGAGATCGGACCACCCGAGGAGATCGGCCGCGTTGACGGTTCCCGCCTGGATGGCCGTGAGCGGGGGAAGCCCCATCTTCACGATCATGCCAAATTCTCGCGCGTTGAGACCGTGCGGTAGACTCCTGCATCGGTGCCGAATGCGACCTTCACTCCCGATTGAAACGCGTGCGCAAGATTCTGCCTCGCGATCGGCAACACCGTCTTCATTTTTTCGGTCATGCTCGGCGTGAAACCGAGCGTCTGATAGTTTTCCATCAGCCAGTCTTCGAGATAGACCGTCGGGACAAGATAGGTCCCGTGCTGCTTCATTATTTGAATGTCCTCGTCGTTGATGTAGCTGCCGTGCTCGATCGAGTCCACGCCTGCCAGCACCGCTTTTCTGATTCCGGGCTCGCCATGCGCGTGCGCCGCCACTCTGCGGCCGAGGCCATGCGCAGTGTCGACAATGGCCTTCATCTCTTCCAGGCTGTATTGCGCGTCGGCGGGACTGTCACCCTCGGAGAGAACCCCGCCGGTGGCCATGAATTTGATTACGTCCGCGCCATATTTAATGTTTTGCCGCACTTTCGCCGTGACGGCGTCCACGCCGTCCGCAACTCCTTCGCTCGAGTAGTTGAATTGCGGCGCGAGAAAATTCTCGTCACCATGGCCGCCGGTGATGCTCAGCGGCGGACCCGAGACGAGCATGCGCGGTCCGGAAACATCGCCCGCCTTGATCGCGTCGCGCAAAGCGACATCCGCATATCCTCCCGCGCCGGCATTTCGTACCGTCGTGAATCCCGCTTCGAGCGTCGCTCGCGCGTTGCGCGCCCCGATCAACGCCGCGCGCGGATAGGAAAAGCGAAGCCCTGACGGACCGTGCATGTTAGGCGAGTGCGTCAGGTGCGTGTGGCAATCAATCAGGCCGGGGAGGATCGTCGCGTTCGAAAGATCAATCACTTTCGCTCCCGCCGGCAATTGCCTCTGAATGTCGGCGGCCTTGCCGATGGCCCTGATCCGGTCGCCTTCAACCCAGATGATCTGGTCCGCCAGATAATTCCCAGTGCGGACATCGAGCAATTTTCCAGCGCGGATGGCGACTTCGCTCGACGCCGGGTTCTTTGGCCCCTGCGCCGCGCCCATCCCTGCGAGAAGTGCGAGCAAAAAAGATAGAAATCCGAAACGCTTCATCGACTGCCTCCCTATGGATCGCACCGCCGGGATTTCGCTGACGCTAATGCTCGCGGGCGCGAGGGATTGTACCGCTGCCCCGGAGAATTGCCGCGATTTTTGCACCCTCCCTCCTGTGAGAATTTCACGCCAATAAACTATTGACACGCGCTTCGGGCGATGTATGATTATGCAGTC
>JBAWGF010000103.1:0-10772 GCA_049592615.1 Candidatus Acidiferrales bacterium
GCTTTGCTTCTCCCGCGTAACGCAGCAGCATGAATTCGCCGTTCGCGCCTTCGACCGCAACCTGCCGCAATCCTTCGAATTGCCCGATGCCGTGATCCACGTGCACGACGTAATCGCTGGGCTTGAGATCGGAGAAGTCGCTGAAAAAACTCGCGGTCTTCGGGCGCGTGCGCGGACGCTGCGGCGGCGGAAGCGTTTCGAAAAGATCTGCGACGCCGTAAATCACCAGCTTCGCATCGGTGAAGACGACGCCTTCGGAAAGCGGCGCCTTGATGAGCACCATTGCGGGCGCGCTGCTGCCGCTGCCCTCTTCCGCAAGCCGCGTGACCGTCACGTTTTCTTCCAGCTCTCCCATGCGGTAGGGCAATTCGTATTCGTGGCAAATATCCGCAAGGCGCTCGAGTTCGCCGGTCGTCGAGCCGGAGACCATCACGTGCTCGCCGGATGCCAGCCTGCCGCTGACTTCCGCCATAAATGCGGCAAGATTGCCGTGATAACGCGTGGTCGGCTGCGTGTGGAGCACGCGTTCGGGTGAAGTCGAGCCATTGTCCGGCGCGATCCCAAGATGCTCGAGCCCCAATCGCGGGGCGCGCGAAATCGCGCTCTTCCATTCCTGACCGTTGAAGATGTAACGAGCGGGCGGTTGCGCCATGGGATCGTCCGCTTCTTCAAATGCCTCCGCCAGCTTTACGAGGTATTTTCCGGACGCGGATTCGAGGAGCGACGGCTCGTCTTCGACGATGAGAGGATCGGTGACGAGATCGAAAAGACTTGCGTTGCGCTCTTCGAGAAGAATTTCCTGAAATTCCCACCCGGGACAAAAACCGGCAGGTGCAGCGTCGTCCTCGCCGCCGGACGCGGAGGTGACGCGCAATCGCTCGAGCAATTCGGCGCGGCGGGGAAATTCCGTGAGCGGAAGAAGCGTCGCACGTTCAACGGGATTTGTGGAGCGCTGCGTATTCGGGTCAAACGCACGAATGGATTCGATCATGTCGCCGAGCAGCTCGATGCGGACGGGTTGCGGGGCTTCGGGTGAAAAAACGTCGATGATGCCTCCGCGCACGGAATATTGGCCGGGCATTTCGCAGGTCACTTGCTTCTCGTATCCCGCGCTCGAAAGAAATTCGAGAAGCTCTTCGTGGGGAATGGATTCGTCGCGCGCGATGGTTCGCGCAAGCTGGCGGTAGAAATCCGGATCGCGCCAGCGCCACAGCGCCGCGTGGACGGGCGCGATGAGGAGATCGGCCTCGCCCGTCGCAAATCTCCACAGGGCGATGGCGCGGTCTTCGGAAATTTCCGCGTGCGGCGAGCGATTCTCATACGGCAACACATCGTGCGCGGGCAAATGCGCAACGCGGCGGCCCGGCTTGCCCGTGACGGCGCGATAAAAATAACGCACCGGCTCGAGCAGCGCTTCGGCACGCTGATTCGATTCAACGAGAAAAATCGTGGGGCGGCCGAGGTCCGCCAAGGCGAGCGGGACGAGAAATGATTTCGCTGGGTCGGTCAAACCTGCAAGGCGGACTTCTCCGCCGCTTCGACGGAGCGTTTCGAATGCTTCCTCGACCACGGGGCGGCGGCCGACCCGCGCGAGAAGCTCGGAAACCAGGGGAAGAATCATGCGCGCAGTTGTTTGATGCGATCGAGGAGACGCGAGGTCGAATAGCCGGGCTCGAGCGGGATGCGGACGATTTTCGCGCCCGCGGATTCCGCTTCCTTGTCGTCGCGAATGGCGGCTGCGTCACGCGCGCCTGCGCCGCCGTGCACGAGAACATCCGGTGCGATTTGCGCGATGAGATTGCGCGGCGAAGGCTGGTCAAATTCGACGACGAAATCCACGGCGGCAAGCGCGGCGAGGATTTCGGCGCGTTCGGCCCCGGGCGTAATCGGGCGCGGCAGAGAATTTTTCGAAGAATTATTTGGCGTGGCGGGCGCAGAGCGAACGCTTGCGTCACTCTGGACAGCAACGATGAGAATGTCGCCGAGGGAACGCGCCTGCTCGAGCAGGCGAATGTGGCCGGGATGAAGCAGATCGAATGCGCCGCTCGCGAAGACGACGCGGCGGCCGTTGCGTTTCCATTCGCGACGTTGGAGAATCAACTCGCCTTGCGAAACGACTTTTCCCAATTCCCTGCCCCTCAGCCCGTGCGCGCGGGTCGCAGCAAACGCATTATTCTATCATGCGAGCTGAAATCGCCGCGGAAGACACGATGAGCCGCTGGCCGCTCCGGTTGGAACTTGCGTCGGCGGCTTTCGGCATTGTCCTGCTCGTTCAAGGCGCGATTCAAATCCGGCGGGCAATACCGCCGATGCACGATGTTTTTTTCGAAGATCGGGGCTGCCGGATGCCGATGACCGTCATCGAGCCGCCGAAGAATCATGTATCCGGCTCCGTCGTTCTCCTGCACGGATTATCCGCGAATCGAAGAGTCATGCTTTCGCTGGGCGAGCGGTTTGCGGGCGAAGGAGTCCGCGCTTACATTCCCGATCTCCCGGGGCACGACGACAGCGAAGAACGATTTTCGTTTACTCGAGTGCAACAGTGCGCCGACGTCGTCGTGGAATCTCTGATTCGCAACAAGGCGATCGATCCTCAAACCACAATTCTCGTTGGGCATTCGATGGGCGCAGCAATCGCGATTCGAATTGCCGATCGCGATCCGGTCGCGGCGACGATTGCAATTTCGCCGGCGCCGATGAATGCGCCGCAGCGAATCCCGTCGAATCTGCTCGTTTTCAGCGCGCAGTTCGATATGCGGCTGTTGAAAGAAGAAGCGAAGCAGTTGGAAGAAGCTGCCGGGGGAAGCCGCATTGCGCCGGAAGATTTCGCGCAGCACCGGGCGTTTGAGCTGATTCACGTTCCGAGTGCAACTCATACGAGTTTGCTTTTCGATCCGAGCGTCATTGCTCGGAGCCGCGGTTGGATTGCGGACACGCTTCATGGGGCTTCGCGCGAAATGAACGACGAGATCGGCCGGGAGATCCCCGCGGACAAGGTGCAGTTCGCGATTCTTCGCGGACTTCTTGGCTTGCTATTCCTCTTTCCGCTGTGCGCGACGATTGCCGGGAAACTTGCAGGACCTGCGCAGGAAGAGCCGTCGCGTGCGCGGCCGTCGCGAGCGCTGCTGTTGGCCGAAGGTGCGGCGTGCGCGCTTGCGGGCGTGCTGATTCAGGCGATCGGGGTGCCGCTGAAATTTCTCCATCTTTACACGGGCGACTATCTCGCTTCCCTGCTGCTGATCTTTGGCGTGCTGTTGATTGCGTTGAACAGGAAAGAAGCGAAAAGCGCCCTGCCGCCGGATGCGGGACGCTTCCTCGCGGCGGCGACGCTTGGATTTGCGACGATCCTCGTCTTCGGCGGATGGCTCGACTGGCAGCTCACTGACATGTGGTTGAACGCGCCGCGATGGCTACGGTTCGCGGGATTGCTGCCGGTGACATACATTTTCTGCTTCGCAGAGGAAATCACGCTTGGGCCGGTCGCGAACGGGTGGCGCCGGGCGGGGAGATTCGGAGTTTTCATGTTACTGAGGCTCGAGTTGTGGCTCGCCTGCGCGCTCACTTTCTACACAATCGCGAGCGGACAGGTCCTGATTTTGCTGCTGTTTATTTTCCTGGCACTGTTTTCTATCCTGCAAAGGCTTGCCACCGATGCGTTACGTTTGCGAACCGGCTCCCCCGCGGCTGCCGGTTTGTTTGGTGCTATACTGGCGGCCTGGTTTATTGCAGCGGTGTTCCCACTGACCTGACCCGGACCATGAATGAAATCTCCATTGTCGGAGGCGGTCCCGCCGGTGCGCTCTGCGGAGAGCGTCTCGCCAGGGCCGGATTCGACGTAACGATTTACGACGAACGGCTGGCGTGGGAGAAGCCGTGCGGCGGCGGTCTGACGCACAAAGCCATCGAAGCGTATCCCTTCCTTCTCGATTCACCGCACCCAAAAAAAATTATCCGGACGGCGGAGCTGATTTCGAGCCACGGGCACCGCGCGCAATTCGAAATGAGCCATCCGATCGTGATTTACGCGCGTAAAGTGCTCAACGGTTTACTGCTCGACCGGGCGGTAGCGGCGGGGTGTACGGCGCTGTGTTCGCGCGTGACGAATGTGGATACGAATGGCGCGCGGGTGCGGCTTACGGCGGCGGGCGAAGAGCGGACTTCCGATTTTGTGGTGCTGGCCGCGGGAGCGCGAAATCAATTGCTGCCCGAAACGACGGCGCTCGGCGCGCAGGACCTTGAAATGACGATCGGGTATTTCGTGCCGACCGAAGAAGACGTCATCAAAGTGAAATTCCTGAAGCAGTTCGAAGGCTACCTTTGGTCGTTCCCGCGGGCGGATCATCTTTCGGTGGGGATCTGCGCGAAGCTGGGGCAAACCTCGAGCCAAACCATGCGGCGGCACCTGCAAGAATTCGTCGAGGAAGAAAAAATCCCGATGGACGGCGCGCAGTTTTTCAGCCACGTGCTGCCTTCGCCGCAAGCGAAGACGCTGCGCGGGCGCCGCATCGTCGGAAAGAACTGGGCGATGGCGGGAGACGCGGCGGCGTGCGTGGACCCGATCACGGGCGAGGGGCTTTACTACGCGATGCGTTCGGGCGACCTGCTGGCGCAGGTGCTGATTGAAGGGCGGCCGCAGACGTACCCGGAACGGTTGCGCGCTTCGTTTTCTGCGGAACTGGAGTTCGCGGCAAACATTGCGAAGAAGCTTTTCCGCGGAAATTTTCTTGGCGGCGCGATCACCACGCGAATGGTGCAGCTATTGAATTACTCGCCCGCATTTCGCGATGTGATTCGCGACATTTTCAGCGGCTCGCAGGATTACAGCAGCCTGAAACGGCGGCTGTGGAGCCAGCTCGGCATCACGCTCACGGAATTCACGCGCCACCATCTCAATCCACATGCGGTTTTGCCGGTGCGGCCGGCCGGCGGGCGTGAACCTTCTCGATGACAACCACCGGCAAGCCTGGCGCGACAGGCAAGAGCGAACAACAATTCACCATCGGGCTCGAATTCGCCGTTGAAAAAGTTGTGACGCATCAATGGACGCTTTCGGCGCTCGACCCGAGCCTCCCTCCCGTACTTTCGACACCCGCGATGATTGGACTGATGGAATGGGCCTCGGCGGACGCCGTGAAGCCGGAATTGCCGCCGGGGGCGATCACGGTGGGAACGCGCATTGGAGTGGACCACTTGAAAGCAATTACGGCGGGCGCGACCGTCCGCGCGACGGCGCGGCTTGCGAAACAGGAAGGGCGATTCCTGATCTTCGAAGTCGAGGCGCGGTCGGGAGAACACGTCCTCGGGCGCGTGTTTCGCGCCGTCGTCCATACGGACAAATTCCGCGCCAAGGCCCACACGCGGCACAAGCCGTAACCCACACCCGCGTGACAAAACCAATTTGCAGCAGCCTGCAAACTATTTGAGCGTGGGTGCGGGGCCGTGCTAACCTGCGAGAAGAGTTGGCAACGCCGGAGTGGCGGAATGGCAGACGCGGCGGACTCAAAATCCGTTGGTCGCAAGGCCGTGTGGGTTCGACTCCCTCCTCCGGCACCACTGTTTCCTGCGCAGCCGGATTCCTGAGAAAGAACATCCCCGCAGTGATTTCCAGGCGAAATCTTGGTAGCTTTCGGCCGTTTTGTGCATCTAACGGCAGGCGGGCCAAATCTCATTCATGGAGGCAATTCCGATGTCCATTCGTTATCTGGCGGTGGTACCTGCATTGCTGATTGCGACGGCTGCTTTCGGTCAGGGAACGCAAACAGCGCACGCAGACATCGTGAACGGGCAAGGCCAAAAGATCGGCTCAGCCACGCTCACGCAGGAAAGCGGCGGCGTGCTGATTCAGGCGAACGTGACGAAACTGCCTGCGGGCACGCATGCGATGCACATCCACGCGGCCGGGAAATGTGAAGGGCCGGACTTCAAGTCCGCTGCGGGACACTTCAATCCGTATGGCAAACAGCACGGCAAGGACAACCCGAGCGGCTCACACGCGGGCGATTTGCCGAATTTCGACGTCGACGCCGCAGGAAATGCCACCATCTCGATCCTGGCTTCGAGCGTGTCGCTGGCAGATGGGCCGAACTCTCTATTTCACGAGGGCGGCAGTGCGATCGTGATCCACGAAAAGGCGGACGACTATAAGACCGATCCCACGGGAAATGCCGGCGCGCGCCTTGCTTGCGGCGTGATCCAGAAGTAGCGAGGGCGTCGAAAAGGGCGGATTCCCTGCGAGCGGCGTTTCACAGCGAAAAACTCTTCAAAGCGGCTTGTTCGTCGGGAAAATCGGCGAAGACCGTGTGCAAATTCGTGAGCCGCAGGACTTCCCGCGCCCGCGGATTCAGTTCCACGGCTTTCAGCTCGGCGCTATTTTTCCGGGCGGTATAGAGGCTGCGAACGAGCTGGCCAACGCCGGAACTATCGAGATACGAGACATCGCGAAAATTCAAGAGCAGCCTTCTCCGCCCTTCGCGAAAAAGGTCCACGAGCATTTCATGGATGGCCTCGCCCTCGATGAGAGTGAATCGCCCGCGAACATCAATGATAGTCACTTCCCCCAACTGGCGTGTGCTTGCACTGAAACCCAATGACTTCCTCCCCTGGACTGGGAAGCTATTATCTTACCGCAGGAGTCTCGGGAATCCGAAATGGTGACCGAGCCTGGAATTTTGAAGAAGCTGCGGAAAGCTTCGCTGGCTTTGCCGGGAGCTTCGGAAACCATCACGTTTGGCCATCCTACATTCCAGACGGACGGGAAGACTTTCGCGGTTCTCGAGACGTACAAAGGAGAGCTGGGAATTTGCGTGAAGGTCGGGATTGACCTGCAAGGAATTTTTCTAAACGACCGGCGATTTTTTCGCACACCTTACATTGGCAAGCACGGATGGGTGACGCTGCGTGTTGATGCCGCGCGATTGAATTGGACGGAAGTGACGGAGCTAGTGAAGGGAAGTTATCTTCTCGTGGCTCCGAAGCAGCGTGCCAAAAAAAACCGGCGCCCGGGAATGCGCGCGAAGCCCTGAGCGGGCGTGTCGATCAGGGACCTGGTGAAACAATTTTTGCGATTTGATTTAGCCGGCTAGTTCGGCCAGCCACGAGTCGAGAATTTTCAGCTGTTCTTCCGCCACGTCAACAAACCCGACACCCATGCCCATGGCTTCATGGACGTAGATGATCTTCCCTTTCGATGAGAAAGAGCCTTGATCGCGAGTAATTCGCAGGTGCAGCAGAGTGCCGACCGGCAGTGTGTTCAGGATGTCCACGTAACAGCCTTTGCGGCTGATTTCGGAGATGCGCCCGGCTATGCGCATGTCGCTCGCCGGCTCAGTGAGGTCCACGCTGGCGATAAAATTAAAGCGTGGGACCGACCGACGGTCGCGATACTGTTGCTCGGAAGATGGCGTTCCAGTGGATTCGCTCATCTCGGATACCTGCCTTGATTTTAGCTTGGCACAACCGCCAATCCGGGGCTAGCACTGCAGGCACGGATGACGCGAAAAGGGAACCCTCCAGCGCGGTCTCGGAGGCTGGAACCCAACACATGCAGTTTAGACGGGATGCGCGGTGACCCCTGAAACCCAGGATTCCAGGATGGTCATCTGGTCTTGATTCGGCTGAAGGAAGGCTGCTCCCATGCCATTTCCGGGGATGGCGTAAGCGGACCTAGCCCAGGTTTCGAATTCGGCTCCTTCATAGGTGATCCGCAGCTTGAAGACTGTATTTCTTGTGAGTGGCTCAGGGGCCTTGACGAAGCAGCCCTTGACGCTGATTTCGGTAATCTGTGCGGGAAAGCGCGTCTTCGAGATAGGTTCGACAACCTCTGCCGCCGCCATGAATGCATATCTGGGAACGGAGCGTCGTTCGGCGTACCGCGAGCCGGCATCGGGAGGCGCTCCGGTATAGGTGTCCTGCGTCATTCCGCTTCCAGCCCCCAGCCAAGCGCACCTTCGGCGTGAATTCTATGTCCGCTCGAACTGTGAATGCAGGTGCGAAGCGCAAGTCGCCAGGAAAAAAATGCGGGGCCCCCGCGATTCGCGAGAGCCCCCCTGGTGCGTCCGCACAACTGTGGCGTAACCGGGGCCCTAACTCCCTCTCGTTGAGAATTAGGTCGGCTGCGAACGCGTGAAACTATCTTGAGGGTGTGCGCCTGAGCACCCGAAAACATTCGCCTTTTGCTTCTAATTGCAAGCAGGTTAGGGAAAAATTGAGAAAAAATCGCTTTGCGCGACAATCAGGCTTGGAGCGCCTGGCAGGCTCAACGTGGTTCAAATCGCCGGCCGGAATCTTCCGTCGCCGAGTTGTGCCCGGTTCGCGGCTCGCAGCCGAGCGATGCATCGGCGGAAAATTGTGGCTCGGACACTTGCGGCACGACGAATTGGACGCTTCCAGAAGCCATGCAGTAAGCCTGGCGAGATTTTCGTGGTTTTGCGAGAATCAGGGCGTGGCGTCAATTCAGTTGATTCGGGAGACCGAAAGCTTTAGTCTGCTCGACATTACAAGCAGTGAATTCCAAAATGTTTCAGAATGGAACAGTTGAACGGAGCAATCATTGCGCGCTGGTGAACAGCTCAAGGAACTTCGGAACCGTCTGGGGATCACGACGCGCGAAGTCGAGGACCTCAGCCGGAAAATATCCGAGGACCGCAACAATGATGAGTTCTATATTTCCAACGCCTGGCTGACCCAGCTCGAAAACAAAACCTCCGTCCCAAGTATCTACAAGCTTTTTAGTCTGAGCGTCATCTACCGTACAAAATTTGCCGATCTACTCGGCGTTTTCGGCGTCGATCTGGACAGTAGCGCGCTCTATCAGCTTTCCCTGCCGCTTCAGCATACGCATCTTGCATCGCTCGAGGCGCCCGACCCGGATAAGGCGATCACGTTTCCGGTGCGCTTCGACAAGGGATTCAGTCTCGAGAAAACCAGTTTGATTGCGCGAATGGTGGAAGTGTGGGGAGAAGTCCCGATCTCGCTGATTCAAAAACTGGACGTGCGCCATTGCCAGTACGGATATATCGGAATGCAGGATTACATGATGTACCCGCTGCTCCGGCCGGGATCCTTCGTGCAGATCGACAGCCAGTCGAATCGCATGCTGCCCTCGGAGTGGCGGACAGAGTTTGACCGGCCCATCTATTTTGTTGAATTGCGGGATGGGTACGCGTGCTCGTGGTGCGAGTCGCGTGGATCGCAATTGACGTTGATTCCGCACCCGCTTTCCGGGTGTACGACCAAACAGTTTGCGCACCCAGATGAGGCGGAGATTATTGGCCAGGTGACGGCTGTGGCCATGCGTCTGGTCGCGGCACCGGACGCACATGGAGACGGCTCTCCAAAATTGCCAAGGCGATCTTGAGGTTTGAAAAGAAAAATTCTGCTGAAAGTGGGTCGGTCTCAACCGGCACAGCGATTCGGTACGGCTCCAATCCCTTCCACGCTGCGATGAAATCCTGCGCCATCGTGTGCGTCGAATCCACGTAAGCGTTGAGCTGATCCACGAGTTCTTCGAGCGAACACGAGAAAAGCTGCCGGAATTCCTCGCGGTGGCAATCGGCCAGGGCTTCGCAGGCCACGTCCTCCGAAAACCGCGCGGAGAGGCCGTCGTGGTAGTACACGCCGGTATTGTAATCGCGCAGCGATGCCAGATAGATCAGACGATCCAGCGGGCGCTCGATCTTCGAGAGCGTGCGGCGTCGTAGATCCTGCGCCGCCATCTGTACATCCATCCGCTTTGAGTTGAATTTCGCCATCATTTACCTGTCAGCCCGCCGCGCCGCTATCCCCCGAATGCCCAGCAAAAGCGTCGAAGCTGGGCGGCTTCATGAATGCAAGAGACTTCTCGGACGCACGGCAAAGGCCCTCGGCAATGCCCACCGTCTTTCCCACCATCTTCGGTGCCGCGTAAGGCCCCCCGAAATACAGAACAACCTGCAATGTGCGGCAGAAAGCCAAAAGAGCGGCGAAGTGCAACGCGAGTTCGATTTCGGTTCCGAATGTCATCCGGGCGTAGAACCGCGCCTGTGAGCGATGGAAACTCCGAAGGCTGAGAATTCCGCTGCGAACTTGCCGCACCCAGGAAAATGCGATCTTCCTCCGCTCCTCAATAAAAAGTTCTTGAACGGAGAGCGGGACCGAGGAAGCGATGTAGTCGCGGTCTTGCTCGGCAAAAATGCGTTCGATCAGTTCGGGTGGAAGTAAATCATGTTGCAAAGAACGCAACGCATGCTGTGCTTCGACCAGTCCCTGCGCGCTGCCTTCCGGGCGTGAGCCACGCCGCGCGAGCATGATTAAAACAAGCATCAGGCCAGCCGCGATGGATAGGAAGAAAATTAGAAGGGTCATGGCCGCGCCGACCTTCCGAGGTGAGACCGTATCGAACCGAGCATCTTTCTCGTTTTCGAGACAAGCTCCAGATAATCTGACTCGATTCGCGCCGGCGGCGCGGGAACTGGGTTCGGTTGGTACCGCCAGAATGCGACTGTCCAGACCATGAGCGAAATCAAATAAGAGAGCGGTTGGATGACCAACCAGGTATCGTAAAACGATTGGTGCCGATAGGATCGCAGGGCAAGATTCGCGATGCTGGTTGCGACAAAAAGACCGTAGCCGATCGCCATGCCTCTCAAGTTTGCGCCAATCGCGATGGCGTAATAAAAAATGACGCCCAGAATGGATGCGAGCACCAGTGCCTGCACGGCTCGCAGATCCCTTTCCAATTCCGCGTAGGTTTTCGCCGCCGACCAGTTGAGAACGGTCATGGAGCGGTACATGAC